>NZ_JBSGDR010000014.1:0-133798 GCF_053602455.1 Amycolatopsis sp. NPDC004378
CTGGACGTGCGGCAGCCACTTCGCCCACTCCCACTCCTCCTTCGCGCGGCCCGCGGTGGCGACCGCGATCAGCACGTCGTCGGGACTGTGGAAGGTGACCAGCTGCGCGAGCATCGCGCGCGTCAGGCCGCGGGTGAGGGCGCGGTCGCCCTGCATGCTCACCGCGGCGAACCCGCGGAGGGTGATCTGGGTCGGCAGGTCCGGCACGATCGAGTGCGCGCGCACGAACCGGCGCAGCGCGAGGGTGGCGATCGGCTCCAGCTCGTCGACCGGCCCGGTCTGCGGCGGGACCAGCCGCGTCGCGAGGCGGTGCGAGCTGCGCCCGACGCGCAGGTGCAGGAAGTCCTGGTCGTTCGTCCGCCGCTCCCACATCCGGCGGCTCGCGGCCAGTGACCACAGCGACTGCGGATCCGGGTGCACCCATTCCAGGGCGGCGCGCTGGTCGACCATCGCCTCACGGGCGCGGTCACGCATCTGGCCCAGGTAACGGAGGTAGTCCTTGCGGTCCTCGTCCATCTCGGCGCGCTTGGCACCGCCGCCCTTGCCCCCACCGCCGGCCATCATCCCGAGCGTCCCGACGACCATCATGCCGCCCATGGCCATCATCATCGGGTTCCGGTTGGAGGCCTGGAACATGAAGACCATCATCCCGAGCGACGCGACGATCATGACGACCGGAAGCGCCTTCATGACGATGTTGCCGGGGATGACGCGGGGCACCTCGGGCGGCGGCTCGAGGTGCACCTCACCGCCCGGCGGACGCGGTGCCGCCAGCCGCGGCGACTTCTTGAACTGCAGCGTGCTCATCGAAGGACCCCTCATTCAAACTCGACGATGGCGGCCACCGCTTGGTGCGCGAACAACCTATCGAACGTATCGGGAGAATTCCGCCGGATGCCGGAACCCCTCGTGAACGCTGCCCCACCCTCGTCCGCCGAGTGTAGGGCCCGGCACCGACAGTAGTGGCGCCCTTCGCCCGCTGGACCTCCGCCGACCTGCCGTTGCCGGTGAATTTCGGACGTTCGATGATGTCGGCACCCGGGTTCGGTATAAGTTCCCCCGGGAGCAGTCTCGACCGAGCGGGGGCAGTGCAGTGGCTACGGGCACGACAGTTTTCAGCAGGGTGACGGTCGTCGCGCCCTCTACGCGGATCGACGTGGCCCTGCCCGCCGATGTCGCGGTGGCCGATCTGCTGCCGATGCTGCTGGACATGGCCAAGGAGTCGTCGCCCGACGGCGGGGCCCGCCACGGTGGCTGGGCGCTGGCGAAGCTCGGGGACGCCCCGCTCGACCCGAGCCGGACGCTCGCCTCGCTCGGCGTGGTCGACGGTGAGCTGCTCCAGCTGCGCAAGCGCAACGAGAACCCGCCGCCGCCGCTGTACGACGACGTCGTCGACGCGATCGCCGAGTCCTCCCCCGACAGCTTCCGGCCCTGGACCAAGGAAACGGCGAACCGCTTCGGGCACGTCGCGGGCGGGCTGGCGCTGGTCGCCGCCGCGTTCGCGCTGTTCATGAGCGGCTCGCTCTACGGCGGCAGCGCGATCGGCGCGGCCATCGCCGGCGGCATCGGCGCGATCGCGTGCGTCGCGGTCGGCGCGACGCTCGCCAAGGCGTACAACGCCGAGGCGACCGGGGTGCTGATCGCCGCGGCCGGCGGCCTGCCGCTGGCGTTCGTCAGCGGCTTCTACATCGTGCCCGGGCTGTCGATGCGGGCGAACCTGCTGCTCGGCGCGGTCCTCGTGCTCATCGTCGCGTCCGTCTGCATCATGGTCATCGGCGCGGGCATCACGACGTTCATCGCGGCCGCGACCGTCGGCGTCTTCGGCGCGCTGGCCTTCCTGTTCGGCACGCTCGTCGCGCACCCCGCGGCCGGTATCGCGGCCGGCACGGTCGCCGTCGCCCTCGCCTGCATCTCGATCCTGCCACGCGCCACGATCTGGCTCGCGAAGCTGCCGCTGCCGCACGTCCCGGGCAGCGCCGAGGAACTCAAGGAAGACTCCGGTTTCCCGGACTACCGGGCGATCGAGCGCCGCACGGCCGTCGCGCACAACTACATGACCGGCCTGATGGTCGGCTGCGGTGTCACGGTCGCGGTGTCCGCGATCATCGCCGCCACCGCGCCCGGCGCGTTCGGGATCATCCTCGGCGTCGTCGCGACGCTCGTGCTGCTCCTGCGCGCCCGCGCGTACGCCAACGGCAGCCAGGCGATCGCCCTGCTCACCACGGGCCTGGTCGCCGCGACCGGCATCGGCATCGGCTGGCTGCTCACGGCGAGCGCGCAGAACCGCCTGCTCTACGTCTTCGGGGTGCTGATCCTGCTGGCCGCGGGCGCGCTGGTGGTCGGCGTGATCTTCCCGAACCAGCGGTTCTCGCCGCCGCTGCGGCGCACCGTGGAGATCATCGAGGCGATCAGCATCGCCTCCGTGCTCCCGCTGGCCCTGGGTGTGATGGACCTCTACACCACCCTGCGGCACCTGAACTTCAAGTGACCGGATCGGGTGACTCTCGGATGGCAGTAGGACGCCGTTTCGGCGCAACCCGGCGAACCACGACGGCCCTGCTGGCCGGCACGATCGGCGTGCTGGCCCCGCTGGGAGCGGCCCTGCCGGGCTGGGCGCAGACGTCCACCGACGGCTACTTCGCGACGCCGCCCCCGGTCGACACGACCAAGCTGATCCCGGACGAGCGGAAGCCGGACAAGGCCTACAAGCCGTCGAAGGCGTGCGTGCAGCGCAGCACCCTCGGGCAGAACATCGTGCTCAAGAACCGGCCGTGGGGGCAGGACTACCTGCAGGTCTCGAAGGCGCAGGAGATCGTCAAGGCAGCCACCGGCGGCATCGGCAAAGACGTCAAGGTCGCCGTGATCGACACCGGCGTGACCCAGCACCCGTGGTTCCAGGGCCGGGTCAAGTCCGGTGGCGAGTACGTGGCGAAGCCGTCGAAGGGTCAGCCGGACGGGCTCGAGGACTGCGACGGCCACGGCACCGAGGTGGCCGGGATCATCGCGGCCAAGCCGGACAACCCGGAGGTCGGCTTCATCGGCATGGCCCCGGACGCGACGATCGTGTCCTACCGCCAGCTGAGCGAGAACTACGAGCCCGACACCCAGACGTCCAGCCCGCCGGCCAGCAGCACCGGCGGCTCGCCGCCGTCGTCGAGCACGGGCACACCGCCCGGTTCCGAGACGTCGCTGCCGCCGAGCTCCGGCGGTGGCGGCAGCGGTGAGGGTGACCAGACCTCGCCCGGGCAGACCAACGGCGGCCGTCAGCTGGAGAAGGCCGGAACCGCGGGCACGCTGAAGACGCTCGCCGAGATCATCCGCGGCATCGCCGACCGGCAGGAAGCCAGCATCATCAACATGTCCGTGGACAACTGCCGGACCGCCGACGGGTCGATCACCGCCGGCGAGCAGCAGGTCCAGGCGGCCGTCCACTACGCAGCCGAGCGGAACATCGTGATCGTCGCCGCCGCGGGCAACGCGACCGACAGCTGCCCGCAGAACGACCAGCCGGACGCGCGCAAGCCGAAGACGATCGTGACGCCGCCGTGGTTCGCGGACGACGTGCTCTCCGTAGGCGCGATCGACGAGTCCGGCAGCGTGGCGCCGTTCAGCGTGCACGGCCCGTGGGTCGGCGTCGCCGCGCCGGGCACGAAGATCACGTCGCTCGACCCGGCCGAGGGTTCGGACGGCCTCGCGAACCTGACCTTCGAAAGCGGCGACAAGGCCAGCGAAATCCAGGGCACGAGCTTCGCTGCGCCCTACGTCGCGGGGCTCGCGGCGTTGGTCCGGGCGAAGTACCAGAAGCTGGACGCGAAGGGCGTCATCAACCGGATCAAGGAGACGGCCCAGCACCCGGCGGCGCCGGGCGGGCGGGACAACTTCGTCGGCTACGGGGTCATCGACCCAGTGGCCGCGCTGACCCAGAGCCTGCCGTCGGAGCTGGGGAACCAGGCGCCGATCCCGGCGCCGCAGATGGCCCAGCTCCCGCCGTCGAACGACCGCAGCTCGACCCCCGTGATCGTGGCGCTGGCCGGCACCGGCGGCGGCGTGGTGGCGCTGCTGATCACGCTGTTCGTGATGCACACGATCCGCCGCAACCGGACCGCCGACACCGGGCCCACCACCCGCCGCTGACGCGGGCCCGGCGTCACTTCGCGGGTGGCGCCGGGGGCTTCTTCGGCTGCGGCTTCGGGTTCTCGTCCTCGCCGATGACCGGGGGCGCCACCAAACCGGGCTCGCCCAGCAGTTCGGACGGGTTGATCGTCTGGCGGGACTTCGGCTGGCGCCGTCCCCCGCCGCCGCCTCCGCCGAAGGCGCCGAAGCCCATCATCGGCATCATCGGGACGCCGCCCGACGTGTTGTGGTTCGCCGTCGTGTCCGGGGGTGCGTCGGCCGGTTGCGCCGCGTCCGGGGTGACCGCCCCCGTGTGCTTCGGCTCCGCTGGGTCGCCGCTCGCCGCGGACGGTGTCGTCGACTGGTCCGCCGAAGACGGCGATGTCCCCGGAGCGGCTGCGCCCTCGTCGTTCAACGCGCCGTCGTGCAGCTTGAACCGCTCCTGCGGGTAGCGGTGCCGGATCTCGATGGTCCTGGACTTGCCGTCCGGGTCGTCGACGCCGTCGCAGAGCCGGTCGAACGCCTCCATGACGTCGCGCGCTGTCTCGTACAGGCTCTTCGCCGACTCCTGCGTCTCCTCCAGCTGGGCCCGTGCACGCCGGGTGCCGCCGTTGGGCAGCAGCATCGTTTCCGACACCAGTTCCGCCGTGTCGACCAGGACCTCGACGAGGTCCACGACCACGTGGCGCAGGGTCTCCACCATGTCGTCGAGCGCGGCCGCCAGGGTGTTCAGCGCCTCCTGGAGGTCGCCGCCCGCCGAGCCGATTTCCCTGATGTAGGCCACGAACGAGTCCGCGTCGCGGCCTTCCCAGCCGGCGTCGAGACGGCCCAGGTGGTCGTCGAGGCGCGCCGAAACGTCGGCGGCGGTCGACGCGGCCTGGCGCAGCCGCCCGGCTTCGGCGCCGAGGTCGGCCCAGCGGCCCAGCAGCGGCCGGAAGTACGTCTCGACCGGATCGACCAGCCCCAGCTGCCGCGAGACGTCGGTGAGGTAACCCAGGTGCGGCTCGGCCGCCGCGGTGATGTCCTCGCCCTGCGGGACGGCCACGGCGACCGGCGCGGCCTGGCGCGCCAGCGGGTGCGCGATGGACTCCGTGGAGCCTTCTTCGGTCATCATCCGTCGAGCCTCCCGGCCCGCTTGATCAGCTCCGCGGCGTCCGCGTCCTGACCGCTGTGGCGGACCGTCACCTGCCGCAGCGCCTCGGCGGCCGAGCGCAGGGCTTCGGCGCCGTCGGTCAGCTGGCGCCGCAACGCCCCGGACGCCCGCCCGTACGACGCACCGAGCCCGATTTGGGCCCCCAGCGCGCCGTACGACTCTTCGGAGACGCCTTCGCCCCCGACCTCCACGGCCGCCGCGTCCAAGTCGTCAGCGGCCGCCTCGGCCGTCTTGGCGTACTCGGCGACGACGGCGCCGTCCATCCTCAAGCCGGCCACGGCACCTCCGCTCACGAAAAGACCTTCGAGCGTGTGACGCCCGCCGCGGACCCGCGGTTCCGCTCAGCCGCCCGCTTGCTGGGTCTGCGTCGGGAACGAGCCGGCGTTGGGGTCGATCGGCACCGAGTCGAACTGCTTGAGCACGTCCTGCGTGTTCAGCGACGCGCCGGTCGGCAGCAGGCCGATGATCGACTCGGGTGCGGGCTGCCGGTTGCCCAGCCCGATCGCGTCCGCGGTCGTCGCGTCCGGGACGCTGTAGCGGATGCCGCGGTCGGAGATCAGCTGGATCGCGCCCTTGCCGAAGCTGTCCTTGCCGGTGGCGGACTGCACCACCGCGCCGAAGCCCGGCTGCAGGTAGAAACCGTTGATGGGCACGCGGTTCGGGCCCGGCGTGGTCACCTTGGTGGTGGCGAACTTGGGGCCGTGGCTGTTCTGGCCCGGCAGCTGGGTGTCGATGTAGACGGACGTGTGGCCGTCGCGGTTGGCACCGTCGCCGACCACCGACCAGCCGAGGCAGGCGACCGCCGAGTTCTTGGTGGCGTCGAGCACCGTCGGGACCGACCGCGGGAAGTCGTCGACCTGGATGTAGCCGGGGTCGCCGGACCGCAGCACGGTGACGCCGGACAGCTTGTCGAGGCCGAGCGTCTGCAGCCTGCTCGCGCTGCCGTGCTTCGCGACGCGCACGACGTCGGCGACCGCCTGCGACACCTGCTGGATGCCGCTGGTGGTGATCGCCCAGTACTGCGGCTGTTCGCCCGTGGGCTGCGTGGAGAAGACGTCGCCCGCGGACAGCCCGCCGAAGTCGGCCGGCGCCGGGCCGTCCGGGATCACCGGCGGGGTCAGGCGCGGGACCTCGGGGATCGCGTTCAGCAGGCCCTGCGAGATCTTGCGCGGCTTCTGGTTCAGCAGCTGCAGGGCGGTGGAGACCGCGTTGTGCGAGTCGCTGGTGTCGATCTCGGCGCGGACGGTGTTGGCGTTCGGGCGGTTCTGCGTGCTCGGCAGGCGGTAGACGAGGTAGGTCTTGCCGTTGTCGGCCGCCGCCAGCAGCGCTTCCTTCTCACCCAGCTCGGTGCCGAGGGCGTTCGGGGCGACACCGCCGAAGACGGACGTCTCGGTCTTGCCGATGTCCGGGTTCGGCTGGGTCGGGTCGAGCAGGACCTGGTCGCACACGGCCCAGTTCGGTGAGATCCGCTGCGCGTCGGTCGGGATCAGCTGCGGCCCGTCCGGGATGCCGGTGAGCTTCCCGCGCGGGATGTCCTTCAGCTGGTCGTCGGACACGACCGTGGGGTTCTTCACACTCGCCGGGCTCGCCGCCGAGGACGGGGCGGGCGCCGCAGTCGCACCGCCGTTGTTCCCGCCGCTCGACTGCTTCGACTGCGCCAGCAGGAGAAGCCGCGCCGACGCGAGGTTGAACGTCGGCACGAGGGTCTTCGGGTTCCCCATCACCACGTAGACCGTGCCGGACTGCTCGCCGATCACGATGTTGCCGGCCTCCGGCACCGACGGCGCCGGGCTGAGCAGCCCCCAGACGACGAAGACGATCATGCCGAGGGCACCGAGCACGACCCCCACGATCGTGGCCCTCGTGTGGGTGCGCATGGGGTCGTGCAACATCACGGCGTCGCGCCGGACCAGCGCCGACTGCATCCGCCGTAGGACGAATTGATACGCCTGAACCTGAGACTTAGTCGTGGGTGTTGATGGCATTCTCGACCTACAGCTCTCCCCGTCGCGGTACGGTTCCGCAGGATAGCCGTACGGGGACCGTCTGGTGTGGGGTTTCTACCAACTCCGGCTAGGGTCGGACACCCCGGGACCCGGCTTCCGGGGTACGCAAGCACGAGGGGAAGAGAACGCGCGGATGTCCGTCACCACGCCTCCACGTCCGCCTGGCCCGCCCGGGCCGCCGCCACCCGGTCGCCCGCCGGGCCCGCCGCCGCGGCCGGGGAGACCCGGTGGTCCCGGCGGCCCCGGCGGAGTGCCCGGTGGACCCGGTGGCGCTCCCGGCGGACCCGGTGGTGGACCTGGTGGCCCCGGCGGTCCGGGCATGCCGCCGCGCGGTCCGGGCGGCCCCGGTCCGGGCGGCCCAGGTGGGCCCGGCGGACGCCCCGGCGGTCCTGGTGGCCCCGGCGGTGGCGGTCCTGGTGGAGGCGGTCCCGGCGGCCCGGGTGGCCCCGGTGGGCCTGGTGGGCCTGGTGGCCCAGGTGGCCCTGGCGGTGGCGGACCTGGTGGTCCCGGTGGCGGTGGCCCCGGCGGACCCGGTGGCGGTGGCCCCCAAGGACCGGACGACAGCGGCCCCTCCACTCCCCCGCCCGGCGCGGTGCGGATGGCACCACCGGCCCGGCGCCGGTCTTCCGGCGTCAACCTCGGGCCGCTGCCCGTGGCGAACCTCGTCGTGCTCGAGGTCGGCCTCGCGATCGGGCTCGTTCTCCTCGCCATCGACATGTCGCTCAAGTGGGTCGGCGTCGGCGTGGTCGGCTTCGCGCTCATCGTCGCGCTGCTCCGCTGGCGTGGCCGCTGGTTCACCCAGTGGATCGGGCTGACCCTCCGCTATTCGTTCCGGTCGCACGACCGGGTGGCGAACCCGCTGCCGCCGAGCACGGTCGAGGCGATGACCGCCGAAGAGACCACGGTGACCGGCGCGGACGACGCCCGCGTCAACCTGCTCCGCGTGGCCGTGCCCGACCTCGTCGTGGCGCACGGCGTCGACCACGAACGCCAGCAGGTCGGCCTCGCCTGGAACGACGGCACCTGGACGGCCGTGCTGCTCGTCGAGCCGACGCCGGCGATGATCACCCAGGCCGGTGACGCGCCGAGCCTTCCGCTGTCGGCGCTGGCGCCCTGCCTCGAAGACCGCGGTGTCGTCCTCGACTCCATCCAGCTGATCTCGCACTGCTACCCCGGCAGCGCGGCGCTGCCGTCGGACTCGCCCGCACTGAGCTCCTACATGGAGGTGCTCGGCCCGCTGCCCGCGGCGGCGCGGCGGACGACGTGGGTGGCGATCCGGCTCGACCCGAAGCGCTGCCCGGCGGCCATCCGGGAACGCGGCGGCGGCGTCGTCGGCGCCCACCGCGCCCTGATCGGCGCGCTGTCCCGCGTGCGCAACGCGCTGGAGTCCCAGGGCGTGCCGACCCGGCCGCTCGACCCGGACGAGCTGCTGCGGGCCGGCATCTCCGCGGCGGAGCTGACTTCGGTCGCCGGCTCGGCGGACCGGGTGACGCTGCAGGAGCGCTGGTCCGGCGTGACCGCGGCCGGCATCGGGCACGCGAGCTACGCGATCACGGGCTGGCCGAAGGGCAAGATCAGCGGCAGCCTGAACGCGCTGACGAGCGTCCGCGCGCTGTCGGCGACGGTCGCGATGTCGATCTCCCCGGCGTCCGACGAAGGCAAGATCGGGCTGCGCGGCGTGGTCCGGCTGAGCGCGCGCAACCCGCGTGAGCTCGACGCCGCCGACCAGCGGCTGCAGGGCCTGTCCGAGCGGCTGGGCGTCGACCTGACGCCGCTGCGCGGGCTGCAGGTCTCCGCGTTCGCCGCCACGCTGCCGATCGGAGGTACAGCATGAGTTCCCGCGTCCGTGACGCCGGGCAGAACACCGGTGTGGCGCCGGAGTTCACGGTCGACCCCGCGATGCTCGACGCGATCAGCCCCTCGGGCGACCGCGGCGGCATCGTCCTCGGCTCGGGCCTGAAGGGCGAGCCGCTGACGATCTCGGCGCTGCGCTCGACGCCGACACGCATCGTGCTGGTGGGCGGGCTGTACCTGGCCCGTCAGGTGGCGATGCGCGCGATGGCGGTCGGCGCGTGGGTCGTGGTGGCGACGGGCCGCCCGGCGGCGTGGCAGGTGCTCTCGCAGGCGGCCGGCAGCCGTGACGGCCGCCCGTCGCCGCTGGTGCAGATCCGCCGGCTGTCCCCGGTCGAGCTCCCGCGGCCGTCGGAGGACGCGCCGCTGCTGGTGGTCACCGACGGCGGCCCGACCCCGCAGGACCTGTTCCCGCCCCGCTCGCCGTGGCAGACGACGATCTACGTGCTGCCGTACCTGCACCCGCAGGCGGGCGCGACGGCCAACGCGGCGGACCTGGTGCTGATGCAGCGCCTTCCGGCCGGTCAGGCCGAACTGGCGGCGCGCATCTGGCGGCTCCCGCCGCAGATGATGCGGCAGCTGACGACGTTGAAGGACGACCAGGTGGTGGCCCTGGGCCGCAACCTGTGGCGGCCGCTGCGCCTGGTGACGACGGGCAAGGAGCAGCAGCTCCTGGGCCCGGTCCGCCGCGGCGACTGATCTCGCGCCGCCCTCGTGAGCGGGAAACCCCTCACGAGGGCGTGCGGATGTTGCGGGTTTGTTCGGCGCGGGCGGCGAGGTCCGCGTCCGGCGGGTAGTCGACCGCGGTGAGGGTCAGGCCGTGCGCCGGGGCGACCGCGCTGTCGCGGACGCCGCTCGCCAGGAGCTGCTCCGGCCAGCCGGGCGCGCGGCGGCCGTCGCCCACCATGAGCAGGACGCCCACCAGGCTGCGGACCATCGAGTGGCAGAACGCGTCCGCCGAGACCCGGACCTCCAGCAGGTGCTCGTCCACCCGCGTCCATTCCAGGCGCTGCAGCTCGCGGATCGTCGTACCTGTCTCGCGCTGCTTGCAGTACGCCGCGAAGTCGTGCAGGCCCAGCAGGTCCGCGGCGGCGGCGTTCATCGCGTCCGTCGACAGTGGACGGTTCCAGGCCAGGGTGTCGTGCCGGCGCAACGGGTCCACGCCCCACGGCGCGTCGGACACCCGGTAGCGGTAGTGCCGGCGGACGGCCGAGAACCGGGCGTCGAACCCCGGCGGGGCCACCCGGGCACCCAGCACCCGGACGTCGCCCGGCAGGAGCCGGTTCCAGCGGCCCGTCATGCGGGTCAGGTCCGGGATGCCCTCGGCGGACATCGGGACGCGCCCGGCACCCCCGGGCACGACGTCCACGTGCACCACCTGGCCCGTCGCGTGCACCCCGGCGTCCGTGCGGCCCGCCACGACCACGGACTTCGGCACCGACGCGCCCGGCGGCTGCTTCTGCAGGGCCTCCTCCAGGAGCCCCTGGACCGTGCGGCGACCAGGCTGCCGGGCCCAGCCCGAGAAGTCCGTGCCGTCGTAGGAAACGTCCAAGCGCAGACGAACGAGCCCGCCCTCCCCAGCGGGAGTGGCGGGCTCGTCCGGTGTCGAATCGGCCTTCAGGACGTCAGTCCTTCTTGGCGTCCGCGTCGGTCTCCTCGGCAGCCGGAGCCTCCGAAACCTCGGTGGTCTCCTCGGCCTTGGCCTCCTCGGCGGCGGGCGCCTCGGTGGTCTCCTCGGCAGCCGGGGCAGCGGCCTTCGGCTCGTCCTTGGCGAACTTCGTCTTCCGAGCGCGCTCGGCCTCCGAAGTCACCGTCTTCTCGGCCACCAGCTCGATGACGGCCATCGGCGAGTTGTCGCCCTTGCGCGGCATCGTCTTGGTGATGCGGGTGTAGCCACCGGCACGCTCCGCGAAGTGCGGCCCGATCTCGGCGAACAGCTTGTGCACGACGTCCTTGTCACGGACGACCTTCTGCACCTGACGACGGTTGTGCAGGTCGCCCCGCTTCGCCTTCGTGATCAGCTTCTCGGCCAGCGGACGGACCCGCTTGGCCTTCGCCTCGGTGGTGGTGATCTTGCCGTGCTCGAACAGCTGCGTGGCCAAGTTGGCCAGGATCAGCCGCTCGTGCGCGGACGACCCGCCGAGCCGGGCTCCCTTGGTAGGGGTGGGCATTGGTTCTCCTAGTTCAGCTCACAGCGTCCAGGCACAGGGCCTCAGAGCTGCTCGGTCTCTGCGTAGTCCTGGCCATCGTCGTGGCCGTCCGAAATCCCGTCGGCGATGCCACCGACACCCTCCGACCAGCCTTCACCGTCGTAGCTGGCGGCCGCCGCGGTCGGGTCGAACCCGGGCGGGCTGTCCTTCAGCGCGAGGCCGAGGCCGACGAGCTTGAGCTTGACCTCGTCGATCGACTTGGCGCCGAAGTTGCGGATGTCGAGCAGGTCCGCCTCGCTGCGCGAGACGAGCTCGCCCACCGTGTGGATGCCCTCGCGCTTCAGGCAGTTGTACGACCGGACGGTGAGGTCCAGGTCCTCGATCGGCATCGCGTAGGCGGCGATGGTGTCCGCCTCCTGCGGCGACGGGCCGATCTCGATGCCCTCGGCGTCGACGTTCAGCTCGCGGGCGAGACCGAACAGCTCCACCAGCGTCTTGCCGGCCGACGCGACCGCGTCGCGCGGCGTGATCGACGGCTTGGTCTCGACGTCCAGGATCAGCTTGTCGAAGTCGGTGCGCTGCTCGACACGAGTCGCCTCGACCTTGTACGTCACCTTCAGCACCGGCGAGTAGATCGAGTCGACCGGGATCCGGCCGATCTCGGCACCCGCCTGCTTGTTCTGCAGCGCCGGAACGTAACCGCGGCCGCGCTCGACGACGAGCTCGATCTCGAGCTTGCCCTTGCCGTTCAGCGACGCGATGTGGAGGTCCGGGTTGTGCACGGTGACGCCGGCCGGGGGCACGATGTCGGCCGCCGTGACCTCACCGGGGCCCTGCTTGCGCAGGTACATGGTGACCGGCTCGTCCTCTTCCGAGGACACCACGAGCTCCTTGAGGTTCAGGATGATGTCGGTGACGTCTTCCTTCACCCCGGGAACGGTGGTGAACTCGTGCAGCACGCCGTCGATGCGGATGCTCGTCACGGCCGCGCCCGGGATGGACGACAGCAGCGTACGACGCAGCGAGTTGCCGAGCGTGTAGCCGAAGCCGGGCTCCAGCGGTTCGATGGTGAACCGGGAGCGGGTCTCGTTGACCGTCTCTTCGCCGAGAGCCGGCCGCTGGGAAATCAGCATTTCTTCCTAGTTCCTTTCCAGACGACGCCCGCCATATGACGTCGAAGGGATGGCGCGGCGGCGGCGCACTGTGGGCGCCGCCGCCCTGCGTCCGACGGTGCCGGACTACTTCGAGTAGAGCTCGACGATCAGCTGTTCCTGAACCGGAACGTCGATCTGCGCGCGCTCCGGGAGCTGGTGGACCAGCACGCGGAGGTTGGACTGGACGACCTGCAGCCACGCCGGGATCGGGCGGTCGCCGAAGGACTCCTTCGCCGCCACGAACGGCAGCATGCCCATGGACTTCGGCCGCACGTCGATGATGTCCCACTTGGTGACCTGGAACGACGGGACGTTGACCTTGACGCCGTTGACCAGGAAGTGGCCGTGGCTCACCAGCTGACGCGCCTGACGGCGGGTGCGGGCGATGCCGGCGCGGTAGATCACGTTGTCCAGCCGCGACTCGAGGATCTGCAGCAGGTTCTCACCGGTCTTGCCCGGACGCCGGACGGCTTCCTTGTAGTACCGGACGAACTGACGCTCGAGAACGCCGTAGGTGTAGCGAGCCTTCTGCTTCTCCTGCGACTGCAGGAGGTACTCGGACTCCTTGATGCGCCCGCGGCCGTGCTGGCCCGGCGGGTAGGGGCGACGCTCGAAAGCCTGGTCGCCGCCGATGAGGTCAACCTTGAGGCGACGCGAAATACGCGTCGCGGGGCCGGTGTAACGAGCCATTTCTTCTTACTCCTCCCCGTTCCTCAGACCCGGCGCCGCTTGGGCGGGCGGCAGCCGTTGTGAGGCTGCGGGGTCACGTCCTGGATGGTGCCGACCTCGAGGCCGGCCGCCTGCAGCGAGCGGATCGCCGTCTCGCGGCCCGAACCCGGGCCCTTCACGAAGACGTCGACCTTCTTCATGCCGTGCTCGGCGGCCTTGCGGGCAGCGTTCTCGGCGGCCATCTGCGCGGCGAACGGGGTGGACTTACGGGAGCCCTTGAAGCCCACGTGACCACTCGACGCCCACGCGATCACGGCACCGGTCGGGTCCGTGATCGAGACGATGGTGTTGTTGAAGGTGCTCTTGATGTGCGCGTGACCGTGCGCGACATTCTTCTTTTCCTTGCGGCGGACCTTCTTGGCCCCGGCCGCAGTGCGAGACTTCGGTGGCATGTTCTGAGGGATCTCCTGTTAGCGCGCGTCTTCTTGGTGAGCGGCGGCTGCTTCGGCCTGGCCGCGCCGGATGATCGAACCGGCGTCGGTGTACAGGTTCCGCAGCGCCATCGGGCGGGCGTAGAGCGCCTTGGGCGAAACGCAAGCCGAGCCGCGGCGCTGGACGCCGCCCATCTGCACGACCTTCTTGCCCTGGACGCTCACTTCTTGCCAGCCTTCTTCTTGCCGGCGACCGTCTTCTTCGGACCCTTGCGGGTGCGGGCGTTCGTCTTGGTGCGCTGACCACGGACGGGAAGTCCGCGGCGCCAGCGAAGACCCTCGTAGCACCCGATCTCGATCTTCCGACGGATGTCGGCGTTCACCTCGCGGCGAAGGTCACCCTCGACCTTGAAGTTCTCTTCGATGTACGTACGCAGCTTGGCGAGGTCGTCATCGCTGAGGTCTTTGACGCGGGTGTCCGCGTTGATCTCGGCAGCCTTGATGAGCTGCTTCGACCGGGTACGGCCGATGCCGTAGATGTACGTAAGCGCGATCTCCACCCGCTTCTCGCGGGGAAGGTCTACGCCAGCGAGTCGTGCCATTGGCGCTGATGCTCCTTCATTGAATTCGTCTTCAGGTCTGCTCCCCGTCCGGTTCCGGGACCGACTCGCCTGTCGTGCCCTCGGCTTGCGCCTCGGGTGTCCCAGCCCCGGCCTGAAGTCCGGGGGTGAACCGGCCCACTCGCGTGGCCCGGCAGGTGCGGGGAGGTTGTGTAGCCGTCAATCCACTCTGGTCGAGTGCCTGGCGATCGGATCAGCCCTGCCGCTGCTTGTGCCGCAGGTTCTCGCAGATCACCATGATCCGGCCGTGACGGCGGATCACCTTGCACTTGTCGCAGATCTTCTTGACGCTCGGCTGGACCTTCACGTCTTCTGCTCTCCTGCTTCTGAGCTGCTCGTGATCACTTGTAGCGGTAGACGATGCGACCACGAGAGAGGTCGTAGGGCGAGAGCTCCACGACAACCCTGTCCTCGGGCAGGATGCGGATGTAGTGCTGCCGCATCTTGCCGCTGATGTGTGCCAGGACCTTGTGACCGTTCTCCAACTCGACGCGGAACATCGCGTTGGGGAGCGGCTCGACTACGCGGCCTTCGACCTCGATGGCCCCGTCTTTCTTCGCCATGTCCTCCGCATTTCCTTGTCTGCACTGTCGGCCGCCACACCTGATCAACTCGAGCACTAGTGCTGGGTTGGGTGTTGCGTGGCACACTGGTGCCCGGCTCCCAAGACCGTGAATTCACGAGCGCGCAGGATCCGGGCGCGATAAGTGCGCCGACTTGACAGTGTACGCAACCCGTGTCGCGACCCCCAAACTGGGGGTAACCGTGCTAGGAGATTGCCCAGTTCCGCGGACACCAAGTGCGCCTGAACGGGTGAATGCGCAGGTCAGCGCCATCCGGGGCTTCGCCCCGAGCCGGGGGCTCCGCCACCCGGACCCCCGAAAGATGTCAGGCGTCTTCCGCAGCGGTGAGCACCCAGGGACCGTCTTCGGTGATGGCCACCGTGTGCTCCCAGTGGGCCGCGCGGGAGCCGTCGGCCGTGACGACCGTCCAGCCGTCGTCCAGCTCGCGGGTCTCGCCGCCGCCGCCGGTCAGCATCGGCTCGATCGCCAGCGCCATGCCGGGCTTCAGCCGCGGGCCCTTGCCCGGCTTGCCGATGTTCGGCAGGAACGGGTCCATGTGCATCTGGCGGCCGATGCCGTGGCCGCCGTACTCGACGATCATCCCGTACTCGACGCCGTCGTCGCGGCCCGCGCGTTCGGCCGCCGACTGGACGGCGTAGGAGATGTCGGTCAGCCGGCCGCCGGCGCGGACGGCCTCGATGCCGGCCCACATGGCCGCCTCGGTCGCCGCGGACAGCGCCAGGTCGGCGTCCGACACCGCGCCGATGGCCAGCGTGACGGCGGAGTCGCCGTGCCAGCCGTCGAGGATCGCGCCGCAGTCGACCGAGATGATGTCGCCGTCGGCCAGCACCTGCGTCTTCGCCGGGATGCCGTGGACGATCTGCTCGTTCACCGACGCGCAGATCGACGCCGGGAAGCCGTGGTAACCCTTGAACGACGGCACCGCGCCGGCGTCCCGGATCGTCTGCTCGGCCAGCTCGTCGAGCTCGGCGGTGCTGACCCCCGGCTTCGCGGCCGCGCGGACGGCCGCGAGCGTGCGGGCGACGACGAGCCCCGCGGCCCGCATCGCCTGCAGCTCGTCCGGGGTCTTGACCTCGATCATGCGCCCGCGGCGGAGCACTTGCAGAACACGCAACCCTCCGAGATTCACGTGCGGTCGCGCAGCGCTTTCAGCACCCGGCCGGAGACCTCGTCCACGCTGCCGACGCCGTCGACGCTCACGAGGATGTCGGCGTAGTACTCCAGCAGCGGCGCGGTGTCCGACACGTAGATCTGCTGACGGCGGCGGATGACGTCTTCGGTGTCGTCCGCGCGGCCGCGCGACATGAGCCGGCCGACGACGACGTCCTCCGGCACCTGCAGCTGGATCACGGCGTCGAGCGAGACGTCGGAGTCGCCGAGGATCTCGCCGAGCACCTCGGCCTGCTTGGTGTTGCGGGGGAAGCCGTCGAGCAGGAAGCCGGCCTTCGCGTCCGGCTCCGCCAGGCGCTCGCGGACCATTTCGTTCGTCACCGAGTCGGGCACGAGCTCGCCGGAGTCCAGGTAGCGCTTGGCCTCCTGGCCCAGCGGGGTCTCCTGGCCGACGTGGGCGCGGAACAGCTCGCCCGTCGAGATGTGCGGGATGCGCAGCTGCTCGGACAGGGCCTCAGCCTGCGTACCTTTGCCCGCACCCGGCGGGCCGACGAGAACCAGGCGTGTCACTTCAAGAACCCTTCGTAGTTGCGCTGCATCAGCTGGCTTTCGATCTGCTTCACGGTGTCGAGGCCGACACCGACCATGATCAGCACAGCCGTGCCACCGAACGGGAAGTTCTGGTTGTTCCCGCTCCCGGTCACCGACAGGAAGAAGTTCGGAAGGATCGCGATGATGCCCAGGTACAGCGAGCCCGGCAGGGTGATCCGGCCGAGCACGTAGCTCAGGTACTCCGCGGTCGGGCGGCCCGGGCGGATGCCCGGGATGAACCCGCCGAACTTCTTCATCTCTTCCGCACGCTCGTCCACGTTGAACGTGATCGTGATGTAGAAGTACGTGAAGAAGATGATCAGGCCGAAGTACAGCGCGATGTGCACCCAGCTGGACTGGTTCACGATGTAGTTCTTGATGAAGACCTGCCAGCCGGAGTTGCTGTTCTGGTCGCCGACGAGGCGCGAGATCAGGTCCGGCAGGTACAGCAGGGACGACGCGAAGATGACCGGGATGACGCCGGCCTGGTTCACCTTGATCGGCAGGTAGGTCGACGTGCCGCCGTACATCCGGCGGCCGATCATGCGCTTGGCGTACTGCACCGGAATCCGGCGCTGCCCCTGCTCGACGAAGATGACGCTCGCGATGATCACGAGCCCGAAGATGCAGATCATCGTCAGCGCGATGCCACCGCCGTTGGACAGGATGTTCCCGCCCTCGACCGGGATGCGCGCCGCGATGTTCAGGAAGATCAGGACGGACATGCCGTTGCCGACGCCGCGCTCGGTGATCAGCTCGCCCAGCCACATCATGACGGCGGTGCCCGCGGTCATGGTGATGACGATGATCGCCAGCGAGTAGACGCTGTTGTCCGGGATGATCGGCTGGTCGCAGTCCGGGAAGAGCTGCTTGCGGTCCGCGAGCGCGACCACGCCGGTGGCCTGCAGGATCGCGAGCGCGACCGTCAGGTACCGGGTGTACTGGGTCAGCTTGCCCTGGCCGGACTGCCCTTCCTTCTTCAGCTCCTCGAACCGCGGGATGACCACGGTGAGCAGCTGGATGATGATGCTCGCCGTGATGTACGGCATGATGCCGGTCGAGAAGAGCGACAGCTGCAGCAGCGCACCGCCGCTGAACAGGTTCAGCAGCTGGTAGACGCCTTCCTGCTGCGCCTGGGAGCTACAGGCCTGCACGGCTCCGTACGAGATCCCGGGCGCCGGAATGGTCGCACCGATTCGGTAGACCGCGACGATGGCTAGCGTGAACAGGATCTTCTTGCGTAGATCCGGCGTCGCGAGAGCCGAGCGGAAGGCGCTGAACACGCGGGGGACCTCCTCGGCGTCGTCGGCCGTCCTCAACCGACGATCGGCTTGGCCGGCCACGGGGGCCGGCGGGAACACACAGCACTACTGGCAGGCAAGCCAGGAACGCTTCGGGGCACACTCGTCCCGAAGCGTGTCGCCGACTCTAACAGCTTCACGGGGCGTGTCCGCAGTGCGTGTGCGTTTTCCGTACCAAGGTTGCTCCGGCGGGTTGATCCACTTCGCCGTCTCGGCCGTAATCCTTGACACAGAGCGCGGGTTCGGGCTCAGGCGCTGGACGTCGCGAGCACGCCGGCGAGGCCGACGAGGACCACCCCGGTGCCCCGGTCGACGTTGCGCCGGGCACGCCGGGTGAGCTCGATCGACTTCACCGCGGCGCCGACGCCGACGTACACCGAACCGGCCAGGAATTCGGCCAGCAGGTAGACCGCGCCCAGCAGCGCGATCTGGGCCGGAAAGGACCCGTGACCTGCGTCGATGAACTGCGGGACGAACGCGGTGAAGATGAGGATCGCCTTCGGGTTGGTGATGGCGACGCCGAACTCCTTGCGCGCGACCCGCCAGGCCGACGCCGGTTCGGTGGTCGGCGCGGGGGTGTCCGCTTTGCCCCGGATGGTGGACCAGAGCAGGCGGACGCCGAGGAACAGCAGGTAGGCCGCGCCGGCCCACTTGATGATCGTCAGAGCGGTCTCGGACGCGGCCAGCAGCTGCCCGAGCCCGGCCGCGACGGCCCCGATCAGCAGCGTGAACGCGGTCAGCCGGCCGGCCAGCCCGGCGAGCCCGCGGCGAACACCCTGCGTCATCCCGTGGTGGAGGCCGAGCAGGTTGTTCGCCCCTGGCGTAAGCGCGATAAGCACCGAAGCCCCGAAGAAGACCAGCAGCCACGACACGACGACCACCTCCGCCTCCCACGGTAACGGCGGGCGCGAGCGGTTTAGCGGTCGTCCTCGGGCGGCAGCACGGTGATGGCGACGCCGCTGGGCGGGGTCGGGGTGTCGGCGTAGGCCAGGTTCGGGTCGGCCCAGTCCTCGCCCCGACGTCGCCAGGTGGGCAGGCAGGCCAGGACGGCCGCGGCGACGACCAGCACGAGGGCCCCGATCAGCAGCCACATCCCGGAGTCCGTGACGACCTCGAGGTCGTTGCCGTCGGCCATCGCGGACCAGCCGAGCCCGCTCATCCCGACCGTGAGGACGACCCCGGTGGTGAAGAGCGCCCCGCCGGCGACCAGCCACCGCGCACGGCCGCTCTCGGGCCGCGAGAAGGCCATGAGCGCGGCGACGGCCAGCACGAGGACGGCGAGGATCAGCGGGATCCCGACGGGCGAGGCGGCCTGGTCGGTGGTCTCCTGCCCGGGAATCTCGATGCGGCTGCCCCAGGCGGTCTCGGTGACGGTCAGCTGGGCCTCGAGGAACCGGTCCCGGACGCTCACGTGCTGCTCGAGCCGGAAGAGCGGCAGGAAGGTGCCGCCGAGGGTCATCAGGGCGGCGACGGCGGTGAGGACGGCCGGGAGCAGGCGGAGGAACCCCGAGGGACGCGCTTCGACGACCGGGATCTGCGCTTGGTGCGGCTCTGCCGGGTCTTCGGAGGCCTGGGGCTGCGGTGGCGCGCCCGGGATCTCGGCGACGGGGAACGGCAGCGGCTCGGGTGAGGCACCTGTGGGGAAGACCGGCAGGCCCGCGGAAGGCTCCGGAGGAACGGCCAGCGGGTCCGAGGAGGGGGCGGCAGGCGTGGCGTCCGCGGGGAAGACGAGCGAGCTTGCCGAGGGCGTGGCGTCCGTGGGGAAGGCGAGCGGGCCTGCGGAGGGCGTGGCGTCGGCGGGGAACGCAAGCGGGCTTGCCGAAGGCGCGGCATCAGCCGGGAAAGCCAGCGGGTCCGGTGAGGCTTCGGCCGGGAAGCTTGGCGGATCGGCCGCCTGCGAGGACTCCGGCGGGAACGGGGCTCCCGTGCCCGGCTCGACGCCCGTGACCTTCGGCGCCTCGACCGGGAAGCTCAGCGGGGATTCCCCGGCCTCGGCCGGGTGCGGCCGCTCGGATGGCTCCTGTGACGGTCTCTCCACCCTGTGATCCTCCGTCCGGATCACCGCGGCGGCAAGGAACCTGTCCGGTCAGTCGTCCGCCGGGGGCAGCACCGTGATCGAGACGCCCGACGGCGGTGTCGCCGTGTCCGCGAACGCGGCTTCCGGATCGGCCCACTCCGGGCGCCCAGCGGCCGTCGTGCGGTGGGCGAGCACCGCGGCCGCCGCCGCAACCGCGACCGCCGCGATGAGCACCCACAGGCCCGCCAGGAGCGTCGTCTGCGTGCGGGGCAGGTGGTCGTCGACGAGACTGCGGGCGCCCTGCACCCCGATCGTGCAGACCGTGCCCGCCAGGAACGCCGCGGCCACCAGCGTGGCCCGCCGGGCGGCCGCGCCGGCGTGGCCGGTCACCGCCTGGCGGATCCCCAGGACCAGCGCCACCAGGAAGAGCGCACCCGCCAGCAGCAGCGGCGCCCCGAGCGGCGCCGACGGCGACGCGATCTCCCCCGAGCCCGGGAACGCGAAGTCGATCCGCCAGGCCCGGACGACCGAGCGCGCGACCCCGTCGTTCTCCACGCCCAAGGGCTGTTCGGTGCGGTAGAGGGGCAGGAACGTGCCGAGGACCGTCAGGGCGAGCGCGAGCACCACGAGCGCCAGGAAGGCCGGGCCACGACGAGGGGTGACGTCCACTCCCCCGATCCTTCCGCCGGACCGGGGCCACGACAACCGCACCCCGGAAACGCCGAAGGCCCGCCTGGCGGACCAGACGGGCCTTCGGCCTAGCGAAACGCTCAGTTGGTGGTGGCGGAGCCACCGGCCGCTTCGAGCTTCTCCTTGGCGGAGCCGGAGAACGCGTCGGCGGTGACGTTCAGCTTGACGCCGTTCACGTCGCCGTTGCCGAGCACCTTGACGAGCTTGCCCTTGCGGACGAGCCCGCCCTTGACCAGCTCGTCGGCACCGATGGTGCCGCCGTCCGGGAAGACGCGGGCAATGTCGCCCACGTTCACCGGCTGGTACTCGGTGCGGAAGCGGTTCTTGAAGCCACGCAGCTTCGGGAGCCGCATGTGGATGGGCATCTGCCCACCCTCGAACCCGGCGGGCACGTTCTTCCGGGCCTTGGTGCCCTTCGTACCGCGACCGGCCGTCTTGCCCTTCGAGCCCTCACCACGGCCGACGCGGATCTTGTCGGTCTTGGCGCCCGGGGCCGGGCGCAGGTGGTGGATCTTGATGGCCGTCATGCCTGGACCTCCTCGACCTCCACCAGGTGGCGGACGGTGTGGATCAGGCCGCGCACCTGGGGGGTGTCTTCACGCACGACGCTCTGGCGGATCTTGCGCAGCCCGAGGGTGCGCAGCGACTCGCGGTGAGCGTGCTTCGTGCCGATCTTGCTCTTGA
Organism: Amycolatopsis sp. NPDC004378; assembly: GCF_053602455.1. Lineage (NCBI taxonomy): Bacteria > Bacillati > Actinomycetota > Actinomycetes > Pseudonocardiales > Pseudonocardiaceae > Amycolatopsis > Amycolatopsis sp. NPDC004378. The sequence continues at coordinate 21,125 of NZ_JBSGDR010000014.1, forward strand.
CCTGGGTGACCTTGAGCTGAGCCATGTCAGACCCCCTGGCCCGCGCGCTGGCGCAGCATCCGGGCCGGAGCGACGTCCTCGAGCGGGAGACCGCGGCGAGCCGCGACCTCTTCGGGACGCTGCAGGCCCTTCAGGGCCGCCACGGTCGCGTGCACGATGTTGATCGCGTTGTCGGAGCCGAGCGACTTCGACAGCACGTCGTGGACGCCCGCGCACTCCAGCACCGCGCGCACCGGGCCACCGGCGATGACGCCGGTACCGGCGGACGCCGGGCGGAGCAGGACCACACCGGCGGCCTCTTCACCCTGGATCGGGTGCGGGATGGTGCCGCCGACGCGGGGAACGCGGAAGAAGTTCTTCTTCGCTTCCTCGACGCCCTTGGCGATGGCCGCGGGAACTTCCTTGGCCTTGCCGTAGCCGACGCCGACCTGACCGTCGCCGTCGCCGACGACCACCAGGGCGGTGAAGCTGAAGCGACGACCACCCTTGACGACCTTGGCGACGCGGTTGATCGTCACGACCTTCTCGAGGTGCGGGGTCTTGTCCTGGGCCGCCCCGCCACGGCCGCTGTCGCGCCGGTCACGGCGGTCGCGACGGTCACCGCGGTCGTTGCCGCCCTGACCGCCCGGCCCGCCCTGGCCGCCGCCGAATTGCCGCGTACGTCCCGGCATCAGGCTTTCCTTCCATTCACGAGCTTGTGCATCAGAACTCCAACCCCGCCTCACGGGCGGCGTCGGCCAGCGCGGCGATGCGGCCGTGGTAGGCGTTGCCCCCACGGTCGAACACCACGGCCGAGATCCCGGCGTTCTTGGCACGCGCGGCGACGAGTTCCCCGACCTTGGCGGCCTTGGCCTTCTTGTCGCCGTCGAGCGTGCGGACGTCCGCCTCGAGGGTGGACGCCGACGCCAGCGTGTGGCCGGCGAGGTCGTCGATCACCTGCACGGCGATGTGCCGCGAGGACCGCTTGACGACCAGGCGCGGACGCTGGTCCGTGCCCGAGACCTTCTTGCGGAGGCGGAAGTGCCGACGGGCCTTCGCGACGCGGCGGCGGGTCGAGATGTCCTTGCCGACCGGCTTGCGCTTCGTAGTCGTGTCGCTCATGATCACTTACCCGTCTTTCCGACCTTGCGGCGGATCTTCTCACCCTCGTACCGCAGGCCCTTGCCCTTGTACGGGTCCGGGCGCCGCAGCTTGCGGATGACGGCCGAGATCTGGCCGACCTTCTGCTTGTCGATGCCGGAGACCGAGAACCGGGTCGGGGTCTCCACCTTGAAGGTGATGCCCTCGGGGGCCTCGATCTTCACCGGGTGCGAGTAGCCGAGGGCGAACTCGAGGTCCGAGCCCTTCGCCTGCACGCGGTAACCCACGCCGTGGATTTCCATCTTCTTCTCGTAGCCGGCGGTGACGCCGACGACGAGGTTGTTCACCAGCGTGCGGGTGAGCCCGTGGAGCGCCTTGGAGGTGCGCTCGTCGTCGGGACGCTTCACCAGCAGCTCGCCGTCGTCACCGCGCTCGACGGTGATCGGCTCGGCGACGGTGTGCTCGAGGGTGCCCTTGGGCCCCTTGACCTTGATCAGCTGACCGTCGATGGTCACCTCGACCCCGGAGGGGACGGCGACCGGCAGCTTTCCGATGCGTGACATGTCTGTGCCCCCTTCCTTACCAGACGTAGGCGAGGACTTCGCCGCCCACGCTGTTGCGCTTGGCCTGCCGGTCGGTCTGTAGGCCACCGGACGTCGAGATGATCGCGATGCCCAGGCCGCCGAGAACGGACGGCAGTTCGGTCGATTTGGCGTAGACCCGCAGACCGGGCTTGGAGACGCGCCGGAGGCCGGCGATGCTCCGCTCACGGTTGGGGCCGTACTTGAGCTCGACGACGAGGTTCTTGTGCTTCTCGCCCGGCTCGTCGTGGTAGCCCGCGATGTAGCCCTCGCGCTTGAGGATCTCGGCGATGTTCGCCTTGAGCTTCGAGTGCGGGAGCTTGACCTCGTCGTGGTACGCCGAGTTCGCGTTACGCAGACGCGTCAAGAAGTCTGCGATGGGGTCGGTCATCGTCATGGTGACCTGTCAACCTTTCTCGCCCTGGTTCCCCGCCCGCCGGAGCGGGCGGGGCCTGTGGCGAAGTGGAGTTTTAAAGAAACGCTCTTACCAGCTGGACTTGCGGACGCCGGGCAGCTCGCCCGCGTGCGCCATCTCGCGAAGGCAGATCCGGCAGAGCCCGAACTTGCGGAACACGGCGTGCGGACGGCCGCACCGCTGGCAGCGGGTGTAGGCGCGCACGGCGAACTTCGGCTTCTTCGCGGCCTTGTGGACCAGTGCTTTCTTGGCCATCGGCTCAGTTCTCCTTGAACGGGAAGCCGAGCTTGCGCAGCAGCGCCCGGCCCTCGTCGTCGTTCGTAGCGGTCGTGACGACGGTGACGTCCATGCCGCGGGGGCGGTCGATGGCGTCGGGGTCGATCTCGTGGAACATCGACTGCTCGTTGAGACCGAACGTGTAGTTGCCGTGGCCGTCGAACTGCTTCGGCGAAAGCCCGCGGAAGTCGCGGATACGCGGCAGCGCGATGGTCAGCAGCCGGTCGAGGAACTCCCACATCCGGTCGCCGCGCAGCGTGACGCGCGCGCCGATCGGCTGGCCCTCGCGCAGCTTGAACTGCGCGATCGACTTGCGGGCCTTGCGGACCTCGGGCTTCTGACCGGTGATCAGGGAGAGGTCCTTGACCGCGCCCTCGATCAGCTTGCTGTCACGGGCGGCGTCACCGACACCCATGTTCACGACGACCTTCACCACGCCCGGGATCTGGTGGACGTTGTCGAAGGAGAACTCCGCCTGCAGCTGGCCCTTGATCTCGTCGCGGTAGCGCACCTTGAGGCGCGGCGCGACCTTCTCTGCGGTGGTCATCAGATGTCCTTACCGTTCCGGCGCGAGATCCGGACCTTCTTGCCGTCCTCGCCGATGCGGTAACCCACCCGGGACGGCTTGCCGTCCGAGTCGACGACCATCACGTTCGAGACGTGGATGGGCGCCTCCTGCGTGACGATGCCACCGGACTGCGCGCCGCGCTGGGTCTGGGTGATCCGCGTGTGCTTCTTGATCCGGTTCACGCCCTCGACCAGCACGCGGTCGCGCTCGGGGTAAGCCTGGATGACCTTGCCCTTGGCGCCCTTGTCCTTGCCGGCGATGACGACGACCGTGTCGCCCTTCTTCACCTTCATCACAGCACCTCCGGCGCGAGCGAAATGATCTTCATGAACTTTCGGTCGCGCAGCTCGCGGCCCACCGGGCCGAAGATGCGGGTGCCCCGGGGCTCGTTGTCGTTCTTGATGAGCACGGCGGCGTTCTCGTCGAACCGGATGTAGGAACCGTCCGGACGACGACGCTCCTTGACCGTGCGGACGATGACGGCCTTGACGACGTCGCCCTTCTTCACCCCGGCGGCCGGGATGGCGTCCTTCACGGTGGCGACGATGATGTCGCCGATGCCGGCGTAGCGCCGCCCGGAACCACCGAGAACGCGGATGCAGAGGATTTCCTTCGCACCCGTGTTGTCGGCTACCCGAAGCCGCGACTCCTGCTGGATCACGTCAACTCCTGTATGTCGCGCCGGTTCTCGCCCGACGAGCGAGCCTTGCGGAACTAAGAACTCTTAAAGAGCCCTGCTTACTTGGCCTTCTCCACGATCTGCACCAGGCGCCACCGCTTCGTCGCCGACAGCGGGCGGGTCTCCATCAGGGTGACCCGGTCGCCCACGCCCGCCTCGTTGTTCTCGTCGTGCACCTTCACCTTGGTGGTGCTGCGGAGAACCTTCGAGTAACGGGGGTGCTTCTTGCGGTCCTCGAGCTCGACCACGATCGTCTTGTTCATCTTGTCCGAGACGACGTAGCCCTCGCGGACCTTGCGGTCGTTCCGGGCCGGCGTCTCGGTGGTGGGCTCGCTCATGCGGCACCTTCACTCTCGGCGTCGGGGGCAACGGACAGGCCGAGTTCGCGCTCGCGCATGACCGTGTAGATCCGCGCGATGTCCGTGCGGACGGTGCGCAGACGGCGGTTGTTGTCGAGCTGCCCGGTCGCCATCTGGAAGCGGAGGTTGAAGAGCTCCTCCTTGTACTCCTTCAGACGCAGGACGAGCTCTTCCGCGGTGAGCTCACGCAGCTCCGATGCCAGAGCACCAGCGTTCGCCATCAGAACTCACCACCTTCACGGGTCACGATGCGGCACTTCATGGGCAGCTTGTGGATCGCGCGACGGAGCGCCTCGCGGGCGGTCTCCTCGTTCGGGAACGAGATCTCGAACATCACGCGGCCCGGCTTCACGTTGGCGATCCACCACTCGGGCGAACCCTTACCGGAACCCATGCGGGTCTCGGCCGGCTTCTTGGTCAGCGGGCGGTCCGGGTAGATGGTCGTCCACACCTTGCCGCCACGCTTGATGTGACGGGTCATGGCGATACGAGCGGACTCGATCTGCCGGTTCGTCACGTAGCTGTGCTCAAGCGCCTGGATGCCGTACTCGCCGAAGCTGACCTTCGTGCCACCCTTGGCGGCGCCGTGGCGCTTCGGGGAGTGCTGCTTCCGGTGCTTGACCCTGCGCGGGATGAGCACGTCTCAGCCCTCCGTCTTTTCTGCGGTCTCGGTGGCCGGAGCCGCCGGGGCCTCGGTCGTCGCGGCTGCGGCCGCGCGACCGGCTTCGGTCGAGGTGGCGGTCGTGCCCGACGCGCCGGAACGACGCGGGCGGGACGGCCGGTCGCTGCGGTCACGGTCGCGACGCGGCGCGCGCTCGGCGGCGTCACGGGCCTCGCGAGCCTTCAGGCCACCGACGAGCTCACCCTTGTAGATCCACACCTTGACGCCGATGCGACCGAACGTCGTCTTGGCCTCGAAGAAGCCGTAGTCGATGTCGGCGCGCAGCGTGTGCAGCGGGACGCGGCCATCGCGGTAGTGCTCGGAGCGGGACATCTCGGCACCGCCGAGACGACCGCCGCACTGCACGCGGATGCCCTTGACCTGCGGCGAGCGCATGGAGGTCTGGATCGCCTTCCGCATCGCGCGGCGGAACGCCACGCGGTTGGAGAGCTGCTCCGCGACCGCCTGGGCGACCAGCTGGGCGTCGGCCTCGGGGTTCTTGACCTCGAGGATGTTCAGCTGGACCTGCTTCTTGGTCAGCTTCTCCAGCGCGCCGCGGATCCGGTCGGCCTCCGCGCCGCGGCGGCCGATGACGATGCCCGGCCGGGCGGTGTGGATGTCCACGCGGACGCGGTCACGGGTGCGCTCGATCTCGACCTTGGAGATGCCGGCGCGCTCCATGCCCGTGGCGAGGAGCTTGCGGATCTTGACGTCCTCGGCCACGTACTCGGCGTACTGCTTGTCGGCGTACCAGCGCGACTTCCAGTCCGTGGTGATACCCAGGCGGAAACCGTGCGGGTTGATCTTCTGGCCCACTACCGGCCACCTGCCTTCTTCTTGCTCTGAGCCTTCTGCGCGACGGCCGGACGCGACTCCACCTCGACGGTGATGTGGCTGGTCCGCTTGCGGATCCGGTACGCGCGGCCCTGGGCCCGCGGGCGGATGCGCTTGAGGGTGGGGCCCTCGTCGGCGTACGCGTTCTTGACCCAGAGGGTGTCCGGGTCCAGCTGAAGGTTGTTCTCGGCGTTGGCCACAGCGCTGGCGAGCACCTTCGCGACCGGCTCGCTGGCCGCCTGCGGGGCGAACCGGAGCACGGCCAAGGCGTCGGCGGCGCTACGTCCCTTGATGAGCTCGATCACCCGGCGCACCTTGGTCGGCGAGTCCCGGACGAAGCGAGCCCGCGCGTAAGCCGTAGGCAAGGCCTCGACCGTCGCGTCGTTCTGGGCGTTCATCGCTACTTCCCTTGTCTCTTCTCGTGCCCGCTCAGCGGCGGCGCGACTTGCGGTCGTCCTTGATGTGGCCCTTGAAGGTCCGCGTCGGGGCGAACTCGCCCAGCTTGTGACCCACCATGGCCTCGGTGACGAACACCGGGACGTGCTTGCGGCCGTCGTGCACGGCGATCGTGTGTCCCAGGAAGTCCGGGATGATCGTCGAGCGGCGCGACCAGGTCTTGATGACCGTCTTCTTGCCCGATTCGTTCAGCGCGTCCACCTTCTTGAGCAGGTGGTCGTCCACGAACGGGCCCTTCTTAAGGCTGCGTGGCATGTGCTTCTACCTCCCTGCTCAGCGCTTCTTGCCGGTACGCCGGCGGCGGACGATGAGGGCGTCGCTCGGCTTGCGCCGACGCGTCCGGCCCTCGGGCTTACCGTTCGGGTTGACCGGGTGGCGACCACCGGAGGTCTTACCCTCACCACCACCGTGCGGGTGGTCGACCGGGTTCATGACGACACCGCGGACCGTGGGGCGCTTGCCGCGCCAGCGGTTGCGGCCGGCCTTGCCCCAGTTGATGTTGGCGTGCTCGGAGTTGCCGACCTCGCCGACCGTGGCGCGGTTGCGCACGTCCACGTTGCGGATCTCGCCCGAGGGGAGACGCAGCTGGGCGTACGGACCGTCCTTGGCGACGAGCTGCACCTTCGCGCCCGCGGACCGCGCCATCTTCGCGCCGCCGCCGGGGCGGAGCTCGATCGCGTGGATCACGGTGCCGACCGGGATGTTGCGCAGCGGCAGGTTGTTGCCCGGCTTGATGTCGGCCCGGGGGCCGTTCTCGACGGTGTCGCCCTGCTTCAGCTTCTCCGGCGCGATGATGTAGCGCTTCTCGCCGTCGGCGTAGTGCAGCAGCGCGATGCGCGCCGACCGGTTGGGGTCGTACTCGATGTGCGCGACCTTGGCCGGGATGCCGTCCTTGTCGTTGCGACGGAAGTCGATGACGCGGTAAGCACGCTTGTGGCCGCCACCCTTGTGCCGGGTGGTGATCTTGCCGGACGAGTTGCGACCGCCCGAACCGCTCAGCGGACGAAGCAGCGACTTCTCCGGGGTGGAGCGGGTGATCTCGGCGAAGTCCGAGACGCTCGAACCGCGACGACCCGGGGTCGTCGGCTTGTACTTGCGGATGCCCATTGTCAGCTCAGTCCTTTACGCGGTGGGTCCGCCGAAGATCTCGATCGCCTTGCTCTCGGGCGAAAGAGTCACGATGGCGCGCTTGGTGTCCTTGCGCTTGCCGAAGCCCGCGCGAGTCCGCTTCCGCTTGCCCTGGCGGTTGGCCGTGTTGACGCTGACCACCTTGACGCCGAACACCTTCTCGACCGCGATCTTGATCTGGGTCTTGTTGGCGTCCGGGCGGACGATGAACGTGTACTTGTGGTCCTCGAGCAGCCCGTAGGACTTCTCGGAGATGACCGGCGCGAGCAGGATGTCGCGGGGGTCCGGAATGGCGACCGAACTCACTTCTCGTCACTCCCTTCCGTGACCTCGCCCGACCGCGCCGAGGCCTTGGCCTTGCCGCGGGCGGGGCCGGCGACGAACACGTCGTACGCGGCCTTGGTGAACACGACGTCGTCGTTGACCAGGACGTCGTAGGTGTTGAGCTGGTCCGCCCAGAGGAGGTGCACCTCGGGCAGGTTCCGCAGGGAAACCCAGCTCAGCTCGTCGTCCCGGTGCAGCACCACGAGCACGCGCTTCGCGGCCGTGACGGCGGCGAGGGCGGTCTTGGCGGCCTTGGTCGACGGCTTCTCACCGGTCACCAGCTCGGTGACGACGTGCAGCTGGCCGGCGCGCGCCCGGTCGGAGAGGGCGCCACGCAGAGCGGCGGCCTTCATCTTCTTCGGGGTGCGCTGCGAGTAGTCACGCGGCGTGGGGCCGTGGACGACGCCACCGCCGGCGAACTGCGGCGCGCGGGTCGAACCCTGGCGGGCACGGCCGGTGCCCTTCTGCCGGTACGGCTTCTTGCCGCCACCGGAGACCTCACCACGGGTCTTCGTGTCGTGCGTGCCCTGGCGCGCGGCGGCCAGCTGGGCCACCACCACCTGGTGCATCAGCGCGACGTTGGCCTGCACGTCGAAGATCTCCTCGGGGAGATCGACCGTGCCGTCGGCTTTACCGGCCGGGGTCTTCAGCTCGACGTTCGTCATTCGGAGTTACCACCCTTCGCGGCGCTGCGCACGAACAGCAGGCCGCCCTTGGGACCGGGCACGGCGCCCTTGATCAGCAGCAGGCCGTCCTCGGCACGCACGGCGTGCACGGTCAGGTTCTGCGTGGTGACCCGGTCGTTGCCCATCCGGCCCGCCATGCGCAGGCCCTTGAACACGCGGCCGGGGGTGGCGCAGCCACCGATCGAACCCGGCTTGCGGTGCACGGCCTGGGCACCGTGGCTCGCGCCCTGGCCCTTGAAGCCGTGGCGCTTCATGACACCGGCGTAGCCCTTGCCCTTGCTGGTACCGGTCACGTCGACCTCGACGCCGGCGGCGAACACCTCGGCGGTGATCTCCTGGCCGACCTCGTAGGTCTCGGCGTCGGTGGTACGCAGCTCCGCGAGGAAGCGCCGCGGGGTCACGCCCGCCTTGTCGTAGTGGCCGGTGCGCGGCTTGTTCACCTTGCGCGGGTCGACCGCGCCGAACGCCAGCTGCACGGCCGTGTAGCCGTCCTTGTCGGTGGTCCGAACCTGGGTGACCACGTTCGGACCGGCCTTCACGACGGTGACCGGGACAACCCGGTTCTGCTCGTCGAAGACCTGGGTCATGCCGAGCTTGGTGCCCAGGATGCCCTTCACTTGCCTGTCAGACATGAGTCTCTTATCTCCGCCGCTCGCCCAACGCTTACTGGATGTTGACGTCGACGCTCGCCGGCAGGTCGATGCGCATGAGCGCGTCGACCGTCTTCGGCGTCGGGTCGAGGATGTCGATCAGACGCTTGTGCGTGCGCATCTCGAAGTGCTCGCGCGAGTCCTTGTACTTGTGCGGCGAGCGGATGACGCAGTAAACGTTCTTCTCGGTGGGCAGCGGCACCGGCCCGACGACCCGGGCGCCGGTGCGCGTGACCGTCTCCACGATCTTGCGCGCCGAGGTGTCGATCGCCTCGTGGTCGTAGGCCTTGAGCCGGATGCGGATCTTCTGTCCCGCCATGGTGGCTGCTCGTTCCTTGTCGTCTCGTGCCGCTATCTCACAAACCTGCCCCGGGTGCTGCCACCCTGGCCTGGTTTCCGCAGTTCAACGGCCCTGTCCCCGGTCCACGCGGTCGGGCGTGTCGCGCCCGACGCACAGACGGATCCCGCGGGATCGTCGTCTTGCCTGGTCTTCCTCAACGTGAGGAGGCGATGAGCCGGCCGCGCTTGTGCAAGCCCTGCCGTTCACTGCCTTTGCCCGCTCGCCTACCCGAAGGAAAGGACTCCGCGGACCGTGGCCACTCGCACCAGGGCGGCCGGACCCCCGAAGGAATCGGCCGCCCCAGGACGAGCAACCTGAATAGTGTCGCACACGTGATTTGACGCCCCTGACCCGGGGGTGTATCAGCCCCGGGCGGGGCGCCGAATCACTTGATGATCTTGGTGACCTGACCCGCACCGACGGTGCGGCCGCCCTCGCGGATCGCGAAGCGCAGGTTCTCGTCCATGGCGACCGGCTGGATCAGCTGCACCGAGATGTCGGTGTTGTCGCCCGGCATGACCATCTCGGTGCCCTCGGGGAGGGTCACGACGCCGGTCACGTCGGTGGTGCGGAAGTAGAACTGCGGGCGGTAGTTGTTGAAGAACGGGGTGTGACGGCCACCCTCGTCCTTCGACAGGATGTAGACCCGGCCCTCGAAGTCGGTGTGCGGGGTGGTGGTACCCGGCTTCACGACGACCTGGCCGCGCTCGACGTCCTCGCGCTTGATGCCGCGGAGCAGGAGGCCGACGTTGTCGCCCGCCTGGCCCGAGTCGAGCAGCTTGCGGAACATCTCGACACCGGTGACAGTCGTCTTCTGCGACTTCTCCTTGATGCCGACGATCTCGACCTCTTCGTTCACGTTGACCACGCCACGCTCGACGCGGCCGGTCACGACGGTGCCGCGGCCGGTGATCGTGAAGACGTCCTCGATCGGCATGAGGAACGGACGGTCGAGCTCACGCACCGGGTCCGGCACGTTGTCGTCGACGGCGTGCATCAGCTCGAGCACGGCCTCGCCCCACTTGGCGTCGCCCTCGAGGGCCTTCAGGCCCGAAACGCGCACGACCGGCGCGTCGTCGCCCGGGAACTCCTGCGAGGACAGCAGCTCGCGAACCTCGAGCTCGACGAGCTCCAGGATCTCCTCGTCGTCGACCATGTCGGCCTTGTTCAGCGCGACCACGATGTAGGGCACGCCGACCTGGCGGGCGAGCAGCACGTGCTCACGGGTCTGCGGCATCGGGCCGTCGGTCGCGGCGACCACCAGGATCGCGCCGTCCATCTGGGCGGCACCGGTGATCATGTTCTTGATGTAGTCCGCGTGACCGGGGGCGTCGACGTGCGCGTAGTGACGCTTCTCGGTCTGGTACTCGACGTGCGAGATGTTGATCGTGATGCCGCGCTGCTTCTCTTCCGGCGCGTTGTCGATCTGGTCGAACGCGCGGGCCTCGTTCAGCTCCGGGTAAGCGTCGTGCAGCACCTTGGTGATCGCCGCGGTCAGCGTGGTCTTGCCGTGGTCGACGTGACCGATGGTGCCGATGTTGACGTGCGGCTTGCTCCGCTCGAACTTCGCCTTCGCCACTGGAATGTCCTCCTGGACTGATTTCGCTTTGTGCTCGGGGGCCGGCGTGGCTGCCGACCCCCGAATGTTCCTTCGTCGGTGCTGCGGACGTTCAGGAGAGTCCCTTAATGCCCGCGCGCGGTGGGGGAGTTACTCCCCCGTCGCCTTCGCGATGATTTCCTTCGCGACGTTCGCGGGAACCTCGGCGTAGGAGTCGAACACCATGGAGTAGTTCGCCCGGCCCTGGGTGCGGGACCGCAGGTCGCCGACGTAGCCGAACATCTCCGACAGCGGGACCAGCGCCTTCACGACGCGGGTGCCCGACCGCTCCTCCATGGCCTGGATCTGACCACGGCGGGAGTTGAGGTCACCGATGACGTCACCCATGTAGTCCTCGGGCGTGGTCACCTCGACCGCCATCATCGGCTCCAGGATCACCGGGCCGGCCTTCTTCGCGGCTTCCTTCATCGCCATGGAACCGGCGATCTTGAACGCCATCTCCGAAGAGTCGACCTCGTGGTAAGCACCGTCCAACAGGGTGAACTTCAACCCGACGAGCGGGTAGCCGGCCAGGACGCCGTACTGCATCGCGTCCTGCGCGCCCGCGTCCACCGACGGGATGTACTCCCGCGGCACGCGACCACCGGTCACCTTGTTGTCGAACTCGTAGAGCGCGCCGTCGGTGCGCTCGAGCGGCTCCAGCTTCACGATGACCTTCGCGAACTGGCCGGAACCACCGGTCTGCTTCTTGTGGACGTAGTCGAGCTTGTCGACCGTCTTCTTGATCGTCTCGCGGTAGGCGACCTGCGGCTTGCCGATGTTCGCCTCGACCTTGTAGTCGGACTTCATCCGGTTCACCAGCACCTCGAGGTGCAGCTCGCCCATGCCCGCGATGATCGTCTGGCCGGTGTCCTCGTCCAGCTTGACCTGGAACGTCGGGTCCTCTTCGGCCAGCTTCTGGATCGCCAGGGACAGCTTCTCCTGGTCGGCCTTCGTCTTCGGCTCGATCGCGACCCGGATGACCGGCTCGGGGAACGTCATCGACTCCAGCACGATCGGGTTCTGCGGGTCCGCCAGGGTGTCACCCGTGGTGGTGTCCTTCAGCCCGATGACCGCGTAGATGTGGCCGACCTGGGCGTCGTCGACCGGGTTCTCCTTGTTGGAGTGCATCTGGAAGATCTTCCCGATGCGCTCCTTGCGCTCCTTGGTCGCGTTGATGACCTGAGCGCCGGCGGCGACCTTGCCCGAGTACACCCGGATGTAGGTCAGCTTGCCGAAGAACGGGTGCGCGGCGATCTTGAACGCGAGCGCGGCGAACGGCTCGTCGACCGAGGCCTTGCGGGTCACGACGGTCTCGCCGTCGGGCAGCAGGCCCTCGACGGCCGGGACGTCCAGCGGCGACGGCAGGTAGTCGATCACCGCGTCGAGCATGGGCTGCACGCCCTTGTTCTTGAACGCGGAACCGGCCAGGACCGGGAACGCCTCGCGGGTGATGACCAGCTTGCGGATGCCGGACTTGATCTCGGCCTCGGAAAGCTCTTCGCCCTCGAGGAACTTCTCCATCAGCGCGTCGTCGGTCTCGGCGACGCTCTCGATCAGCTTCTCGCGGTACTCGGCGGCACGGTCGGCCAGCTCGGCGGGGATGTCCTCGACCGAGTAGTCCTCGCCCTTCTGGACCTCGCCGCGCCAGGTCAGCGCCTTCATGCGGACGAGGTCGATGACGCCCTCGAAGTCGTTCTCCGCGCCGATCGGCAGCTGGATCGCCAGCGGCTTGACGCCGAGGCGCTCCTCGATGGTCTTCAGGGTGTAGTAGAAGTCCGCACCCAGCTTGTCCATCTTGTTGACGAAGCAGATGCGCGGGACGTCGTACTTGTCCGCCTGCCGCCAGACCTGCTCGGACTGCGGCTCGACGCCTTCCTTGCCGTCGAAGACCGCGACCGCGCCGTCGAGCACCCGCAGGTTGCGCTCCACCTCGACGGTGAAGTCGACGTGCCCGGGGGTGTCGATCAGGTTGATCTGGTGGTCGTTCCAGAAGGTGGTGGTGGCAGCCGAGGTGATGGTGATACCCCGCTTCTGCTCCTCCTCCATCCAGTCCATGGTGGCGGCGCCGTCGTGGACTTCACCGATCTTGTAGTTGACCCCGGTGTAGAACAGGATCCGCTCGGTGGTGGTGGTCTTGCCGGCGTCGATGTGCGCCATGATGCCGATGTTGCGGACCTTGTTGAGGTCGGTCAGCACTTCACGTGCCACGAGAATGTTCCCCTGTCTCAAGCGTGGGGCCCGGCATGGCTTGCATCTGATGCCGGGCGGAAATCACCAGCGGTAGTGCGCGAAGGCCCGGTTGGACTCGGCCATCTTGTGCGTGTCCTCGCGACGCTTCACGGAGGCACCGAGGCCGTTGGAAGCGTCGAGGAGCTCGTTCTGCAGGCGCTCGATCATCGTCTTCTCGCGGCGGGCCTGCGAGAAGGAGACCAGCCAGCGCAGCGCCAGGGTCGTGGAGCGGCCCGGCTTGACCTCGATCGGCACCTGGTAGGTGGCACCACCGACGCGGCGGCTCTTCACCTCGATGGTCGGGCGCACGTTGTCGAGAGCGCGCTTCAGCGTGACGACCGGGTCGGTGCCGGTCTTCTCGCGAGCGCCTTCGAGCGCGCCGTACACGATGCGCTCGGCCAGCGACCGCTTCCCGTCCTTCAGCACCTTGTTCACCAGCTGGGTGACCAGCGGGGAGGCGTAGACGGGGTCGGAGATCAGCGGCCGCTTCGGGGCCGGACCCTTGCGGGGCATTAGCTCTTCTCCTTCTTCGCGCCGTACCGGCTGCGCGCCTGCTTGCGGTTCTTGACACCCTGGGTGTCGAGCGAACCGCGGATGATCTTGTAACGGACACCCGGAAGGTCCTTCACACGACCACCGCGCACGAGCACCATCGAGTGCTCCTGCAGGTTGTGGCCCTCACCGGGGATGTAGGCGGTGACCTCGATGCCGCTGGTCAGCTTCACACGCGCGACCTTGCGCAGCGCCGAGTTCGGCTTCTTGGGGGTCGTCGTGTACACGCGAGTGCACACGCCGCGCCGCTGCGGGCTCCCCTTGAGGGCCGCCGTCTTCTGCTTGGCAGCCTTGTCCTGGCGGCCCTTGCGGACCAGCTGCTGGATCGTGGGCAATGGACCAGCTTCCTGTCGTGATCTGCTTCTTCGTGTCTTCACCGGCCCCCGCGGTCGGGCGTGTCGGCCCGCGTCACGGTCTTGCGACCGGTAACTTCCCGGAGGGATTTCCGTCGGAACCCCGACCTGCCGAAGCCGGTGACCGGGTGCCTGAGCACCCCGCCCATGCGCACGGCACGCGGAGCGGCCCGACGCCTGCCGGGCACGGTCTCCAAAGATACCCGCCCGGGTCCGGAGGGAGCGCGGCGGGGGGTCCGAAGGTCGAGGAACCTCCAGCCTACCTCTCAACACCGCCTGCAGGCGGGATGTTCCGGAGTCCGGTCGCGTCCGCGTTTTCCGCTCGACCGCCCGGGACCTGGGCTTCGCGACCGCTCCGTACAACACCGCCGGCCTCGGGGATGTTCCCCGGCCGGTCCCGGCGGCCGGCCACCCCGGGCGGCCGGCCGCCGGAGCGGCGCGTCAGTCTTCTTCGGGCTTCGCGTGGTCGGGCTTGCCCGGGTTCGGGTCGCGCGAGAGGTCGATGAGCGGGTGCACGCCCGCCCCCTCGGGCGCCGCGTGACTGCCGGTCGACTTCGGTTCTTCTTCCGGCCGCTCGGCCCGTTCACTGCCGCTCATGACGCACTCCTAGCGCTCGTCCCCTGCTTCCCCTTGCGGCCGGAAACCTACCCATTACCCGGCCGGGTGACGCAGCGGGATCGGATCCGGCGTTCCGTGCGTCACACTGTCGCCGACCGGCCACGATGGGTCGACCACATACCGGCCGAAGGGGAGGAACCAGGGCATGTCCGCCGAGTTCGAGCAGCTGGTGACCGAGTTCGAACGGTTCCGGTCGACCATCCGCCACGTCGACGACCGGTTCGCCGGCCTCGGCGCGATGCAGCAGGAGCTGACCGAACTGCGGGCGAGCGCGACCTCGCCGGACGGCGGCGTGACCGTGGTCACCGGACCGGGCGGCGCGGTCCTCGACGTCAAGGTCACCGACGCGGCGCTCGCGAAGGGCGCCCAAGCGCTTTCGGCGACGCTGCTGGCCACCCTGCGCGAGGCCGTCGGCGAGGCGGCCCGGCGCCAGGCGGTGCTCGTCCAGGAGCACCTGGGCGGCGACCTCGTCGAGCAGGTGCTCGAGACCCAGGCCGTCGCGTTCGGAACCACCGTCGAGGAAATGCGGTCGAAGCTGGCGCAGGAACCGCCGCACCGGGCGGCACCCGAGGACTTCTCCGAAGAAACGGTGCTGCGCCAGGCCGACACCCCGCCCCCGCCGCCGCAGGCCCCGCAACGCGGCGGGTCGGCCGGCGACACCTTCCTGCGGAACCTGTTCGACGAGGAGGACTGATGCCCGACGGAGCCGGCGGCTACCAGGTCGAGGTCGACGCGCTGCACAAGTACGTCGGCGACCTCGGCGAGTACAAGGACCAGGGCGCGCGGATCACCGAGCAGGTGGGCCGGTCGAACGTCGGCGACAAGTCGTGGGGCGTGGTCGGCATCTTCACCAAGGGCGGCTACGACGACGCCCTCCGCGAGCTGCAGACCCTGCTGTCGTCGCTGGCGGACGGGCTGGCGACGGCCCAGGCGAAGCTGACCGACGCGGCGAACGTCTACCAGGGCATCGAGGACGACCACACGACCTTCTTCGGCCAGGTCGAGGTCCTGCTCGACGGCCCGGGCAAGCACTGAGGGGGACGAGATGGCGGACGTGGAAGACGTCGCGAGCGGCATCAAGGTCAAGTCCGACGACCCGCACACCGTGCTCGGGGTGAACGTCGACAACGCGATCAAGGCGACGCCGTTCGCCGGCAGCGCCGTCACCGTCGGCAAGGACGCCGTGTCGGTGAAGAACGCGGTGTTCGCGCCGCAGAAGGACGGCGCGGACATCACGCTCGCGCTGGGCACCATCGCGACCGACACCGCGAGCTTCATCCAGTCCAGCTCGAGCACCATCCAGGACATCGCCACCGACCCGCTCGGCTGGCTCGTCGGCCAGGGGCTGAACTTCCTGGTCAACGCCGTCCAGCCGATCCAGGACGCGATCCACTTCGTCAGCGGCGACGGCCCCGCGCTGAGCGTCGCGGCGGAGAACTTCGGCGCGATCGCCACCGGGCTCGACAAGCTGGCGCAGAACTTCGCCGACGTCACCGACGACGCGCTGAAGAACTGGCAGGGCAACGCGTCCGTCGCGGCGAAGACCGCTCTGGGCGAGTTCGCGCACGGCATCGAGGGCGTTGCCGGCAAGTCCGGCGACCTCGCCAAGATGCTGCAGCTCAACAGCATGCTGATGAGCTTCGTCGAGGACCTGGTCAAGGCGATCCTCACCGAGTTCGTCACCTGGCTGATCATGCTGTGGGTGCCGACGCTGGCCGCCGCGGTGCCGACCTGCGGTGCCTCCCTTTCGGCCGCGGCGCCGGTCTCCGAGGTGAAGGCGGCCGAAACCACGGCGAAGACGACGCAGAAGGTGTCGAAGCTGCGCGAGCTGCTGCAGAAAGTGCTCGACTGGCTCAAGAAGCTGCAGGAGAAGTTCGCGACGAAGAAGCTGAGCAAGGCTCTCGGCGACATCGCGAAGGAGAACGAAGGCAAGGACCTGCTCCAGAAGGCCGTCGGCGACAAGGGCCTGATCGGCAAGCGGTGGGCGAAGGCCTTCGAAACCCCGTGCTCGACGCCGCGGGCAAGGTCGACTACAAGAAGACGATGCTGAAGACCGGCGCGACCGAGGCCCTGAAGAAGGGCGGCGAAGCGGCGGTGAAGGGCGTGCTCGGGTTCAACCCGGCCAACCCCGGCGACAACGACGCCAAAACCCTCAACGACCACCTCGGCAAGCTCACCAGCCACGTCAAGAACGCGAAGAAGACGAGTGGCTACGACTCGGCGGGCGAGGACCGGCCGGTCGAGGAGACCCGCGAGGACCTGGACTTCTGACGATGGAGACGCTGTTCGTCGTCGCTCTGCTGGTCGTCGTGGCCGCGGTGGCCGCCGCCGTCGTGTGGCGGTCGAACCGGAAGTTCGCGACGAGCCGCGCGGAGCACTGGTTCAAGGCGTTCGCGGCCGAGCGGGGCGGGACGTTCCACAGCGGCCCGGGCGCGGACCCGAAGCCGACGTTCGGCGTGGTCCACCCGACCGGACGGCCGCTCGCGGACCGGCCCCACGAGACGTGGGTCGAGTTCCGCGCCGGGGATCGCCCGGCGATCGCGATCGACGGGCAGGAGCCGTACCGCCACTTCGACGACCACACGTACTTCCGGGACGTGCACGTCACGCAGGTGGCGGTGCCGCCGTGCCCGGAGCTGCGGATCGTCCCCGGCAAGGCGGTGTCGCTGCCGACCCTGCCCCCGGACTCGCCATTAGAAGGCACGCTCGCGCGGTGGCTCGAAGAGAACCCTCGGTTCGGGCAGCGGGACGTCGTGGTCGAGCACGGGTCCGCGCGGACGTGGGGCCAGGGCTGCGCGACGCGGGAGAACGTCACCGCCGAAGCGGGCTACCTCGCCGAGCTCGTCGATCGGCTCCCCGCCGCCCTGTGGCGGGTCAGCGGCGCCGGGTAGTCAGGTGGGTCAGGCCGGCCGAGAGGGCGAACACCAGGCCCAAGCCGACGATGTACGGGCCCGCGAGCAGCGCGAACCCCGCGCCGATGTTGGCGTCGGCCTGCTTGTCCGACTGGAAGCCGATCGCCCCCACCGACAGCAGGATCGCTCCCAGCGTGATCAGCAGAACGGCCACCACCGTCAGGCGCTTCGTGACAGTCGTCATCACTTCATGGTGCCCGGGGCCGGGCCAATTCGCTGGACAGTGACCCCAGGATGAGGACGTGGACTGGAAGATCACCCAGATCGACGTCGCCCACCCGGATGCCGTCGCGATCATGCGCGAGTACATGGACGAAGTCGCTTCGCGCTACTACGGACGCCCGATCACCGAAGCGGAGCTGACGCGGTACGTGGCCGAGGAACCCGGGACGGACCTCGTGCCGCCCACCGGGGCGTTCCTCCTCGGCCGCCGCGACGGCGAAGTCGCCGGGTGCGCCGGGACGCGCGTCGTCGCGCCCGGGATCACCGAGCTGACGAAGGTGTTCATCAAGCCGGCCCACCGCGGGACCGGGGGCGGGCCCGCGCTGGTCGCGGCGGCCGAGGACGCGGCCCGGCGGCTCGGCTCGGCGCTCATGCGGCTCGACACCCGGCACGACCTCGTCGAGGCCCGCGCGCTCTACGCGAAGACGGGCTACGCCGAGGTCGAGCCGTTCAACGACGAGCAGTTCGCCGAGCACTGGTTCGCGAAGGCCCTCAGCTGACGCAGGCGGCGACCTCGCCCGGCGCCGACTTCCGCGTCATCACCACCCGGCCGCCGGCCGTGACCCGGCATTCGACCGCGCCGCTCCCCTGCCCGAGCAGCTGCACCGCACCGGGCGCCGCCCAGCTGAGGTCCTTCCGCCACGGCAGGGCGACGTTCAGCTCCTGGTGGACCAGGCCCAGGCCGTTCGAGTCGTAGACGACCGTCGCCGTGCCGGTGCCGGCCAGCTCGTAGGTGACCTGGTAGCCGGCCGGCGCGGGCGGGGTCGAGGTGTACGTCGCCGTCGCCATGATCGTGCGCGGCGGGACCGACGAGGACGACGGCTCCCCCACCACGGCGACGGACGGCGCGGGCGGCGGCGAACCGTCGTCGCCGAGGACGAAGATGCCGGCGGTCACCGCCGCGATGGCGATCACCGCGATGCCGAGCCTGCCGACGAGCTGCCGGTTCATGGGGACTCCCGAGGAGGACGGCGGCCCCTCGCGGCGAGGGGCCGCCGGAGGGTCAGAACGAGGGCAGGAGCTTGCCCGGCACACCGTTGACGGACTGGATCAGGCCGAGCACCGGCACGCCGAGCGGCGCGAACGTCCAGATGTTGTTCAGGCCACTGGTGTCCGGCTCGTCGACCACGACGACGCCGGGGGCGTCGGCGGCCAGCGCCGGCGCCGCCGCGCCGAACAGGGCCGCACCGGTGAGGACGGCGACAGCGAGGGTCTTCTTCATGGGTTTTCTGCCTTTCAGGAAACAGCGGTGATCAGGTCGAAGACGGGCGCGAGCAGGTCGACCGGCTGGCCGACCGGGCCGAGCACGCTCCCGAGGTCGACGCCGGGGACGAGCCAGACCGAGCCGTCCGTCGGGTCGGCACTGGCGACACCGGCGGCGAAGCCGGTGAACGCCGTCGCCGCGACGAGCGGCAGCAGCACGCGGGCAGCGAGACGCTTCATGCGTTTTCCTTTCCTTCCCAGGGTTTTCAGCGCAGAACCGACGTGATCGGCACGATGGTTCCGTCGGGGACCCACTGGCCCGCGTAGTCGCGGTCCATCACCATTCCGGTGGCGTGGGGTTCGGTGGGGTACATCGGCATGGCGTTGACCTGGGCGGCGGCGAAGATCTGGACGTCCGCCGCCGGCCGGTCCGCGCCGAGCCAGTTCCGGAAGCCGCCGACCGTCGGGCTTTCGCCGCCGAAGCGGTCGCCGACCGCGACGGCGTACCCGACCGCCGTGGCCTCCCGCGGGTCGAACCGCAAGGGCAGCGACGCGCTCGCGACGGCATTGACGATCGGCCCGTTCAGCAGCCATGGCGCCAGGTAGAGCCCGTACTGGTGGGTGGGCTGGAGGCGCTGCAGTTCCGCGGCCCGCGTCATCGCCGTGTACCCGGCGGCCCAGCCGGAAACGACGACGAGCGCGGTGTCGGGCCCGGCGTCCGGCCGCACGGCCAGTCCGGTGCGCGCCGCGGTCTCGCGCACCAGCTTCGCCGCCGCGACGCCGCGCGGGGAGTCGTCCTCGACGAGCGTGATCCCGGCCGGTTTCCGCCCGGCGAGGAACTCGACGAGCTTGACCAGCGCGCCGCTGTCCTCCGGGCCGAGCGCGTCGGAGGGGCAGGCCGTCAGCACGTCGGACCGGCCGGCGACCAGGCTCCCGAGGGCGGCCGAAGCGCACTCCGGCGCGTCGGCCTCGGTGATCGACGGCCCCGGCGCGGTGCCCGCGTCGACCTCGACGACCGTCTTCGCGTCGCCGCGGCGGATCTCCAGGTCGCTGCGGCCGGGCGGTAGGTCGACGTCGGCCCAGGTGCCCTCGGCGCCGGGCCGCGCGATCGCCTTCGTGATCAGGCCGCCGCGAACACCGGCGGAGAGGTCGTCGCCCGCGCTCGGCGGGAAGTGGACGAGGTTGTGCCCCGGTCGTTGCGGGCTGACGAGCACCGGGAACCCCGGCGCGTCGGCCAGCAGCGGCACCCCGGGCACCGGCAGCGGCGGCGGCACGGGAATCGCGCCGAGGGCACTCCACGCGAGGAACCCGAGCGCGACGCCGGCGACCCCGAACCGGTAGGCGCGGCCGTCGACCACCCCGGCGAGGACGCTCACCCCGACCGGCAGGACCACGACGGCGACCACCGCGAGCCCGAAGAGCGTCGTGTAGAGCCGCCGGTCGAAGCCCAGGCCGGAGATCCCGAACCGCACCGCGCCGGCCAGGACCAGCAGGCCGCCGAGGGTGAGAGCGAGCGGCCCGGGCCGGATCGCCGACGTCGTGACCGGCCCGAACAGCGCGAAGCCGAACCACACGGCCGCCCCGGCGACGAACACCGTGTCGACCGCGAACTCGACGCCGGTGCCGCCCGATGACGTCTCCAGCACGACCAGCACCAGCAACGCGAGCGACGTCCAGCGGGTGAACCGCGGGAGGAGCGGCACCGCCACCGCGAGCACGACGTGGATCGCCAGCGCGACCACGTTGATGTCGACGGCGAAGGAAGACACCACGGCGAGCAGCGCCGAGACCCCGCCGAGGACGTACAGCGTGACGGGCCGCCGCCCCGGCGGCCGCAGGAGGCCGCCGCCGGCGAGGAACGCCGTGGACAGCAGCAGAGCAAGCCGCAGGACCAGCGCCAGGACGTCCACAGTGGACGAACCGGTGGGCGCGGAGTGGTCGTGTTCCATCAAGACTCCCAGGTCGGGGTCGTGGGTGTTCAGGGCGGTTCTGACCGCCCTGAACACCCACGACCGCGTTACTTGATGTTCGCGTCGGCGACCACGAACAGCTCGGAGTGCGGCTTGGCGTTGCCGAAGTCCCCGTGCGGCCACGACTTGCGGTTGAAGTTGATGCCGACCTGGCCGGTGAACTCGTCCCGGAAGTTCGAGTCGACCGCGACCTTCCCGTCCGGGCCGAGGTTCAGCAGGTTGACCTTGTGGTCACCGTCCAAACCGGACCGCGCGACGAAGTAGTTCGACACCGCGAGGTGCTGCGGCGACGTGGTTTCGTGGTAGAAACCGTCACTGCCGAGCGCCCAGTTGTCGTAGGCGCCCCAGTGCGGGCCCGCGCCCGGCGTGCCGGGGTTGATCGGGGCCGCGCCGACGACGGTCGGCAGGTCGCCGCCCCCGCCCTGCTGCGCCTTCGCCTTGGTGTCGACCCGGCCCTGGATGTCCTCGATCCGGTCGCCGGCGTTGACCAGCTTCTGGATGTCGAGGACGTAGACCCCGCCGGTGGTGCCGGGGTCGTCGGCCGAGAGGGTGCCC
Organism: Amycolatopsis sp. NPDC004378; assembly: GCF_053602455.1. Taxonomy (NCBI): domain Bacteria; kingdom Bacillati; phylum Actinomycetota; class Actinomycetes; order Pseudonocardiales; family Pseudonocardiaceae; genus Amycolatopsis; species Amycolatopsis sp. NPDC004378. Next base: position 42,376 of record NZ_JBSGDR010000014.1, read on the forward strand.
TTCTGCCGCCCGACGATCGCGCGGTAGAGGTACTTGTCGTCCGGGCTCGTCTGGATCCAGCCGCCGTTGGAGCTGGCGCCGTTCGAGTCGTTGTTGGCGTAGATCGACTTGTTCGCCGCGCCGTCGTCGAACACCTCGATCCAGTGCGGTTCCTTCGCGGTGATGTCCGGCGTGTAGAACACCGCACCGCCCTGCATGGTCTGGGCGAACGCGCCCTTGTGGCCCGGCAGGTTGGTCACCGTCGTCTCCATGACCGCGCGGCTCTCGGCGTGGAGCGGGTCGGCGGGATCGGCACGCGGGCCGTCCTGCAGGTACGACACCGACTTCAGCTTCGGGTGGTTGCGGTCGGAGATGTCCCAGGTCCGCACGGTCGGCCGCCGCAGGTACGGCGACGGCTGCTTCACCGGGTCGAGGATGATGTTGCGCGGCTCGGCGTAGTCGCTCGTGACGAGCGTGTTCAGGTCCTCGCGGGCCTGGACGCCGTGCGGGTTGGCGCAGGTCGGTTTGCCCAGCTGCGGCAGGTTGTCGCAGAGCTTCTGGTTGTCGCCCTGCGGGGTCGCCGCCGGGTTCTCCGACAGCACCTCGCCTTTCTGTCCGAAGTGGACGACCTCGCCGGGGCTGCCCGCGAAGCCGTTGCCGACCTGGGTGGAGCCGTCGGCGTAGGTGTGCGGGCCGGGCACGACCGGGCCACCCATGTACGTGCCGTACGCGGTGCCGTCCTTGAGCACCCAGTACGCGTCGGGGACCGAGCCGCCGAGCGTGTTGGTCGGCAGGCTGACGCCCTTGAGCTTCAGCTGCGGCAGGGCGCCGACGTCGAAGGCGTACGTCGCCGCGGCGAACAGCGCGCCCGCGTAGACCGTGTCGCCCTTGTGCCACACGTACTGCATGTGGTGCGGCTCGTTCTCGACCAGCGGGCCGACGGTCGCGGTGTTGACGACCTTGCCGTAGGTCGGCGAACCCTGCGTCGCGTCGATCACGGCGAGGAAGTCCGGCCCCGGCAGGGCGTTCTTGATCTTGTTGAGCCCGCCGCCGAGCGTGCCCGGCAGGTTCTTGACGTCCTTGACGAGCGTGTCGGCGATGTTCTCGTCACCGGCCCAGACGAGCAGCCACTTCTTGGGCGTGCCGTCGGCGGCCCTCGACTCGGCGGTCAAGTCCTTCGACACCAGGTGGTTCTGCACCCAGTACTGCTTGCCGTCGGACGCGGTCTTCGCGTCGGTGATCGTCTGGACGTCGGCGTAGGCGCCGGTGGCCGAGCCGGTGTACGTGACGGCGCCGGCCGCGAGGGCGAGTGCCGCGGCGCCGGTCACCACCCTTCGCCACCGGCCCGGGCGCAACGGAGTTGATCGCATGGTTCTCCCTGTTCCTTCTCACGGACGAAACCGTTGGGACACAACGGAAAGCTGACGTCAGCAGACCTGGACGGGATATTCGCGCCAAGCGGTCAAAGCGTCCAGTCGTGATCAAAGAATGAGATTCACGCTATTCAGGTGAAATTCCCACAACGTGGGCCGAATTGACGCGCTTCACTGAGCCGAACGAGTGATGAGCCAACCGGCGCAGCCACGGTTCGTCACAATGGCGCAGCCCCGACGCCTGAACGCCGGGGCTGCGAGTTATGAATTCGTTATGAAGTGCCGGGAACTCCGGTCAGAGTTTGGTGCCGCAATCCGAGCAGAACAGCGCTCCGGGCTTGTTGCTCTCGCTGCCGCAGCCGCCGCAGCGGACCTTGAGCGCCAGCGACGTGCCGCACGACGAACAGAACTTGCCGCCGTCGGCCTTCAGGCCGCAGCCCGGGCAGGTGACCTTGGCGCGGGTGTCGAGGTCGAGGTCGGACGTCCAGTCCTTCTCGCGGGCCTTGTCCCAGATCTGGTCGCGCTGCGCCGACGCCTGGGCGCGCGAGATCTCCTCGGCGACGCTCGGCGAGCAGCGCAGGCACTGGCCGATTTCCTCGTTCCAGCACTGGTCCTGGCACATCCAGTCGCCGCAGCCGCGGCACTGGCGGAAGCTCGGGGTGATCTCCTTGACCGCCGCGGCCAGGGCTTTGTCCTTGGCCGGCGAGTTCGTCGCGCGGTCGTAGCGCCACTGGTCGGCCGAGTTGCTCAGGTCCCGCAGCGTCCCGCCGAAGAACGAGCCGACAGCGCGAAGCACGCTTCGCCCGGTCTCGACGTTGTCGCGCTGGAAGGCGGATCGATAGCCGTTGCCGCAGCGTTCGCACCGGAACTCGAACTGGTACCCCTGCGTGTTGGAGAGGTCCGAGAAGTTGTCCGTGAAGGGCACAGAGTCAGCCACGGCCCATCTTCGCCAGCGCGCCGAGGTCGCGGTGAGGACAGATTTGCCGACAACGACCCGGCTACCGGCCGTCACGAGACGCGAGGAGCACCAGCGGGAGCAGCGCGAGCACCCCGCCGACGACCGCGACCAGCGCGTACCCGCCACCCGCGAAGAGCTGCCCGGACCCCAGCCCGGCCAGCGCGGACGCCGACCAGACGACCGCGTCGACCGTGCCCTGCACCCGGCTGCGCGTCTCCGGCGCGAGGTCGCGGCTCAGCTGCGCGCTGCCGCCGACGAACACCAGGTTCCAGCCGTACCCGAGCAGGAACAACGCCACGGGCAGGCCGGACGTGTGCGCCGTCGGGGCCGCGAGCGCGGTCGCCGTCGACAGGGCCAGCACGCCGAGGCCCGCGTTGACCGTCACGCGCGGGCCCCAGCGGTCGGCGATCCGGCCGGACAGCGGGGCCAGCGCGAACATGCCGAACAGGTGCGCACTCAGCGCCCAGCCGACGACGTCGAGGCCGTGGCCGTGGTTCTCCAGCTGCACCGGCGTCATCGTCATCACCGCGACCATGGTCAGCTGCGCGGCCACCATCGCGACCTGCGGCCGGCCGACACCGGTCGCCCGCACCGGCGCGGCCGCGGGTGCTGTCCGCGCGGGTGGGACGTGCCGCGGCAGGAACGCCGCCGCGAGCGCCGCCCCCGCGGTGGTCACGACGGCGACCGCGACCGGCCCGGACAGCGGTGGCCAGCCGAAGCTCCCGGCGACGTCCGCCGCGGGGGCCATCAACGCCGGCCCGGCCAGCGCGCCGATCGTCCCGCCCCAGACGACGGTCGAGAGCGCGCGGCCCCGGCGGTCCTCCGGGTAGAGGTCCGCGGCCAGGTAGCGCGACAGCTGCGCGCCGCCGTTGCCGAGGCCGACCAGCAGGATGCCGAGCAGGAGTGGCACCAGCGACGTCGTCAGGGCACCGGCGAACGCGACCAGGGCGCCGAGCGCCGCGACGCCGTACCCGCCGACCAGGACGCGGCGACGGCCGTGGCCGGGCAGCAGCCAGCCGACGCAGAGCGCACCGGCGGCCGTGCCGAGCACGTTCGCGACGCTCGGCAGGCCGCTCCAGCCCGGCCCGCTGCCCGCGGCGACGATCAGCGTCGCCGCCGTGCTCAAGCCGACCGTCGCGGTGTTGAGCAGCGCGACGCCGGTGAACAGCGCTCCCATCGACCTGGTCCGGCCGGTCATCGTCATGGTCCCCATGACCAGCAACGTTAGGGATTTCGCGCCGCGCTTCGAAGGGCCGGCGAACGGCATTTCGGTCGCCTCGGCCGCGCTTCGGAAGGAAGATGGGCGCCATGACCTTTCGTTCGGAAAAGGCCCTGGACGACGTCGACTGGCGGCTGCTGGACCTGCTGCAGGCCGACGGGAGGCTGTCGTTCAAGGAGCTCGGCCGGCGGATCAACCTGTCGGCGCCGGCGGTCGCCGAGCGGGTGCGGCGGCTGGAGGAGACCGGCGTGATCACCGGCTACCGAGCGCAGGTCGACGCGCGGCGCGCGGGTCAGCCGCTGCAGGCGTTCGTCGAAATGCGCTGCGCGCTGAGCAGCTGCCTGCTGAAGACGTCGAAGTCCGAGGACTACCCGGAAGTCGTCGAGATCCACCGCCTGTCCGGCGACCACTGCACGATGCTGAAGATCCGGGCGGCGTCGCTCGAACACTTCGAGGGCCTGCTGGAACGGCTCGGCAAGCACGGCGAACTGCGATCGTCGGTAGTGCTGTCGACGCAGTACGAAGGCCGGCCGGTGCGCCCGCCGTCCGACGACTTCCTCCGCGCGTCGAAGCCCGAAGGCTGGTCGTAACCCGAAGGGCTGCCCGGAAGGCGGCTGTTCGTCCGGTGCCGACCTGCATCCTGACGCGGCAGGCCGCCGGACACGTACTTCGACTTCCCGGTCACGCACTGCCTGCCCTGAACAGCAAAGCGCCCCCGGCCCACAGTGGACCGGGGGCGCTGTTCGGTTCGGTCAGGCCGCGTTCCGGCGTCGCCGGGCGGTGAGCACCAGGCCCCCGCCGAGCGCGAGGGCGACCAGCGCGAGCGCGCCCAAGCCGAGAGCCTCGACGCCGGTGCTGGCCAGCCCGCTGCCGCCGGTTTCGCCGCCACCGGCGCCGCCGGCCGCACCGGTGGTGGAGGTCGGCGGGGTGGCGGTGCAGTCGGCCGGGTTAGCAGGCACGGTCGGAAGGGGCGCGTCACCTTCGGCGACGTCGATCCCGACCCGGCTGACCGAGTCGCCCCAAACGTCGATGGCGGTCGGGTTCTCGTACGTGACCTTCCAGCCCTTCGGCGGCAGCAGGTACAGCCGGTACGCGGGTCCGGGCGCCACGTCGTGGAACTCGAAGTGCCCCTTCGCGTCCGTAGTCGCCTCACCGGTGACCGGGCAGTGCAGGTCGGAGACCAGCACCACCTTCACCCCGGCCAGTCCCCCGTTCTTCCCGTGGGTGACGTCCCCGGAGACACTGCCCTTGGCGCCCGGCACGGCGGCCCGGTCGTCGGCCTGCGCGTGGTTGTCGATGTCGACCTCGTAATACCCGAAGTCACAGGACGCGGCGACGAAACCGCGGTTGAACGCGGCCTTCGGCACCGTGTCGGTGACATCGAACGTGCGAGTCTCGCCCGCGGCGAGATCCACGCCGCGGGACCAGACCAGGTCGCCCCAGCCGGGCCCGGAGCCCTGCAGGACGTAGTCGCTCCCGACCCGGTTGCACTCCGCCACGACACCCCGGAGCGGGATGGCGCCCGAGTTCGTAAGCGTCACGGTGACGTGCGCGAGGTCGCCGACCTTGTAGCTGTCCTGGGTGAAGGCCATAGATGCCTTGAGCGCGCCGTTGAGCGGCGGTGCGCCGCGGACGTCCAGGTGGGTGTCCGCGCCGATCCGGACGGTGTGGAACGGGAACAGCCAGCCGTCGGCCACCTCGCCGCCGACGTAGTACTCCGCGCCCGGGACGTCGAAGGTGATCTTCCCGTCGGGGCCGCTGGTGGCGGTGTACGTGCCGGTGCCGTTGACGTATCGCAGGGTGAGCTTGACACCGGCCAGTTCCTCGCCCGCGTCACGTGCGCCGTTGCCGTTCTTGTCGCCGTAGACGACGCCTTCCGCGTGGCCGGGCGCCGCGACGACCTTCGCGTCCGCGCTGAACGTGCCGACGCCGAAGTGGGTCGCGTCGAAGACGACTCCCTTCAGGACAGTGGAAGCCTGGCTGACGTCCCTGACCTTCCCCGTGCCGTTGAGCACGAAGGACTTGCCGGGCTCGAGGTCGAGGCCCGGGGTGCCGCTGGTGAGCGGACCCCAGCCCGGCTCGTAGGGGACGTACAGGTCGGTCGGCGCGAAGATGTCCTGGGAAACCCACAGGCCCTTCGCCGTGGTCGAGCCGATGTTCGTCACCGTGAAGGTGAAGTGGATGTCCTCATTGGTCTGGTAAGAGTCCTTGTCCAGGGACACCGACACGTCGACCTGGGCGCGCTGCGGCGGCTCGTCCTGCGGTTTCGCCGCGGGCTTGCTCTCCGACGCACTCGGCGTGGTGGACGCCGGCGCCTCGGAGCTGCTCGGCGGGGCCGGTTCCGAAGTGGACGGCGCCGTGGTGGTCGTCGTCGGGTCGTCCTCCGCGCCGGCCGGGCCGGCGAACCCGGCGGTCAGCAACGCCGCGGCCGCGAGCACGGCGAAACAACGCACGATGGGTCTCGCGCTTCTGGATTTGTTCACGAACAGTCACCCCTGAATACCCGTTGGAAACGCGCAAAGCCCCCGAACCGCGTGAACCGGGTTACTGTAGCGAATTTCGCCGGGGCGAGGGTGACGTTTGCGAAACGGGAAAGGCCCCCGCCGGAAACCCGGCGAGGGCCTTTCCCGTTGAGCGGGACTGCGGGCTCAGCGGAAGTCGCGACCGAAGTCGTAGTCGTCCAGCGGGACCGCGGCACCGGTGCCCGTACCGAACACGTCCGGGGTGTAGTAGCCGTCGTCGTAGGACGGGATCGCGTACGCCGCGACCCGGGCCTCTTCCGTCGGCTGCACCTGGATGTTGCGGTACTTGTTGATGCCCGTACCGGCCGGGATCAGCTTACCGATGATCACGTTCTCCTTGAGGCCCACGAGCTTGTCCGAACGGCCGTTGATAGCCGCGTCGGTCAGGACTCGCGTGGTCTCCTGGAACGAGGCCGCCGACAGCCACGAGTCCGTGGTCAGCGACGCCTTCGTGATACCCATCAGCACCGGACGGCCCGAAGCCGGCTCGCCGCCCTCGGCGACCGCGGCCCGGTTCGTCGCCTCGAACTTGGTCCGCTCGGGCAGCTCGCCCGGGAGGAAGTCCGTGGCACCGGAGTCGATGATCGTCACGCGGCGCAGCATCTGCCGCACGATGACCTCGATGTGCTTGTCGTGGATCGACACGCCCTGCGCCCGGTACACCTTCTGGACCTCGTCCGTCAGGTGCATCTGCGCCTCGCGCGGCCCCATGACCCGCAGGACCTCGTGCGGGTCCGGCGTGCCCTCGAGCAGCTGCTGACCGACGTTGACGTGGTCGCCGTCGCCCAGCGGGCCGTTCGGGGTGTTCGCGAGCCGCTGACGCTTGGACAGCTTGTCGAAGACGATCTCTTCGCCGCCGTCGTCCGGGATCAGCGTGATCTTCCAGAACCGCTCGCTCTCCTCGATGCGCACGCGGCCATCGACGTCGGCGATCGGCGCCTTGCCCTTCGGCACCCGAGCTTCGAAGAGCTCCTGGACACGGGGCAGACCGGTCGTGATGTCGTCACCGGCGACACCACCCTGGTGGAACGTACGCATCGTCAGCTGCGTACCGGGCTCACCGATCGACTGGGCCGCGACGATACCCACGGCCTCGCCGACGTCGACGAGCTGACCGGTCGCCATCGAGCGGCCGTAGCAGGTCGCGCAGATGCCGACGGCCGACTCGCAGGTCAGCACCGAGCGGACCTTGACCTTCGAGATGCCGCTGGAGAGCAGCTTCTCGATGGCCGGGTCGCCGATGTCGTCGCCCGCGTTCAGCACGACGTTGCCCTTGGCGTCCACCGCGTCCGTCGCGAGGTTCCGCGCGTACACGGAGGTCTCGACGTGCTGGTCGCGCAGGACCTTGCCGTCGCCGATGTCCTCGCCGATCGGCATCATGATGCCGCGGGTGGTGCCGCAGTCGATCTCGCGGACGATGACGTCCTGCGAGACGTCCACCAGACGCCGGGTCAGGTAACCCGAGTCCGCGGTCCGGAGCGCCGTGTCCGCCAGGCCCTTCCGGGCACCGTGCGTCGCGATGAAGTACTCCGCCACCGACAGGCCCTCACGGAAGTTGGCCTTGATCGGACGCGGGATGTACTCACCCTTCGGGTTGGACACCAGGCCACGCATGCCGGCCAGCGACCGGACCTGCGTCATGTTGCCCGCCGCGCCCGACTTCACGATCATGGCGATCGGGTTGTCGTCCGGCAGCGCCGTCTCCATGATCTTGTGGACCTCTTCGGTGGCCTGCGTCCACACCTTGACGAGCTCGTTGTTCCGCTCGGCGTGCGACAGCTGACCACGCTGATAGCGCTTCTCCACCTGGGAGGCCTTGCCCTCGTACTCGTCGAGGATGGCCTTCTTGCCTTCCGGCACCAGGACGTCGGAGATCGCCACGGTGACACCCGACCGGGTCGCCCAGTAGAAGCCGGCGTCCTTCAGCCGGTCCAGGGTCTGCGCGACCTGGGTCATCGAGTACCGCTCCGCGAGGTCGTTGACGATCGCGGCCTGCCGCTTCTTCGGCATCGGCTCGTTGATGAACGGGTAGTCCGCCGGCAGCAGGTCGTTGAACAGCACGCGGCCCAGGGTCGTCTCGGCCAGCCACGCCTTGCCCGGCTCCCAGCCCTTTTCCGCGAGCGCCGCCTCGTCGGCCTTCGCCGGCTGACGGTCGGTGACGCGGATCTTGATCGGGGCGTGCAGGCCTAGCGCCTTGCGGTCGAAGGCCATGATGGCCTCGGCCGGCGACGAGTACGCGTTGCCCGCGCCCTCGGCCTTCTCGTTCAGACGGGTCAGGTGGAACAGACCCGTGACCATGTCCAGTCGCGGCATGGCGAGCGGACGGCCCGACGCCGGCGACAGGATGTTGTTCGCCGACAGCATCAGGATCCGGGCCTCGGCCTGCGCCTCGGCCGACAGCGGCAGGTGCACCGCCATCTGGTCACCGTCGAAGTCCGCGTTGAACGCCTCGCAGACCAGCGGGTGCAGCTGGATGGCCTTGCCCTCGACCAGCTGCGGCTCGAAGGCCTGGATGCCGAGGCGGTGCAGGGTCGGCGCACGGTTCAGCATCACCGGGTGGCCGGTGATGACCTCTTCCAGCACGTCCCACACCTGCGGCCGCGAGCGCTCCACCATCCGCTTGGCGGACTTGATGTTCTGCGCGTGGTTCAGGTCGACCAGCCGCTTCATGACGAACGGCTTGAACAGCTCGAGCGCCATGTCCTTCGGCAGACCGCACTGGTGCAGCTTCAGCTGCGGGCCGACGATGATGACCGAACGGCCCGAGTAGTCGACGCGCTTGCCGAGCAGGTTCTGGCGGAACCGGCCCTGCTTGCCCTTGAGGAGGTCGGACAGCGACTTCAGCGGCCGGTTGCCCGGGCCGGTGACCGGACGCCCGCGGCGGCCGTTGTCGAACAGCGCGTCGACGGCCTCCTGCAGCATCCGCTTCTCGTTGTTGACGATGATCTCGGGCGCGCCGAGGTCGATCAGCCGCTTGAGGCGGTTGTTCCGGTTGATCACCCGGCGGTACAGGTCGTTCAGGTCGGAGGTCGCGAAGCGGCCACCGTCCAGCTGCACCATCGGGCGCAGGTCCGGCGGGATGACCGGGACGGCGTCGAGCACCATGCCGCGCGGGTCGTTGCCGGTGGCCTGGAACGCCGCGACGACCTTGAGCCGCTTCAACGCGCGGAGCTTCTTCTGCCCCTTGCCGTTGCGGATCGTGTCGCGCAGGCTCTCGGCCTCCGCGGCGACGTCGAACTCGGTGGCCAGCTTCTGGATGGCCTCCGCGCCCATGCCGCCGGTGAAGTACTCGCCGTAGCGGTCGACGAGCTCGCGGTAGAGCAGCTCGTCGGCGATCAGCTGGCGGGTGTCGAGCTTCGTGAAGGTCGTCCAGACCTCCTCGAGGCGGTCCAGCTCGCGACCGGCGCGGTCACGCAGCTGGCGCATCTCGCGCTCGCCGCCCTCCTTGACCTTGCGGCGGACGTCGGACTTGGCGCCCTCCGCCTCCAGCTCGGCCAGGTCGGCTTCCAGCTTCTGCGCACGGGCCTCGATGTCCGCGTCACGCTTGGTCTCGAGGTTCTTGCGCTCGACGCCGATCTCGTTCTCGAGGGTCGGCAGGTCGTTGTGGCGCAGCTCCGTGTTCACGCCCGTGATGACGTAAGCAGCGAAGTAGATGATCTTCTCGAGGTCCTTGGGCGCCAGGTCCAGCAGGTAGCCCAGGCGGGACGGGACACCCTTGAAGTACCAGATGTGGGTGACCGGCGCGGCCAGCTCGATGTGGCCCATCCGCTCACGGCGCACCTTGGCGCGGGTCACCTCGACGCCGCAGCGCTCACAGATGATGCCCTTGAAGCGGACGCGCTTGTACTTGCCGCAGTAGCACTCCCAGTCCCGGGTCGGGCCGAAGATCTTCTCGCAGAAGAGGCCGTCCTTCTCGGGCTTGAGCGTCCGGTAGTTGATGGTCTCCGGCTTCTTGACCTCGCCGTACGACCACTGACGGATGTCGTCGGCCGTGGCGAGACCAATGCGGAGCTCATCGAAGAAGTTGACGTCCAGCACGTCTAAGTCCCCTTGGGGTTGTATCGGCTAGAAGAGGGGTCGGCGGTGGAGCGGGGACCCACGGGAGGCAGGTCCCCGCTCGACACCGGATCAGTGCACGACGTCGTCCACCGAGGGCGACTCGTTGCGGGACAGGTTGATGCCGAGGTTGGCCGCGGCGCGCTCGAGGTCCTCGTCGTCGGAGTCGCGCATCTCGATCGCCGCGCCGTCGCTGGAGAGCACCTCGACGTTGAGGCACAGCGACTGGAGCTCCTTGAGGAGCACCTTGAACGACTCCGGGATGCCCGGCTCGGGGATGTTCTCCCCCTTGACGATGGCTTCGTACACCTTGACGCGGCCGACCACGTCGTCCGACTTGATCGTCAGCAGCTCCTGCAGCGTGTAGGCAGCGCCGTACGCCTGCATCGCCCAGCACTCCATCTCACCGAAGCGCTGGCCACCGAACTGCGCCTTACCACCCAGCGGCTGCTGCGTGATCATCGAGTACGGGCCGGTGGAGCGGGCGTGGATCTTGTCGTCGACCAGGTGGTGCAGCTTCAGGATGTACATGTAGCCGACCGACACCGGGTACGGGTACGGCTCGCCGGAGCGGCCGTCGAACAGCGTGGCCTTGCCGTTCTCCTTGACCATGCGCTCGCCGTCGCGGTTCGGCTTGGTCGCCCCGAGCAGCCCGGTGAGCTCCTCTTCCTTCGCGCCGTCGAACACCGGGGTGGCGGTGTTCGTGTTCGGCGCGACGTCGTAGAGCTCCTCGGACAGGTTGGCCGCCCACTCGGGGTTGCCCTCGATCGTCCAGCCCTGCGAGGCCAGCCAGCCCAGGTGCAGCTCGAGGATCTGGCCGATGTTCATCCGTCGCGGCACACCGTGGGTGTTCAGGATGATGTCGACCGGGGTGCCGTCCTCCATGAACGGCATGTCCTCGACCGGCAGGATCTTGCCGATGACACCCTTGTTGCCGTGCCGGCCGGCGAGCTTGTCGCCCGGCTGGATCTTGCGCTTCTGGGCCACGTAGACGCGGACCAGCTCGTTGACGCCCGGGGGCAGCTCGTCGTCGTCCTCGCGCGAGAACACGCGGATGCCGATGACCTTGCCGGTCTCGCCGTGCGGCACCTTCAGCGAGGTGTCGCGGACTTCGCGGGCCTTCTCGCCGAAGATCGCGCGGAGCAGGCGCTCCTCCGGGGTCAGCTCGGTCTCGCCCTTCGGCGTGACCTTGCCGACCAGGATGTCGCCGTCGCGGACCTCGGCACCGATGCGGATGATGCCGCGCTCGTCGAGGTCGGCCAGGACCTCCTCGGAGACGTTCGGGATGTCCCGGGTGATCTCCTCGGCGCCCAGCTTGGTGTCGCGGGCGTCGATCTCGTGCTCCTCGATGTGGATCGACGTCAAGACGTCGTCCTGCACCAGGCGCTCGGAGAGGATGATCGCGTCCTCGTAGTTGTGGCCCTCCCACGGCATGACCGCGACGAGCAGGTTCTTGCCGAGCGCCATCTCACCGTTCTCGGTGGACGGGCCGTCGGCGATGACCTGACCCTGCTCGACCCGGTCGCCCTCGTTGACGATCGGGCGGTGGTTGAAGCAGGTGCCGTGGTTGGAGCGGCGGAACTTGTACAGCCCGTAGCTCTTCCGCGTGCCGTCGTCGTGCATGATCGTGATCAGGTCCGCCGAGAGCTCCTCGACGATGCCGGCCTGCTCGGCGACGAGCACGTCACCGGCGTCGACCGCGGCGCGCAGCTCCACACCCGTGCCCACGTACGGGGCCTGGTTGCGCAGCAGCGGCACGGCCTGGCGCTGCATGTTCGCACCCATCAGGGCGCGGTTGGCGTCGTCGTGCTCGAGGAACGGGATCATCGCCGTCGCGACCGAGACCATCTGCCGCGGCGAGACGTCCATGTAGTCGATGTCGAGCGGGTCGATCAGCTCGACCTCGCCACCCTTGCGGCGGGCCATGACGCGGTCTTCGATGAAGGTGCCGTCGTCGGAGATCGGCGCGTTGGCCTGGGCCTTGACGTACCGGTCCTCTTCGTCCGCGGTCAGGTAGTCGACCTGGTCGGTGACCCGGCCCTCGACGACCTTGCGGTACGGCGTCTCGATGAAGCCGAACGGGTTGACCCGCGCGTACGAGCAGAGCGAGCCGATCAGGCCGATGTTCGGGCCTTCCGGCGTCTCGATCGGGCACATCCGGCCGTAGTGCGACGGGTGGACGTCCCGGACCTCCATGCCGGCGCGCTCACGGGACAGACCGCCCGGGCCGAGGGCCGAGAGACGACGCTTGTGCGTCAGGCCCGAGAGCGGGTTGTTCTGGTCCATGAACTGCGACAGCTGCGAGGTGCCGAAGAACTCCTTGATCGCCGCGCCGATCGGGCGGATGTTGATCAGGGTCTGCGGCGTGATCGCCTCGACGTCCTGCGTCGTCATGCGCTCGCGCACGACGCGCTCGGTGCGGGAGAGGCCGACCCGGATCTGGTTCTGGATCAGCTCGCCGACCGTGCGCAGGCGCCGGTTGCCGAAGTGGTCGATGTCGTCGGTCTCGACCGGCACCTCGGTGCCGTTCTGCGCGTCCATCTTGTCCTCGCCGGCGTGCAGCCGGACCAGGTACTCGATGGTCGTGACGATGTCCTCTTCGGTCAGCGTCCCGGTGTCGTACGGCGTGTCGAGGCCGAGCTTCTTGTTGACCTTGTACCGGCCGACCTTCGCCAGGTCGTAGCGCTTCGCCTTGAAGAACAGGTTCTCCAGCAGGGTCTGCGCGCTCTCCTTCGTGGGCGGCTCGCCCGGGCGGAGCTTGCGGTAGATGTCGAGCAGCGCCTCGTCGGTGCCGGCGGTGTGGTCCTTCTCGAGGGTGGCCAGCAGCGTCTCCGAGAAGGAGAAGCGCTCGCGGATCGCCTCGGTGGTCCAGCCCAGTGCCTTCAGCAGCACGGTGACCGGCTGGCGGCGCTTGCGGTCGATGCGGACGCCGACGGTGTCGCGCTTGTCGACGTCGAACTCGAGCCACGCACCGCGGCTCGGGATCACGCGGACGCTGAAGACGTCCTTGTCGGTCGTCTTGTCGACGTCCTTCGAGTAGTAGACACCCGGCGAGCGGACCAGCTGGGACACGACGACACGCTCGGTGCCGTTGATGATGAACGTGCCCTTGTCGGTCATGACCGGGAAGTCGCCCAGGAAGACCGTCTGGCTCTTGATCTCGCCCGTGTTGTTGTTGACGAACTCGGCCGTGACGAACAGCGGCGCGGCGTACGTCATGTCCTTGTCCTTGCACTCCTCGATCGAGGCCTTGACCTCGTCGAAGCGCGGAGCGGAGAAGGACAGGGACATCGAGCCGGAGAAGTCCTCGATCGGGGAGATCTCGTTCAGGACCTCTTCGAGGCCGCCGATCGGGTTCTCTTCTCCTTCTTCGACACGGCGTTCGAACCACGCTTCGTCCCCGGTGAACCACTGGAACGACTGGATCTGGACGTCGAGCAGGTTGGGGGTGCTGAGGGGTTCGCGAATCTTTGCGAAGGAAACCCGCTTGGGCGCGCCGGGGATTCCCGTGGACTCCGAGCGAGATTCAGCCGAGGTGGTCGCAGCAGTGGCCTGGTTCGCGGGAGAGACTGCCAAGATGCGTCCTTCCGGGGACAATGAGCGGTGACGGCCGCCATAGCAACAGCTATCAGCGACTGTCAAGGGTGCCGTGTGCCCACTATCCTAACTACCGGCTCCGGGCAGCCTGAAAGAGGGCAGCGCAAAGAGGCAGTCTAGCCCGAACGGCGCGGTCTGTCCAGGGGGCGCTCCCGATGGGGCCCAGCCTGCCTCGCGACGTCTTCAGGTATGCCTCCAGGCGAGCCGGTTGTCCCTCCCGCAAGGGCCGCCGGTTTCGCCGTCGGGAGTAAGCGTGAACCCACCGGGCCCGAGAGTCAAGATGCCACACGGGGGTCGGCCCGGTTGGCGCAGCGTGGGAGAACGTCAGCGGAGCGTGAGCGGCCAAATATACTTCCAGCTACCGGCGAGTAGCGCCAGTAATGCGCCGCGACCTGCGGCTTTGTGCCAGACCTTCACCGCGGCGGACGGCATTCGACCCCCGTCCGGTTCCGCGGGGAACCCTGACGGCTCGACCGCACAGTGACGGCGAAGGCGCGTCCGGCGCGTCCCACCTGACGCACGCGTCACACCTTCCTGTCCCGTCCGAACCGGTCCCGGCCGTGGCGGTCACCCGCTACTGTGCACGGAGGGAGATCGACTGTGATCGAGGGGTAGTCGCCATGTCCGAGCTGACCCGCCTGATCGAGCGCGTCCGAGCGGGCGCGGACACCGGCGGCGCGATGGTCGAGTCGTTCCGCACGACCGTGGTCCTCGCTCCCCTGGCCCCCGGGGGCCGCCTGGCCGCGGCCGACGCCGGCGGGATCCGCTGGGTCTTCGCCTTCACCTCGCCCGCCGAGCTGGCCGCGTGGGTGCTCGCCCGCGGCGGGGACGGCGACGCGGCGCAGGACTACGTGACGATCCTCGGCCGCCGGCTGCTGACCGTGGCACCGGCGAGCGCGGACCGGCCGGTCGGCGTCGCGCTGGACGTCGCCGGCGACCGGCCGATGCTGCTGCCCCCGATGCGCGGGATCGTGCCCGACGAGCTCGCGCTGGACGCCTGATGGCCGGCGAGGGGTACGGCCTCGAACCGGCCGCGCTGCAGGAGACCGCCCAGGGCATCCAAGAGGCGATCGCCGAGCTCAAGGCGCTCGGCTTCGCCGAAGGCGCCGAGGCCGGGCGCGGGTTCTCCGAACTGGAGCTGTCCGGGCTCGAGGTCGGGCACGCGGGCCTGCAGGATGCGTTCGGGCAGTTCTGCGAACGCTGGGAGTGGGGCGTCCGGACGCTGGTCCAGGACGGCAACCAGGTCGCCGCGCGGCTCGGCCTCGCCGCCGGCCGCTACCACGACATGGAGCAGTACGCGGTCGGCCTGCTCAAGGACGTCGCCGTCGACTTCGGCAGCAACCCGCACCAGAGCGACGAGCAGACCGAGCAGCAGTCCTGGCAGCAGCTCGCGGCCGGCGCGCGCCCCGACTACAGCGCGGGCTCGTGGGACAAGGCCGGGCAGCAGATGGCCGCGCAGTGGCGGGCGGAGGGCCGCGACCTCGCCGAGGGCCCGCTGGGGCTGGGCAAGACGGCGGCCGGGCTGGCCGGCGCGGGCGAGGAGTTCGCCGCCACCGAGGACCGGGTGTTCGGCCCGGCGCCGGAGGCGGGCTGATGGGCGTCTGGGAGTTCCTCGACGAGATCGAGGACCGGGCCGAGGACGCCGTGGAGACGGTCGGCCGCGGGCTGGGCAAGGTGGCGAATCAGGCGGCGCACGTCGTCGGCGACGGCCTGGACGCGGTGGGGCTGCATTCGGCGGCCGAGGCCGTCGACGGCTTCGGTGACAGCGTCGCGGACGCGCTCGGCGCTCAGGTCGGCGAAGCACAGCTGGGGCAGTCGGACGACCCGAAGCAGCTCGTCCACGGCGACGCCGGCGCGCTGCGGACCGCGGCCGGCCACCTGGCGAAGTTCGGCGGGGCGTTCGGCAAGACCGCCGACGGGCTGAACCGGATCGACACGGCCCACTGGACCGGAGACGCCGCCGACAAGTTCCGCGCTCAATACCGCCAACATCCAGCGCAGTGGTCCGACGCCGCGGAGGCGTGCACGCGAGCTTCGGGGGCTTTGACCGCCTTCGCCGATGTCGTGCAGTGGGCGCAGGGCCAGGCCGCGGAGGCCGCCCGCCTCTACGCGGCGGCCCGCCGGCAGTCGGAACAGGCCCGGACCGCGTACGACGCCGCGCCGCAGAGCGGCCCCTTCACCGACCCTGGTGCCGCGGGTGCGGCAAGGGCCCGGCAGCTGCTTTCGGACGCCCGCACCCGCCGGAACGCCGAGGGCGACCGCGCCAAGGCGGCGGTGGAGGCGGCGACGGCGAAGGCACCCGCGGAGCCGCGGTTCACCGACCGGCTGCTGGCCGAGGGTGGCGACCTGCTCCAGGAGGGCGGCGACGGGCTCGTCCACTTCTACGGCGGGATGGTCAAGGGCGCGGGTGACGTCCTCAAGTTCGGCCGGTCGCTGAACCCGCTGGACCCGTACAACGTCACGCACCCGGCGGAGTACGTCGCGGGTCTGTCGGGCACGGCGGCCGGGCTGCTGCACACGGTGAACCACCCGCTGGACGTGGTCCAGGGCATGGTGGGCGACGGCTGGGGCAGCGACCCGTTCGAGGCGATGGGCAAGCTGGTCCCGAACGTGGCGATGGCGGTGGCTTCGGACGGCGCGGGGGCGGCGGGCGAGCGCGTCGCCTCGGCGGGCGAAGAGGTGGCGAGCGTCGGGCGGACGGCCGAGGCCGCCGCCGGCCGCGAGGCGGGAGTGGTGGAACGACCGGCTCCGGTGCCGGAGCCCGAGCCGGTTCCGGCGGACTTCGGCCCGGCCGGCCACGACTTCACGCCGCCGGAGAAGGACCCGGCGACGCCGCCCGGGTGGTCGACGGAGAACCCGCACGAAGCCGCGTTCGACCGGTCGGAGCTGGTCGAGAGCCCGCGGGACGCCGGGCCACCGCAGCCGCACGACCCGGCGGACTACCAGGACCCGGGCCACCACACGACGCAGGCGGACCACGACGCGTTCACCGACAAGTTCGGCCCGGAGAACCAGCGGCTGCTGCAGGAACAGCTGGACCGGGCCCCGGACGTCGGGCTCGCGAACGAGGAGATCCGGGCGCTCGACCACTACACGGGCATGGCGCACCAGGACCTCAACCAGGCCCTGTGGCAGGGCGACAGCGCGGCACTGGGCAGGATGGATCCGGAGATCCGCGAGATGGTGTCGGGGCTGAACAAGCTGGATCCGTACGTGGGCGAGGTCCACCGCGGCATCGAAATCGGCGACATGACCACGTTCCTCGACCGCTACCGGGTCGGCACCGTGGTGCAGGAACCAGCGTTCACCAGTTCGGACGCGGCGGTGGCGTACAGCGGCAACGTGCAGATGACCATCGAGTCGACGACCGGACGCGACATCTCGTGGCTCAAGGACCCGTCGGTCGGCCAACAGGAGGTGCTGTTCCCGCCGGGCAGCCGCTTCGAAGTGCTCGACCGGCAACTCGACGAGGCGAGCAACACGTGGAAGTTCCGGCTCAAGGACATGGGGCGCTGAAATGCCGTTCGAACCAGGAGACACCGAGGAGACGCTGCGAGCCCGGGGGCTGAGCGACGAGGTGATCGAGCTGGTCCGCAAGTACCACATGCCGGCCAGCAGCCTGTCCCCCGAACTGCGGGAAAAGCGGCTGCGGACCGAAGCCCGGCTGGCGGAAATGCGGCGCAAGGGGCTCGTCGCGAAGCCGCGCGAAGGCGACAACTTCGCGCCCGGGTACCGCGAGGGCGACGGCCTGCACCCCGTGACCGAACCCCAGCCGTCCGCTCCCGCTCCGCCGCCGCGGGCCGAGGATCACGAGTGGGACGGCGTGACGCAGCGGACGACCTGCTCCCCGCAGGAGGCCGCTCACCGCGACCAGATCGCCGACGCGGCTCGCAACGGCAATTGGCAGCACCTGTTCGCGGTGCTGGACACCCGGTACGTCAACCGCGTCCGCCTCGGCGGCACCGAGGGCTTCGCCCCGCTGCACCAGGCAGCCTGGCACGGAGCTCCCGTCGAAGTGGCCCAGCGGCTGGTCGAGCTCGGCGCGTGGCGGCTCCTGCGCACCGCCGCCGGGCAGACCCCGTCGGCCATCGCGCAGCACCGCGGGCACCAGCACCTGTCCGGCATTTTGCAGCCGGTCGTCCGGCATCCACTGGCCGACGACGTCCTCCGCGGCCTCGAAGAACACCTGACCATGGTCGTCCGCGGCAACCGGTACGCCGATTTCGTGGCACGGCAGCAGCTCCGGCTCCCCCAGCTGGCACCGATCCTCGAACTGGCCGACCCGAAGCTGTGGTTCCCGGTGCCGGGCCAGCACGGCGGCATCGCCATCGAGCTCCACGGGACCGAGCTGACGGTGTCGAACTCGAGCCGGGCCGGCGGCTGGTCGCTGGTCTACCGGGTCACGCCCACCAGCGTCCACCTCGTCGAGGAGCGGATCGATGCCCCCGGGTTGCCGTCGATCGTCCGGTCAGCCGAGCCACTCCGGTAACGGCTCACACGCCGCCACCCACTCTTCCGGGGGCAGCGTCCCGCCCGCCGCCAGCACGCCGCCCACGATGGCTCCTACCGTGTCCACGTCCTCTGCCAGCTGGGCCGTCGTCCACAGCGCGTCGGCGAAACTCCCTTCGAACGCCGCCGCGATCCACAGGGCCAGGGGCACCGTGTCGTGTGCGGCCATCTCGCGGCCGGTTCCCAGGACTTCCGCCGCTTCGGCGGCGTCAGAGACCTTCAGGGCCGCCGTGAGGCCGTCGCGGACGCGGCCCGGTGGGACCAGGGGGATCACCGACGGCAGCAGGTCCGCCTCCGGTGCCGCCGCCCGCACCGCGGCCGCCGCCGCGACGGCCACCGCGCCCGCGACCCCCTCGAAGTGGGCGTGGGTGATCTCCGCCGACAGCTCGGCCTGGCGCAACGCCTGCGGCAGGTTGTCGCAGAACCACGCGCCCAGCGGTGCCACGCGCATCGCGCCGCCGTTGCCCCAGGAGGCGCGGCCGCCGGCCTCCGCGACCTCCTGCCACGGCTCGCCGCGGCGGATCCGGTTCAGGCGCCACTCCGCGCCCGGGCCGTAGCCGCGGGCGGGGTCCATGTGCTCGGCGAACGAGCGGGCCAGCGCGTCCTGGTCGACGAAACCGTGGCTCCTCAGGACCGCGACGATCGAGCAGGCCGTCTCGGTGTCGTCCGTCCAGCGCCACGGCGGGATCGGCAGCCGGCGGCCGACGACGTCCGGGTGGTCGCCCGGCAGCAGGATCTGGGCCCCGAACGCGTCCCCGGCCGCGAGCCCGGCCAGGGACATCGCGGCCTGTTCGGCTCCCACCGGCTACTGCTTGCTGATCGACGTCGGCTTCACGACGTAGACCACGCGGTGCTCGACGTCCCCGGGCGGGCCGTCCAGTTCGAGGCCGTAGCGCGCGGCCAGCTCACCGAAGAACTCGCCCTTCGAGTCGTCGTCGATGAGCTCGACGACGCCGCGGACCTCCAGGTACCGGTAGGGCTGGTCCGGGTCGTTGACCGAGAACGCGACCTCCGGGTGGGCGGTCACGTTCTTGTACTTCTGCCGGAGCGTGGTGTTCGTGAAGCGGACGCGCTCGCCGTCCCACGCGAACCACATCGGGTTGACCTGCGGCCGGCCGTCGGGCCGGACCGTGGCCAGGTGGGCGTACAGCGGCCGCTCCAGCAGGTCGCGGTGGCTGTCCGGGATGACGCTCATCGGTTTCCCCCTCGAGGTCGTCACGTTCTGCCAGACGACCTTACCGAGGGGGACCACTACTTCGACGGGGACGGGGACGCCGGCGCCTGGCTCGCCGCCGGGACCTTCGGGGCGTTGTAGGTGTCCATGTCGGTGATCTTCCACTTGTCGCCCTGGAGCTGGGCGTTCAGGTGGAGCTGGGCCGTTCCCGCGGTCGTCTTCTTCGTGTCCGTGCGGGTCGAGGTCTGGTCGACGAAGACCATCACCTTCGCCAGGTCGCCGTTGAGCATGATCACCGCGGCCCGGGTCACCTTGCAGGTGACGACCATCTTCTGCTGCGGGGCGAGCCGCTTCACCTCGCCCATCAGCGAGTTGTACTTGTTCTTGACGTCGTCGTTGGCGAGCAGGTCGTTCGCCGCGTCCTCGGTCTTCTTGATGTTGTTGAAGTCGTAGGAGAACAGCGACTCGGCCGCCTTCGAGACGGCGTCCTTGACCTGGGCGGTCTTCGCGACGTCGAGCAGCGCGGTGTTGCTGGTCGCCGAGGAGACCTGGACCTCTTCGGACTTGAACCAGAACGCCAGCCCGCCCAGGACCAGCGCGACGAGCACCAGCGCGCCCGCGACCACATACGGCCGCTGGGTGAGCGAAGTCTTCGGCTTCGCGGGCTCTTCGTCCTCGGAAGCGGCCGCCTCGGCCTCGGCGACGTCGGTCGGCTTCGCGATGCCGGTGTCGCGCTTCTTCCGCCGCGGCGCCGGCCGGGCCGGGGCTTCGTCCTCGGCGGGCTCGCCGGTGAGGGCGTCGACCTTCGGGTCTTCCTCTTCGGTCGAGACGGCCGCGAACACCGCGGTGTCCTCGGCCGAGGACACGGCGTCGCCGTCGATCCGGCCCTTGGCCGGCTCGAACGGCTCGGCGGGCCGCGGCGCGGGGCGCGGCGCCGGGCGCGGCCGGGGCTTCTTGGTCTCGGCGGGCACCGCGGGGAGCTGGCCGGTCCGCTCGGCGGCGGACTCGTCCGACGCGGGCTTGCGCAGGCCGGCCACGCGGGGCCGGCGCGACGGCGGCGTGCTGCTGCTGCGTGGCGGCTGGCGGCGGGAGGGGGGCACTACAAGCTCCTTACAGGTGGCGCTACTGACCGGCAGCGACGAGCGGGACGCTGTCGATGCCGGACAGCTTCCAGTCGTTGCCCACGCGGGTCATCGACACTTCGAGGCGCAGCGGCTTCGCGCTGCTCTTGTCCCCCTGGGTGACGGTGGTGGCGATGGCGGCGAGGAAGCTGGCCTTGCCTTCGTGGTCGTCGAGCTCCTCGACGGCGATGTCCTGGACGTCCGTGGTGACCTTCGTCTTGGCGTCGGCGAGCGCCTTGCGGAACGTCGGTGCCGACTGGTCGATCTGCTGCGACATCTTGTCGTCCGACACGGACTTCTGCCGGGTGAAGAAGCCGTCCAGGTCCTGGTAGTCGACCTCGGTGTAGGCCTTCAGGGCATTGGTGCCCGCCTTGACCACGGCTTCGCGCGACGCCGCCAGGTCGGCGTTGTCGTCGTTCGCGGCCACCCACCACTGGACGCCGAAGATCGCCGCCGCGATCAGCGCGGCCAGGGCCAGCGCCGCGGCGCCGAGCACCAGGATCCGCGAGGACGACTCCTTCGGCGACGTCTCGGGGGCCGGCTCCTCGGCCTCGTCCACCGCGACGGCGGCCGGCTCGTCCGAACTCATAGCACTCCAGGGTAGGTAACGGTCATCAAATCCACGTCAGGCGAGGCCGAGCAGCGAGCCCAGGCTGTTCAGGCTGACGCCGGGGCTGCCGACGATGCCCGGCACGCCCCGCGTGTCGCGCTCCTCGGCGAGCTCCTCCGCCGGCCGGTTCGCGTTCGCGTCGACGTCGCTCTGCGAAGGCGCGACCGGCACCCCGCCGTACGGCGCGTTCTGCGACCCGCGCACGTTGATCGGGCTGCCCTTCGGCTCGGCACAGTACGCGTCTTCCTTCGCCGGCTTCGCCGAGAGGTCGTTGCCGGTGCGGTACTGCGAGTACGGCAGGTAGCCCTTGGTGCAGGACGGCGGGTTGAACAGGTTGAGCACCAGCCCGAGGTGCGCGGTGCCGTCGCCGGGCGCGACACTGCTGGCCGCGCCGGCCAGCGCCGGGTAGGTGACCAGGCCCTGCTCGATGCCGTCGAGGCGGGTCACGGTCAGGTTGGCCGTGGTGAGCAGGTTCGCCGTCAGCGCGCCGAGGCCCGGTCCGGACTCCTTGAGCACCTGGCTGACCTGGGCGGCCACCTGCGGCGTGATGCCGATGAGCTTGCGCAGGTCGCCGTCGGAGTTCTTCAGGGTGCCGGTGAGCTGGTTGAGGCTCTTACTGAACGACGCGAAGTTCGCCGCCTCGTCGTTCTGCGTGTCCAGCACCTTGCCGCCCTGGTCGAGCAGCTGGATGGTCTGCGGCAGGTACTGCTGCGCGGTCGTGGTGAAGCTGCGCGCGGTGTCCAGGAGCTTCTGCAGGTCGCCGCCGGTGCCGCGGAAGGCGTCGTAGGACTGGTCGACGACCGTGCGCAGCGAGTCGACCGGGACCGACGCGGCCAGCGTGTCGAGGTCGCCGATCAGCCGGTCGGTGCTGACCGGGGTGGTCGTCTTCGCCGCCGGGATGACCGAGCCGGCCGCCAGGTACGGGCCCTTGTCGGCCTTCGGCTTGAGGTCGACGTACTGCTCGCCGACCGCCGACCGGTTGGCGACGACGGCGTCGAGGTCCGCGGGCACCTGCGGCGCCGACGGGTCGATGTTGAGGTCCGCCTCGAGCCCGGTCTGGGTGAGCCGCAGCTCGCCGACCCGGCCGATGTTGTAGCCGCGGTAGGTGACCTCGGCGTTGGTGAAGATGCCGCCCGACTCGTTGAGCTGCAGTTTCACCGTGTAGCCGTCGTTGCCGAACACCGTGCCCAGCCCGGCGAACCGGATCAGCGCGTACACGATCGCGACGATCGAAATGACCGCGAACGCGATCAGCTGGAACCTCGTCTTGCGCACCAACATCAGCCGGCCCCTCCCGACAGGAGCCCGAAGAGGTTGCCGAGCCCCGGCTTCGACTGCCCGGACTGCGGCTGGCCGCTCTCACCGGGGATCGGCAGCGGCGGGTTGCCCGACGCGCCCTCGGTCCCGCCGGTCAGGCCGGCGAGCGGCAGCTGACCGGACAGGATGTTCTGCCTGCTGTTGCCGAGGTTCTCGACGACGGTCTTCAGGTTCAGGTCCACCTTGGCGAACAGGTTGAAGTAGTCGCCCTTGACGCCGTTGACGGCCTGGTCGCTGAACGGGAACGTCAGCAGGATCTCCAGCGCCTTCGGCAGGTCGTTGCCCGCTTCGCCGAGCTTCTGCAGCGTCGGCGTCAGCGCCTTCAGGTCCGCGACGAGGTCCTTCTGCGACCGGTTCACCGTGTCGGTGGCGACGCCGGAGAGGTTGTCCAGCGCCTGCAGCATCGTGACCAGCTGGCCGCGCTGCTGCTCCAGGACGCCGAGCCCGGGCCCGAGGTTGTCGACCGCGCCGACCAGCTTGTCCTTCTGGTCGTTGAGCGTCGTGGAGAGCCGGTTCAGGCCGTCGAGCGCGCGGGTGATGTTGCGCGACTGCTGGTCGAGGTTCGTCACCAGCTGGTTCGCGTTGTCCAGCAGCGCCTTGATGTCCGGCTCGCGGCCGGACGTGGCGTTGTTGAGCTCCTTGGTGATGGTGTTGAGCTGGTCGACCCCGCCGCCGTTGAGCAGCAGCGACAGCGCGCCGAGCAGCTCTTCGACCTCGACGCTGCGGTTCGTCCTGGCCAGCGGGATCGTCGCGTTGTCGGCGAGCTTGCCCTGGGCCTGGTCTTCGCCGGGCGAGGCCAGCTCGACGTACTTCTCGCCGAGCAGGCTCGACTGCTTGACGTTGGCGAGCGCGTTGGCCGGCAGCTTGACGTCACCGTTGACCTTGAGCGTCACCAGCGCGTGCCAGCCGTCCTTGGTGAGGCCGACGTTCTCGACCCGGCCGACCGGCACCTCGTTGACCTTCACCCCGGCCTGCGGGGTCAGGTCGAGCACGTCCCGGAACTCGACGTTCACCGTGTACGGGTGGTCGCCGAGGTCGGCGCCACCGGGCAGCGGCAGGTCGTAGATGCCGTTGAAGGCGCAGCCGGACAGCGTCAGCGCCGACACCGTGACCAGCGCCCCGACGGTCAGGAGCTTCCTCACTGGCCACCTCCCGAGCTGTAGAGCTGCCCGGCGAGGGGCAAGGGCAGGGGCGGCAGCTTGCCCGACTGCAGCGCCTGGACGGTCTGCGCCACGGACGGCAGCGGGACCAGCCCGTCGACCACGCCGGCGATGCCCTCGCAGGCGCTGCCGAGCACGTCCGGGATGCCCTTGCCGGCCTGCTTGAGCAGCCGGCAGATCATCACCAGCGGCGGCTGGGTCAGCTCGTTGAGGTTCGGCCGGGCGTCGAGCGTGCCGGACGAGCCGTTGTACGTGTTGACCAGGTTGCTCAGGCCGACCGGGGCGACGTCGAGGATCTCGGCCAGCGAGCTGCGCTGGTCGACGAGGACCTTGGTGACCCCGGCCAGTTTGTCCACATTGGACTTGAGCCGGTCGTGGTTCTGGTCGATGAACGACTGCACCGCGGTGAGCGTGGTGCCGAGCTGCTGCACGGTCGCGGCCAGGTTGTCCTTCTCGGACGCCAGGTAGCCGCTGACGTCGGCGAGCTGGCTCTCGAAGCTGCGCACGGACTTGTCGGAGTCGGCCAGCGTCTGCGAGAACTTCCCGAGGTTCTCGACGGTGGAGAACAGGTCGTCCTTGTTGCCCGCGAGGGTGCCGGCCGCCTGGCCGAGCTTGGTGATCGTGTCGTGCAGGGCCTGGCCGTTGCCGTCGACGTTCGCCGCCGCGGTGTTCAGCAGGTTCGACAGCGACCCGTTCTTGTTGGCGCCGTTCGGGCCGAGGGTCTCGCTGACCCGGGCCAGACTGGACGCCAGCTGGTCGACCTCGAGGGGCACCTCGGTGCGGTCGAGGCCGATGACCGCGCCGTCGGAGATCCGCGGGCCGCCGGTGTAGGCCGGGGCGAGCTGCACGTACCGGTCGGAGACGAGCGACGGCGCCACGATGAGTGCCTTGGCGTCGGCCGGGACGGCGACCTTGCGGTCGTACTCGAACTCGACCTTCACCTGGTTGCCCATGGGGGTGATCTTGGTGACCGTGCCCATGTCGACGCCGAGCATCCGCACGCTGTTGCCCTCGTACAGGCCGACGGCGCCGGCGAAGTACGCGGTCAGGTGGTTGCGGCCGGCGTCCTTCAGGGTCCACCAGATCCCGCCGGCGACGACGAGCGCCAGGACGATCGCGATGGTGAAGCCCCTGGTCAGGGCCGATCCGAAGCGGGTGTCACTCATTTCGTGTAGCACCCCTCTTCGTTGAGCGGGCCCATCGACGGGAGCAGCAGGCCGCAGATGTAGTTGTCGAACCAGCGGCCGTTGCCGATGGTGTTGGTGAAGACCCGGATGAACGGCGCGAACTTCTTGATGCCCTCGGCCAGGGAGTCCTGGTTGCGCTGCAGCATCGAGGTCAGCTGGTCCAGCGAGGTGAGCACCGGGTCGAGCTGCTTGTCGTTGTCGTCGATCAGGCCCTGCAGCTGCGTCGCGAGCTCACGGGAGCCGTTGAGCAGCGACGTGATCGCGTCTTCGCGCTTCGACAGCTCGTCGAGCAGCTTGTTGCCGTCGGTGAGAAGCTTCTGCACCTCGGCGTCGCGGTCGACCAGGGTCTGCGACACCTCGCGGGTGTTGGCCAGCAGGTTGGACAGCTGCTGGTCGCGCGAGGCGATCGTGTCCGACAGCTTCGAGAGCCCCGACAGCGCGCCCTTCACGTCCTGCGGCGTGTTGGCGAAGGTCTGCGAGATGGTGTCGAAGCTCTGCGCCAGCTGCTTGGTGTCGATGTTGTCGACCGTCTGCGACAGCCCGCGGAACGCGTCGAGCACGTCGTAGGGGGCCATCGTGCGGTCCCGCGGGATCGCCGTGCCCGGGCTGAGCGCGCCCTCCCCCTGCGGGTCGAGCGACAGGTACTTCTGCCCGAGCAGCGTCTTGATCTTGATCGCGGCGCTGGTGCGGTCGCCCAGCCAGGCGTCCTTGACCTTGAAGGAGACCTTCACCGACGCGCCGTCGAGCTCGATGTCGCTGACCTTGCCGACCTTGACGCCGGCGACCCGGACGTCGTTGTCCTTCTGCAGCCCGGAAGCCTCGCTGAACTCGGCGGAGTAGGTCGTGCCGCCGCCGATCACCGGCAGGTCGTCGGAGTTCAGCGCGGCGATGAAGCCGAGCGCCAGCACGGCGATGCCGACCAGCGCGATCGGCACCGGGTTGCGCTTCTGGAACGACTTCATCCCTTGCACCTCTCCCGGTTCGCCGGCAGCAGGGGCAGGTCCGTCGCAGGGATCAATGGCGGCAAGCTGACCGTCCCAGTGAACTCGCAGGCGTAGAAGTTGAACCAGGAGCCGTAGTCCGCGGTGCGGGTCAGCGTGCTCACCTTCGTGGGCAGGAACTGGATGAAGTGCTCCAGCTCCGGCTCGTTCTTGTTGAGCTGGTTCGTGAGGGTGCCGAGGGCGCTGATGTCGTTCTTCAGCGGCTCCCGGACGTCGCTCAGCAGGCCGGACGTCGTCTGGGCGAGGTTGCCGAGGCTCTCGATGGCGTCGCCGATCGGCTTGCGGTCGGCGGCCAGCCCGGACGTCAGCTGCTGCAGCTTGACGATCAGGTCGTTCAGCTGCGGCGTGTGCGCGTTGACCGTGTCGAGCACCGAGTTGAGGTTGTCGATGACCTCGCCGATGACCTGGTCCTTGTTGGCGATCGTGGTGGCCAGCGACGCGGTGTGCGAAAGCAGGCTCTCGACGGTGCCGCCCTCGCCCTGCAGGACCTGGATGACCTCGTAGGACAGCTTGTTGACGTCGTCCGGGTTGAGCGCGGTGAACAGCGGCTTGAAGCCGTTGAACAGCTCGGTCAGGTCGAGCGCCGGCGTGGTCCGGTCCAGTGGGATCGTGCCGCCGGGGCTGAGCGTCTTCCCGGAGGAGTCGTCGCCCTCGCCGAGCGAGACGTAGCGCTGTCCGACCAGGTTCCGGAACTTGATCTGCGCGGTCACCCCGGCCGGCAGCTGCCGCCCGGCGTCGACCTCGAACTCGACCTCGGCCTGGCGCTTGTCGACGATCTTGACGTCCTTGACCTGCCCGACCCGGACGCCGGCGATGCGGACGTCGTCGTTGGGCAGCAGCAGGGTCGCGTCGGTGAAGCGCGCCTTGTAGGCGTTGGTGCTGGTGGTGTTGATGTTGGCGATGCTGATCCCGAGGATCGTCGTGAGCACCACGGTGACCACCACGAAGATGCCGAGCTTGATCAGCGGCGCGAGCAGGCCCCTCACTTCACCGTCACCTCCGCCCCGCGGTAGAGCGGACCGACGAGCAGCGAGCTCCAGCCCGGGACGTCGGTGGCGTTCATGCCCAGCTGCGGGCCGAGGAGGTCGGCCAGGAAGCCCTGCTCCGCGGTCGAGTACGCCAGGTCACCGCCGCCGCCGTTGCCGCCGGCCGCGTCCTGCTTGAAGTTGGCCGGGTTGAGGCCCTCGCCGACGGTCTTCGGCGCGGCCTGGTGCTGCGTGCCGTCCTTGAACGCGCCGTCCGGCGGCTCGGACGGGAACGGCTTCGGGATGTTCTTCATGTCGTAGCAGCGCGGACCGCGCTTGTCCTCGAACCGCGGCTCTTCCTTGCCCGCCTTGTAGGGCGCGCGCGGCACGATGATCTCGATCGTCGCGTGCAGGCCCGGCTGGTTGGTGCCCTTGCCGAGCGCCTGGTCGATCAGCGGCACGTTCTGGGCCATCTGGGAGATCACGCAGGGGTACTCCGGCGCGTACTTCGCCAGCAGCTCGGCCGTCGGCCGGGCGGTGTCGACGAGGGAGATGATGTTGTCC
Source organism: Amycolatopsis sp. NPDC004378 (assembly GCF_053602455.1). Taxonomy (NCBI): domain Bacteria; kingdom Bacillati; phylum Actinomycetota; class Actinomycetes; order Pseudonocardiales; family Pseudonocardiaceae; genus Amycolatopsis; species Amycolatopsis sp. NPDC004378. Next base: position 69,688 of record NZ_JBSGDR010000014.1, read on the forward strand.
TTGTTGTTCTGCAGGAAGGTCTGCAGGTCGACCGACGCCGTCGTCAGGCTGCCGTAGAGGTCCGACAGGTTCTGCCGCTCGTCGACCACGGTCCGGGTCGTCGTGCTCAGGTTGTCGAGGCTCTGCACCAGGTCCGGCGTGGCGTCCTTCAGGTGGTCCGAGAACTCCGCGAGCGCCTTGAGGTTGTGCTGGAGCTCAGGCTCGTGCGGGTTCAGCTCGCCGATGTAGGTGCCCAGCTGCGTGAGCGTGTCGCCGAGCTGGTCGCCGCGGCCCTGCAGCGCGGTGGAGATCGCGGTGAGCGTCGCCGACAGCTTCTGCGGCTGGACGGCCTGCAGCACCGGCATCAGGTGCGCGAAGGCCTGCTCCAGCTCGACCGCGCTCGACGTCCGGTCCTGCGGGATGACGTCGCCGCTGGCCAGCGTCTTCGCCGAGGGGTCCTTCGGGATCTCCAGCGAGACGTACCGCTCGCCGAAGAGCGTCTTGGGCAGGAACCGCGCCGAGACGTTCTCCGGGATCAGCTTGGCCGACGCGGGGGTCAGCGCGAGCGTCAGCTCCGCGCCGTCCGCGGTGGCGGTGATGTCCTGGACCGAGCCGACGATCAGCCCGCGCACCTTGACGTCGGACTGCTTGATCAGCTGGTTGCCGATCTTGTCGGCCTGCAGCTTGACCGTGACGACCGGCGTGAACGCCTTGTCGTAGAGCGCGATGGACAGCGCCACCCCGCCGACCATCACGGCGATGAGCAGCAGGCCGAGCAGCCTGCGTCGGAGCGTCCTCATCCCGCGATCCTTACCGTGACGTCGGTTCCCCAGATGGCGAACCCGATGAAGAAGTTCATGATCGACACCGTGACGATGGACAGGCGCACGGCCTTGCCGACCGCGACGCCGACGCCGGCCGGGCCGCCGGTCGCGCGGTAACCGAAGTAGCAGTGCGACAGGATGATCAGGACGCTGAAGAGCAGCACCTTGATGAACGAATACAGCACGTCCTGCGGTGGTAAGAACAGGTCGAAGTAGTGGTCGTAGGTACCGGCCGACTGGTTGTAGATGTAGATGACGACCAGCCGTGACGCGAGGTACGAGCTCAGCAGGCCGATGATGTAGAGCGGGATGACCGCGACGAACCCGGCGATGATCCGCGTCGTCACCAGGTACGGCAGGCTCGGCACGCCCATGACTTCGAGCGCGTCGATCTCCTCAGAGATCCGCATCGCGCCGAGCTGCGCGGTGAACCCGGCGCCGACGGTCGCGCTCAGCGCGAGCCCGGCGACCAGCGGGGCGATCTCACGCGTGTTGAAGAACGCCGTCAGGAAGCCGGTGAAGGCCGACGTCCCGATCGAGTTCAGCGCCGAGTAGCCCTGGAGGCCGACGAGAACACCGGTGAACAGCGTCAGGCCGACCATCACGCCGACCGTGCCGCCGATGACCGCGAGCGAGCCGGACCCGAAGCTCACCTCGGCCAGCAGCCGGAGGACCTCTTTGGTGTAGCGGCGCAGCGTCCGCGGCGTCCACAGCAGCGCCCGGCCGTAGAACGACATCTGGTCACCGAGGGTGTCCAGTGTCTGGAGAGGACGGTTGGCGACGCGTTTCGCGCCCTGGAGGAACGTCATGCGCTAATCCAGCTTCCCGGGCACGATCTGCAGGTAGATCAGGGTGATCACGAAGTTCACGACGAACAGCAGCAGGAACGTGATGACCACCGACTGGTTCACCGCGTCCCCGACGCCCTTCGGGCCGCCGGAGGGGTTGAGGCCCCGGTAGGCCGCGACGACGGCGGCGATGAACCCGAAGATCAGCGCCTTGATCTCGCCGACCCAGAGGTCGGGCAGCTGCGCGAGGGCGGAGAAGCTCGCCAGGTACGCACCCGGCGTCCCGCCCTGCAGCACGACGTTGAAGAAGTAGCCGCCGAGCACGCCGATGACGCTGACCATGCCGTTGAGCAGCAGCGCGACGAGCATCATCGCGAGGGTGCGCGGCACGATCAGCCGCTGCACCGCGGAGACGCCGAGCACCTCCATCGCGGCGATCTCTTCGCGGATGGTCCGGGCGCCGATGTCGGCGCAGACGGCCGAGCCGCCCGCGCCCGCCACCAGCAGCGCGGTGACCAGCGGACTGGCCTGCTGCACGGTGGCGAGCACCGAGCCCGCGCCGGTGTAGGACTGCGCGCCCAGCTGGCGGGCGAGCGAACCGAACTGCAGCGAGATGACCGCGCCGAACGGGATGGCCACCAGCGCCGTCGGCAGGATGGTCACGCTCGCGATGAACCACGACTGCTGGATGAACTCCCGCAGCTGGAACGGGCGCTGGAACAGGCCGCGGACGATGTCCAGGCCGAGAGCGAACAGGTTCCCGGTCTCTCGGAGCATCCCGATCCCGGGGATCTTCGCCTGTGATGCGGGAGAGCTCACCGGCCACCTGGCCCGTTGTTCGGCGGCGGCGGCATGCGCCGTGCGCCGGGTCTCGGGGGCTGGCCGCCGCCGGGGATCCGCGCGACCTGGTCGGCGGGCAGCTGGCCGTGGTGCTGGTTCGGCACCCCGTCACCCTGCCGGGCGCCCGCCGGGACCTGCTGCTGTTGCTGCTGCTGGGCGTGCGCGACCTGCCGCGGGCTGACGCCGTAGTGGCGCTGCTCCTCGGGGCTCAGGGAGGCGATGATGCTCTGCTGGGCGGCGTCCGGGAGGCGGTGCATGATCTCCATGACGCGGTCCTTGCGGCGGACCGCGCCCATCCGGGTCGGCACGCCCGGCGTCGGCTGCATCTGCGGCGGCACCCCGGAGACGTCCTCGACCCCGCCGGCGTGGTGCCCGGCGTCGAACATCGCCTGCTCGGCCGCCATCTGGGCGCTGTCCTTCTCTTCGGACATGCCGATCGGGCCCTGCATCTTCCCGTTGAGGAACTGCTTGACGACCGGCTCCTCGCTGGTCAGCAGCACCTCGCGCGGGCCGAACATGACCAGTTCCTTGCGGAAGAGCATGCCCAGGTTGTCCGGCACCGTGCGGGCCAGGTTGATGTTGTGCGTGACGATCAGGAACGTCGCGTCGATCTGCGCGTTGACGTCGAGGAACAGCTGCGAGATGTAGGTGGTGCGGACCGGGTCGAGACCCGAGTCCGGCTCGTCGACCAGGATGATCTCCGGGTCGAGCACCAGGGCGCGGGCGAGGCCGGCGCGCTTGCGCATACCGCCGGAGATCTCGCCGGGCAGCTTCTTGTCGGCGCCGTTGAGACCGGTCATGTCGAGCTTCTCGAGGACGATCCGGCGGATTTCCGTCTCGGACTTCTTCGTGTGCTCGCGCAGCGGGAAGGCGACGTTGTCGTAGAGGTTCATCGAGCCGAACAGCGCGCCGTCCTGGAAGAGGACGCCGAAGAGCTTCCGGATCTCGTAGAGCTTGTGCTCGGAGCAGGTGACGATGTCCACGCCGTTGATCACGCACCGGCCGCGGTCGGGCTTGAGCAGCCCGATCATCGACTTGAGGAACACCGACTTGCCGGTTCCGGACGGTCCGAGCATCGCCGACACCTCGCCTGGCGGCAGGGTCAGCGTGACGTCCCGCCAGATGGCCTGCTTACCGAAGGACTTGGTCAGGCCTTCGATGACCACCTCGGCACCCATCGCACCTCCAGGAGCTGTTCCGCGTCATTGCGCCCGCTGCCACACCCATGCCGCCCGCGTCGGCGGCGGGGTGCGGGCTCCAGGCGCCCCATGAACCCGCGTCAACCAGGTGCAACGAGCTGAGTGCGAACAGGTTACTCACCAGTTTTCTTTCCTGGCCAGCCCCGGGCCCAACGTCATCCCGCCGTGATCGGCATCGGGAGGCACGGTAGCCCATTCGGGGCAACGGCGCAGATTTCCGGACCCCCGAACCCACGATTTAGGGACCCGGGGCCATTCGGACACGGCTCCTAGGGGGCCGCGGCGAGCAGGCAAAACGGAAGGGGCGGACATCCGCGTGGATGTCCGCCCCTTCTCGAGGTGGTGCAAAGGCGCTCGCGCGCCCGGGATCACTTGATGGAGATCTTGGCGCCCGCGGCCTCGAGCTTCTCCTTGGCGGCCTCGGCGGCCTCCTTGTCGACCTTCTCCAGGAGGGCCTTGGGAGCGGCCTCGACCAGCTCCTTGGCCTCCTTCAGGCCCAGGCCCGAGACGACCTCGCGGACGACCTTGATGACCTGGATCTTCTTGTCGCCGGCGCCCTCGAGGATGACGTCGAACTCGTCCTGCTCCTCGGCGGCGGCGGCCGGGGCGGCACCCGGGGCGGCGGCGACGACGGCGGCCGGCGCGGCGGCGGTGACGTCGAAGGTCTCCTCGAACTCCTTCACGAACTCGGACAGCTCGAGGAGGGTCAGCTCCTTGAAGGCGTCGATCAGCTCGGCGGTGCTCAGCTTCGCCATGATGGCTTCCTCTCAGAAAAACGAACTAGACGTTCGGGGTGGGGGTGGTTCAGCTCTCGGCGGGTGCTTCGGCTGCTTCGGTACCGGCGGCGTTGCGCTGCTTCTCCTCCAGCGCGGCAGCCAGGCGGGCGACCTGGGACGCCGGCGCCTGGAACAGCGCGGCGGCCTGGGACAGCTTCGCCTTGAACGCGCCCGCCGCCTTGGCGAGCAGGACCTCACGGCTGTCGAGATCGGCGATCCGGGTGATCTCGTCCACGGACAGCGCTTTGCCGTCCATGTAGCCGCCCTTGATGACAAGCGCGTTGTTTTCCTTCGCGAAGTCGCGAAGCGCCTTCGCGGCGTCGACCGCTTCACCTTCGACGAAGGCGATGGCGGTGGCGCCGACGAACAGGTCCTCGAGCCCCGTCACGCCCGCGTCTTCGGCGGCACGCTTGACGAGGGTGTTCTTCGCGACCCGGTACTTGGCACTGGTGCCGAGAGCGCGGCGCAGCTGGGACAGCTGGGACACGGAGAGGCCGGTGTACTGGGTAACGACGGTGGCCGAGCTGTTGCGGAAGCTCTCCGCGATCTCGGCGACGGCCGCCACCTTGTCGGGCTTCGCCATGGTCGCCTCCTCTCTTGGCTAGTGTTTCCACTGGCTGCCGAGGGGCCCCCGAAACGACGAAACGCCCACGCGCAGACAGGCGCGGGGCGTTCTTCCGGCACACGTGCCGGAGCCTCGTTCCTCCTGCGCGGGCCGCCCGGCGAAATGCGGGACCTTCGTTCCCCGGTTTGGGCGGGGAAAACCAGCGGTCTTCGGTAGAACCGTCGTCAAGAATACCTGGTCATCCGCGCCGGGATTACTCGCCCCCTGCGTTCGCGGTGGCGTGGGGCATCATGGTGACGTGGCGGAGCAGCGTGATGACGGAAAGCCCGGCTCGGACATCGAACCGGCGGGCCCTTCGACGCCCGCGTCTCCTCCCCTGGATCCGGCCCAGCTGGCGGAGTTCAGGCAGTTCCAGCAGTTCCAGGACTACCTGAAGTTCACCCAGGCCCAGCAGGGCAACCAGCCGGCGCCCCCGCCCGACGCGGGGATGGTCCAGGCACCGCCCACGCAGCCGGCCACGCAGTCCGGCGGCCAGCCGCCGGTCATCCCGCCGGGGTACCAGCTGGTCCCGGCCGAGCGCCGTCGCGCACCGAAGTGGCTGAGCTGGCTGGGCAAGAAGGTGATCGCCTGGGTGCTGGCGATCGTGATCCTCGGCCTGGCGGGTACGTGGCTGTACAACCACTTCTTCCCGAGCGACGCGGGCAAGTCGTCGGCCCAGCTCGCCCAGGAGGGCGGGGGGACGTATCACACGAACCACGTGTTCTCGAAGAATCCGTACGAGGCCGTCCGGTTCGTCTACCAGGACATCGCCCAGGGCAGCGTCGAGGACGCGTGCGGCCGGTTCGTCTACAACCCGGGTACGCACGTCGACATCCAGAGCAAGTTCGCCAGGGACGTCGGGCAGAACGACTGCCGCCAGGCCGTTCAGTACCTCCACTCGCAGGTACAGCCGAAGGACCGGAACGACTACGCCGAATCCGTGCCGTCGTACGTCTCGGAACCCTTGCCGGGCGACGTCGTGACGATCGACTCCTGCTCGTTCCCGATCACCGGAGGCCCGGCCCTGGGCACCTTCACGGTGACCAAGGTCGACATGGGCCAGTGGCTCATCACCAACCACGCCGCCGGCCCTGCGAAGTGCGGCGGGGAACCGGCACCACCCAGCTCGACGCCGACCAGCTGAGTCAGCGTTGGTGCGGCGCGGTCAAGAACGCCACCAGCGCCTCCGAGAACGCCGGCGACATCACGGCCGTCATGTGGTCGCCCGGGATGCGGACCATCCGTGCCCCTGCGATCGCCGCCGCCAGGCGCTCCGGCTCCGCCGCCAGCGGGTCTTGGTCGCCGGCCAGGACCAGCGTCGGGACGCCGATCGCCGAGAGGTTCAAACTGCCTTCTTCCGATGCCAGCGCCACCGCGGCCAGGGCCTGGCGGTCGCCGCCCACCGCGTCGGCCAGGAGGCGGAACGGGACCCCAGACGGCGGCACCGTCGAAGGATCCTCGGCCAGCAACGCCGAGGCGATGTCCGCGGGCTTGACCACGCGCAGGTCGACGCCGCCGAAGTCGACGATGCCCGAGCCCACTCCGCCCGTCGCCAGGCAGCGGATGCGCTTGTCCTCCGCCGTGGCCGCCAGGGCGATGATCGCGCCCATCGAGTAGCCGACCAGCGAGACCTCGTCCAGGCCCAGCTCGTCCAGCAGGGCCGAGATGTCGCGGGCCATGCTGTCGCCCGCGTAGCGGCACTCGTCGTGGGGCTTCTCGGAACGGCCGTGGCCGCGGGCGTCGAGGGAGATCACCGTCAGGCCCGCGGCACGCAACGCCGCCACCACGCCCGTGGAGATCCAGTTCGCGTTCGTGTCGGCCGCGAAGCCGTGTTGGAGCAGCACCGGGTGGTGGGCGCCGTCGCCCTCCCACACGGTGTAGTTCAACCGGAGGCCGTCGAACGACGCGAAAGTCGGCATGCTGTCCATGAGACACGAAGAAAGGGCGCCCCCGCAGCAAGCGGGGACGCCCTTTCTGGTGATGTCCGACTCAGACGGCCGCATCCTCGGAAAGCAGGTTGCGGGTCCGCAGCGGGTCGACCGGGATGCCCGGGCCCATCGTCGTGGTGAAGGTGACCTTCTTGAGGTAGCGGCCCTTCGCCGACGACGGCTTGGCGCGGAGGATCTCGTCCAGCGCCGCCGCGTAGTTCTCGACCAGCTTCTCCGTGTCGAAGGAAGCCTTGCCGATCACCAGGTGCAGGTTGGCCTGCTTGTCGACGCGGAAGTTGATCTTGCCGCCCTTGATGTCCTTCACGGCCTTCTCGACCGCGGGGGTCACCGTGCCGGTCTTCGGGTTCGGCATCAGGCCGCGCGGGCCGAGGATGCGGGCGATGCGGCCCACCTTGGCCATCTGGTCCGGCGTCGCGATCGCGGCGTCGAAGTCGAGCCAGCCACCCTGGATGCGCTCGATCAGCTCGTCGGTGCCGACCGCGTCCGCGCCGGCGGCTTCGGCCTCGGCGGCCTTGTCGCCGACGGCGAAGACGATGACGCGGGCGGTCTTACCGGTGCCGTGCGGCAGGTTCACGGTGCCGCGGACCATCTGGTCGGCCTTGCGGGGGTCCACACCGAGACGCATCGCGACCTCGACGGTCGCGTCCATCTTGGTCTTGGAGGTTTCCTTCGCCAGCTTCGCGGCCTCGATCGGCGCGTACAGGCGCGCCTTGTCGATGAGCTCCGCAGCCTGGCGGTATGCCTTGCTGTGCTTGGTCATGCTTCTGTCCTTACTTCAACAACGGATCAGTGTGGTGTCAGAGCCAGCACGTGGCTCTCCCACGGGGAGCTGCAAACGTCAGGCGTCGACGACCGTGATGCCCATCGACCGAGCAGTGCCGGCGATGATCTTCGCGGCCTGGTCGATGTCGTGCGCGTTGAGGTCGGTCTCCTTGGTCTTGGCGATCTCGCGGACCTGGTCCCAGGTGACCTTGGCGACCTTGGTCTTGTGCGGCTCGCCGGAGCCCTTCTCCACGCCCGCGGCCTTCAGCAGCAGCTTGGCGGCCGGCGGCGTCTTCAGCTTGAAGTCGAACGACCGGTCTTCGTAGACGGAGATCTCGACCGGGACGACGTCCCCGCGCTGCGACTCGGTCGCGGCGTTGTAGGCCTTGCAGAACTCCATGATGTTGACGCCGTGCTGACCCAGCGCCGGGCCGACCGGCGGCGCGGGGTTGGCCGCACCCGCCTTGATCTGCAGCTTGATGATCGCCGCAAGCTTCTTCTTCTTGGGTGGCATTTCTTTTCCTGTCCTGTACTACGTTCCCCGCGTACCTGCCGTGGACGTGGGGACTGCGGCCGCCCGGCGGCCGTCAGATCTTGGAGACCTGGTTGAACGACAGCTCGACCGGGGTCTCCCGGCCGAAGATCGACACCAGGACCTTCAGCTTCTGCCCGTCGACGTTGACCTCGGAAATCGTCGCCGGCAGCGTGGCGAACGGGCCGTCCATGACCGTGACCGACTCGCCGACCTCGAAGTCGACCTCGACGGCCGGTCCGCCCAGCGGCGCCGCGGTCGCGGTGGACTCGCCCTTGCCCGCCTTCGCCGGGGCTTCCTTCTCGACCTGCGGGGCGAGGAACTTCAGCACCTCGTCCACGGTCAGCGGCGACGGCCGCGAGGTGGCGCCGACGAACCCGGTGACGCCCGGCGTGTTGCGCACCGCGCTCCACGAGGCGTCGTTCAGGTCCATCCGGACCAGGATGTAGCCGGGCAGCACCTTGCGCTGCACCTGCTTGCGCTGGCCGTTCTTGATCTCGGTGACCTCTTCGGTCGGGACCTCGATCTGGAAGATGTAGTCCTCGACGTCCAGGGTCTGGGTCCGGGTCTCGAGGTTGGTCTTCACCTTGTTCTCGTACCCGGCGTACGAGTGCACGACGTACCACTCGCCGGGGGCGGCGAGCAGCTCGGCGCGCAGCGCGGCGACCGGGTCCTCGTCCGCCGCGGCGGGCTCGGTCTCGGCGTCTTCCGCCGCGACGTCCTCAGCGGGAGCCTCGGCGTTCTCGTCGTCCGTGGAAGCGGCTTCGTCGACCTCGTCGGGCACGTCGACGGGCTCGAGGTGCGCGGAGTCCTCGTCACCGAGTGCCGCGTGCACCTGCTCGTCGGAAAGCTCGGTCAGGTCGTGACCGGCTGATGTGCCGTTGTCGGAGGTCACGTTCCGTCCTCTCAGTTGATCGCTTGCCGGGTCCGGTCAGGCCGGCCCGCGCGGCACGACGGCGGTTCAGCCGAAGATCGCGCCGATGCCCTTCTTGAACGCGAAGTCCAAGACGCTCACCAGGGCCACCATGAACACCACGAAGACCAGCACGACCGCGGTGTAGGTGACCATCTGCTTGCGGTTGGGCCAGATGACCTTGCGCAGCTCCGCCCACACCTCGCGGATGAAGCGCACCAGCCGCGCGAACACAGAGGCCTTCTTCGCCTTCTGGTCACGCTTGGGGGTCGGAGCGCCCTTCGCGTCGGGGGCGGTCTTCTCCCCCGACTTCCCGGCCGGGCGGGCCTTGTCGTCCGCACGTGCCGCGGACTTCCCCGCCGGGCGAGCGGTCGCACGGCGCTCACGCCGGGCAGCAGCTGTGACGGGACGGGACGGGCTCTCGGGCTTCTGCCCGGTGCCGTCCTGCTCCTGCTCGCCGCCGCTGGCGTCGCTGTCGCTCACGACCACTCCTCCGCTCCACCAGTTCCGTTACGCAGGGGTGACAGGACTTGAACCTGCAACCTGCGGTTTTGGAGACCGCTGCTCTGCCAATTGAGCTACACCCCTGTGGAGCCCCGATCGCTCGGAGCCCCGTTGGACGCATTCCATCGTCCCCACCATCCAGGCGGGGATGACCGTAGTGCGTTCCAAGTCCCGAAGTCTACGGCAAGCCTCGCGAGAGGCTGCAACCGCGCCCCCCGATCGACCGCCGAACCCCGGCCGGCCTGCGGAAAACTCCCCGCGGACCTCCTGATCATGCCAGGATGTGCGCCATGACGGACAACCCGGAGTCCCGTTCACCGGTGAGCGGGATTCGGCTGGGGCTCGCGCTGCCGCAGTACGGCGCACTGGCCGACCCCGCGGCCGTCGCGCGCTTCGCGACCGCCGCCGAAGACCTCGGGTTCGGCTCGCTGTGGGTCGGCGACCGGATCCTGACGCCCCGGGAGCCGACCGACTTCTACCCGAGCGGCGGCACCGCGGAGCACCCGTACCCGAAGGAGTTCGAGACCTTCGCGGACCCGTTCACGACGCTGGCCACCGCGGCCGCCGTGACGCGCACCGCCCGCCTGGGGATGAGCACCCTGACCGGCCCGGTTTATTCCCCGGTGCTGCTCGCCCGGGCCCTGACCTCGCTCGACCTGGCCAGCGGCGGCCGGCTGGACGTCGGCTTCGGGCTCGGCTGGCTGCGCGAGGAGTACTTCGCCACGGGCGTGCCGTGGGCCGGGCGGGGCAAGCGGCTCGAGGCCCTGCTCGACGCGCTCGAAGCGCTGTGGACGGGCGACCCGGCGGAGCACGAGGGCCCGCAGTGGCGGATCCCGCCGTCGACGGTCGGCCTGCGCCCGGCGCAGGAGCCGCGGCCGCCGGTGCTGCTGGGCGGGTTCTCGCCGCCGGCGCTGGCCCGGGTCGGGCGGCGAGCCGACGGGTGGCTCGCGGGCTGGATGCCGAAGCAGTACCTGAACGGCCTGTGGTCGATCGCCCGGGAGGCGGCCGAGAAGGCCGGGCGCGACCCCGGCACCCTGCGGCGCGTGCTGCGGATCAACCCGCGCGCGGGTACCGGGGTCGAGACGGTCGCGGACGTGGCGCCGTGCCTGGACGTGGCCCGCGAAGAGGGCATCACGGAGGTCCTGGTCGACCTGCACTACGTGGCGAAGGACGTCGACCACGCCCTGGAACTGGCGGCCGAGCTGAGCGCCTGAAGGGTCAGCTCTCGCTGTCGGCGAGGGTCGCGAGGGCCTGGGCCTTCGCGGCGTACTTCCAGTTCGCGAGGTCGCGGATGGTCTTGATCTTCAGCTCGGCGAGCAGTTCGTCGTGCTTCGGCGTAAGCCCTTCGAGTGCGGAGGGCGGGGCGTCCAGCAGCTCCTTGATCGACTTGTCCTCGTAGGCCTTGTCGACGAGCTTGTTCAGGTTCAGGCTCACTGCGTTCCTGCCTTTCTCACAGAACTTCATCGGACGCGCCCACCCTCGCCGCCCCCGACGCTCCGCGCAACAGTCAATCCCTCGTTCAGGTTTTCCCTAGTCACCCGGATCGACCTGATCGAATCGGGCTTCGGTTCGGTAGAAACGAAGGTGTGGCGAAAAACAGCGGTGGGGGCGGCTGCCTTGTCGCCGTACTCGTGCTCGGGCTCCTGGCCTTCGGGTACTACAAATGGCAGCACGGCTCTTCCGCCGCGGCGCCCGAGGGCGTCGAAACCGGGGGTGGTTCCGGGCGTTACGTCGCGCTGGGTGACTCCTACACGGCCGGCCCGCACACCGGGCAGGCGGTCGGGGCGCCGGGTGGCTGCCTGCGGTCCGACGACAACTACCCCCACCTCGTCTCGGCCGACCTGAAGCCGGCCGAGTTCGCCGATGTCAGCTGCAGTGGTGCGACCACCTCGAACCTGACTGCCGCGCAGAAGACCGCCAACGGCACCAACCCGCCTCAGCTTGACGCTGTGACGGCCAAGACGACTCTCGTCACGCTCGGTATCGGCGGGAATGACGTCGGGTTCTTGCAGCTGGCGGAGTCCTGTGCGACCGCGCACCGGTCGGCGTCGCCGTGCAAGGACCGGTTGACCGCTGGTGGGCATGATCAGCTTGCCGAGAAGATCGATGCCACTGCCCCGAAGGTCGGGGCCTTGCTGGACCGGATCCATTCGAAGGCGCCCAAGGCCAAGGTCGTCGTTGTCGGGTATCCGACCGTTCTGCCTGATGGCGATGGGTGCTGGCCGGTGCTGCCCGTCGGAGCCGGGGATGTTGCTTACTTCCGCGAGGCGTTGGGGAAGTTGAACAAGATGCTTGAGGATCAGGCTGATTCGCATCGCGCCGGGTATGCCGATACCGCTACGCCTGGTAAGGGGCACGACGTCTGCACCGCTTCTGATACGCGGTGGGTCGAGGGGGTTGTTCCGACGCTGCACGCTGCGCCGTTGCACCCCAATGCCCGGGGGGAGCAGGGGATGGCCGATGCCGTTCTCTCCGTGCTCAAGTCGCCGTTCTGAGGTCTTCCGGGCACCCCGAAGGCTGATTGTGACCACGGCCGGCAGCACCGGGTGCTGCCGGCCGTGTGCCGGCTTCGGATCGGCTCGCTAGACGCGGACTACTGCCTGGGGTTTGCCCAGGACCGTCTTGCCGTCGAACTTGGCCACCAGGTCTATGCGGGCCGTGCCGTCGTCGTTCACGGCTCCCACCTTGCCGGTGAACTCCACCAGGGCACCCTCTTCGGTGTTCGGGACCACCACTGGGCGGGTGAAGCGGGCGCTCAGGTCGATCAGGCGGGCCGGGTCGCCCAGCCAGTCCGTGACCACCCTGCCTGCCAGGGCCATCGTCAACATCCCGTGCGCGATGACGTCCGGGAGGCCCACCGCCTTCGCGAACGCCTCGTTCCAGTGGATCGGGTTGAAGTCCATCGCCGCGCCCGCGTAGCGGACCAGCTGGTCGCGTGTCACCCGGACTTCGATGCCCGGCAGCTCGTCTCCGACGTTCATGCGTCCTCCCCCCGGACCACCAGCTGGGCTCGCGTCGTGGCGATGTGGTCGCCGTCGCCGTCCGCGATCTCTGCTCGCAGGTTGATGAAGTCGTTGCCCGCTCGGGCCATGATCTTGTCGATGTGGGTCGTCAGCAGCAGGCGGTCGCCGACGCGGACCGGGCGCGTGTAGCTGAACTGCTGGTCGCCGTGGACCATGCGCGAGTAGTCGAGCCCCAGCTCCGGGTCGGACACGATCGCGTTGATGGCGGCCAGGTTGACGATCGTGATGAACGTCGGCGGCGCGATGACGTCCGGGTGGCCGGCCGCGCGGGCGGCTTCCGGATCGCGGTAGACCGGGTTGGCGTCGCCGATCGCGTCGGCGAACTCCCGGATCTTCTCCCGGCTCACTTCGTAGCTGGTCTGCGGCGGGTACACCCGCCCGGTGAACGACTCGTCCAAAGGCACCCGAGGAGGCTACCAACAGCAAAGAGCCGCCCCGGTGGTCCAGGGCGGCTCTTCGAAGCTGGTGAACGCGTACGCGTCAGCGGGTTTCCTTGTGCGTCCGGTGCGTACCGCAGTTCGGGCAGAACTTCTTCATCTCCAGGCGATCCGGGTTGTTGCGCCGGTTCTTCTTGGTGATGTAGTTGCGGTGCTTGCACTCTTCGCACGCCAGCGTGATCTTGGGTCGCACGTCGGTGGCAGCCACAGCGTTTCCTTCTCTCTCAGGTCCGGGGGCCAGCCCCGTCGTTACCGCGTAGCGGTGGCCGGACTTGAACCGGCGACACAGCGATTATGAGCCGCTTGCTCTGCCAACTGAGCTACACCGCCCTGTCATGCCCAACCCCGGGGGTCCAGGGGGCTCGCCCCCTGGCCGGGGTCTGGGGGCTGGGCCCCCAGATGGACACCGCGAAGCGAGCTAGGCCCGGGCTTTCCCCGGACATAGCTCGCCCACTCGCGGAGCCCCTTTACGGAATCGAACCGTAGACCTTCTCCTTACCATGGAGACGCTCTGCCGACTGAGCTAAAGGGGCCTGGCCTCTCGCGAGGACTTGGAAAGATTAGCAAGCCCCGTCACCCGGCCGTGCAACCGGGGTCCCGTTAGCACAAAACCTCAGGTCAGCAGGGTAAGCACGGTCTCGGAGTGGCGGCCCGGCGAGCGCGCCGTGCGGGCCTGCAGCCAGGCCTCCAGGCGGTCCTCCGGCAGCGGGCGCGAGATCAGGTAGCCCTGGGCGACGTCGCAGCCCATCGCCTCCAGCTGGTCGCGCGCGACGTCCTCCTCGACGCCCTCGGCGACCACCGTGAGGCCGAGCGAGTGGCCCAGCTCGACGATCGAGCGGACCACCGCGAGGTCGCCGAGGTCGGTGCCCATGCCGAGGACGAAACTCTTGTCGATCTTGACCTGGTCGACCGGCAGCTGCCGCAGGTAGGCCAGCGACGAATACCCGGTGCCGAAGTCGTCGACCGCCAGCACGATGCCCAGCGAGTGCAGCTCGCGCAGGATCGGCAGCGCCTTCTGCGGGTCGGACATCACGCCGGACTCGGTCAGCTCGAACGTCAGCAGCTCCGGCGGGACGCCGTAGCGCTCCAGCTCGCGGGCGACCTTGTTCGGGAAGTCCTCGTCGGCGAGGTTGCGCACCGACAGGTTGACCGCCACCGAGATCCGCAGGCCCTCGTCGAGCCACTTGCGGCAGCGCTTGAGCGCCTCACCGAGCACGAACCCCGTCAGGACGCCGATCAGGCCGGCCGCCTCGATGGCGGGGACGAACTCGTCCGGGCCGAGCCTGCCGAACTCCGGGTGCACCCAGCGGACCAGCGCCTCGACGCCCGCCACCTGCCGGTTCGGCAGCGTGATCTTGGGCTGGTAGTGGACGCTGACCTGGCCGTCCTCAAGCGACTGCCGGAACTGCGTGACCATCTGGAAGCGGCGCAGGAAGATCTGGCCCATACTCGGCACGTAGCCGCGGACCTCTTCGCCACCCTTCGTGGCGCGGACGGCGACGTCGGCGCGCTGCAGCAGGCCTTCGATGTCGACGACGTCGCCGGACTCCTCGGGCGTCGTCGTCGCGTAGCCGATCATCGCGTTCGCCTCGACCGAGAGCCGGTCGACCGGGTACGGCGCGGACAGCTCCTCGCGCAGCCGTTCCGCCGCCGCGTGGGCGTCCTCGGGCGGGCAGCCCACGAGCAGCGCCGCGAACGACGCGCCTTCGAGGCGGGCCAGCGGGACGTCGGGGCCGAGTGCGTCGCGGATGCGGCGGCCGGCGGCGATCACCATCCGGTCGGCCCAGGCGTAGCCCAGCGCGTCGGACACTGTCGAGAAGACGTCCAGGTCGATCCGCAGCACCACGGCGTGCGCGTAGTCCCGCAGCGGCTCCTTCGCCACCTGCCGGAAGCCCGGCCGGTTGAGGTGCCCGGTGAGCGGGTCGTGGTAGGCGTCGTGCCGCAGGGTGGCGAGCAGCCGCCGGTTGTCCAGCGATGTCGCGAGGTGGCTGGCCATCGTGCCGAGCAGCTGGACGTCGTACTTGCCGAACCCGCGCCAGCGGGACAGCCGGTCGTGCGCCTCGACGACGCCCAGCAGCTGGTTCGCGCTGCGCAGCGGGACGACGAGCGCCTCCTGCGCGCCGCGGTCGAGCAGCGCCGCGCGGACGTCGGGGTTGGCCTCGGTGATCCGGAAGTGCCGGACGTGCGCGCCGGGCAGGCGCAGCAGCGGGTCGTCGGCGGCCGGGTCGGCGACCGGCAGGTCGTCACCGGCGACGACCACGCGCATGGTGTCCTTCGGCTCGAGCCGCAGCCGCAGCACCACCCGGCCCGCGGCCAGCTGGTCCTTGATGCGCTCGGCGATCGTCGCCCACTCGCGGACGTCGACGCCGCCGACGAGCTCGTCGGCCCGGCTGGCCGGGCGCGCCGCGGCTTGCTGGCCGGAGCGGGCCACCATCAGGCTGACGTCGGAGAGCGCCTCCATGTCCCGCTGCTCGCGCAACAGGTCGGAGTAGGCCCAGTACAGCGCGGTGAGACCGAGGAAGACGGCGAGCACCAGCGGCCACGCCTTGGGCGTGTTCGAGATGACGAGGTAGCCGGACAGGCCGACCGACGCGTTGACGAAGCCGACGACCAGGATCCGCGCGGTGAGCCGGACGGCGGTGCTGACCCGCATGCGGCGGCGCAGCACGCGGACCGCGGCCAGCGCGAGCAGCGTGCTCACCAGCGGCGCGGTCAGGGTGCCCGCCAGCGCGGCGACCCACGGGATCTCGTCGCCCGCCCCGGCGCCGACGGCGACCTTCACCAGCCCGGCGACGCCGAACGCGCCGGTGATCTCGAGGAGGAACGCGCCCGCGTTGTAGAGGACGCGGCCGGCGACCTTGCGCGCGAGCAGCGTGCCGATGCCGGCGACCAGGTGCGCGGCCAGCACGACCTCGAACGGCGCGACGAAGAACCCGATGACGAGCGGGATCTCGGTGAAGGAGATGGTCCACGAGATGCCGCTGCGGACGTCGACGTTGATGCCCAGCTGCTCGGCGAGCAGGAACGCGACCGCGAGCACCGGGCCGATCCAGAGCAGCTTGCTGTCCCAGTGGAACGGCAGCCAGGAGCCGACGGCGAACGCGGCGACGAGCCCGAGGCTCAGGACGGCGAAGGTGTACGCGCGGAACCGGCGCTCGTCGGTGCGGGCTTCCGCGGAGACGGCCGGCTGGGGAGGTGCCCCGGAAGCGGCTCCCGGCCCGGGCTGCGCCTGTGCGACGGCGTCGCCGTGGGCGTTGGTGTCCGGCATCCGACCTTCCCTCCCGGCTTGTCCACCGGTGCTGATCCGTGACTTCGGGTGTGGACAAGGGCCATACCGTACCCCGTAGGGCGTACCCGTGTCCCTTTCGAGACAGTAGGAGATCACCCCAGGGTTAACAATGCCTCGATGGCGCTGACCTGCGTGGACCAAGGGGTGAAACGTCGGGCGAACATCAGCCCGGACAGCTCTCTGCGCACGACGGCCCGGGTAGCGCTTCAATGTGCCCATGCACAGCGATGTGATTGCCACCGACCACTCGGCGCGGCTCGCGTCGGTGGATCCCCTGCTCCCCGGTTCTTCTCCGTTCGAGGCAGCCGAAAACGCCGTGGTCCTGGAGGTCGCGACGGGCGACTCCGCCGCCTCCGGGCTCGCCTCGCGCATCCAGGTCGACCAGGACGCCCCCAACGCCCCGTGGCGCGCGCTGACCGAGCACCGGCTCGACCTCCAGCTGGCCGGCCCGCAGCCGGCCGGGGTCCTGGACGCCCTCCTCACCCGATGGGATGAACATCTGCGCGCGGTCGCCGCGCGTGGCGACACCGAGACCGCGGCGGTCGTGCCGCGGGCCAGCCGGGACGGCGCCGGCGCGCGGGAAATGCTGCACCACGGCTTCGCCCCGCTGCGGGTGATCGCGGTCAGGCCGTCCGAGCGGATGCTCCCGGCGACGCCGCTCGGCACCCCCGGCGTCAAGATCCGCCGTGGCGAACCCGGCGACCTCGAGACCGCCGTCGCGCTCGGCATGGAGCTGCACTCCTACGACGCGCAGTACGGCACGGTGAACTGGCGCGAAGGCGTCGAGGACATCCTCGCCAAGGACCTGGCCGAGAAGCTGGACCGGCCGGAGCCCGCCGTGTGGATCGCCGAGCTGTACGGGCGGCCGCTCGGCATGGTGAACGTCCAGCACCCGGGCGAGACCGGCTGGATCAGCGACCGCGTCGCCGCCGGGCGCGTCGGCTACCTGTCTTCGCTGGCCGTCGCGAAGGAGGCACGGTCGTCCGGTGTCGGCACCGCGCTGGCCACCCACGCCCACCAGGTGCTGGACGAGGAAGGCGCCGACGTCGTCCTCCTGCACCACGCGGCGGCGAACCCGCTCTCGACGCCGTTCTGGTACGCGCAGGGGTACCGCCCGCTGTGGACGTACTGGCAGCGGCGACCCGCCGTCCGGTGAACGGCTGGAGGATTACCGGCGGCCCGCTGTCCTTATAGGCTGGCTCCCGGAGAGCGAGGGGAGCCGGAAGTGGCCGATCAGCGGGATTCGGCGCCGAGAGCGCCCGAAGGCGTCGACACCGAGAAGCCGTCCGCGGCCCGGATCTACGACTGGTACCTGGGCGGCACGCAGAACTGGGCGGTCGACCGCGAGTTCGGCAGGCGCATGGAGCAGCAGTGGCCGCTCGTGCGCCCCGGGTCGAAGCAGAACCGCGAGTTCATGAACCGCGCGGTGCGGGCGGCGCTGCGGGCCGGGATCCGGCAGTTCATCGACCTCGGCTCGGGCGTCCCGACGGCGGGCAACGTGCACGAGGTGGTCGAGGCCGAGCTGCCGGAGGACCACGACGCGAAGGTCGTCTACGTCGACTACGAGCCGGTCGCCGTCGCCCACGCGACGCTGATCCTCGAAGAGGGCATGGCGACCGACTGGGCCGGCATCGTCCAGGCCGACATGCGGGACGCGAAGGCCGTGCTGCGCGCCGCGGAGACGAAGCGGCTCATCGACTTCTCCAAGCCGGTCTGCCTGATGATGATGGCGGTCCTGCACTTCGTCGGCCCGGACGACGACCCCCTGGGGCTGCTCAAGGCGTACCGCGACAAGCTCGCGCCCGGCAGCTGGCTGGCGATCTCGCAGATGAGCGAAGGCGACGGCTCGGGTCCGTACCTGGACGGGCTGCGCTGGTTCGTCGAGCAGTACCGCAAGACGAGCAACCCGGTGTGGCTGCGCGACCGCGAAGAGATCGAGCCGCTGTTCGGCGACTGGCCGCTGCTCGAGCCGGGCATCGTGCACCTGCCGGACTGGCGGCCCGACCGGAAGCTGAACGCCCTCGAAGCGGAGGCCCGGCCCTTCGCGTGGTGCGGCATCGCGGAGAAGCCCGGGGCATGACCGAAGGAGCGCCGCTCGCCCCGGCCGGGGTGGACACCGACAAGCCGTCCGCGGCGCGCGTCTACGACTGGTACCTGGGCGGGAACCAGCACTGGGCGGTCGACCGCGAGTTCGGCCGCCGCGTCGAAAAGGTGTGGCCGCTGATCCGGCCGATCTCGCGGCAGAACCGGGCGTTCATGAACCGCGTGGTCTCGGCGGCGGTGGCCGCCGGGATCCGGCAGTTCGTCGACCTCGGTTCCGGCGTGCCGACCGCGGGGAACGTGCACGAGATCGTCCGCGACCAGCTGCCCGCCGGCGAGCGGGCGTCCGTCGTCTACGTCGACTACGAGCCGGTGGCCGCGGCGCATTCGCGGCTGATCCTGGAGCGCGAAGGCGCGTCGGACTGGGCCGGGCTCGTCGAACGCGACATCCGGCAGCCGAAGGGCATCTTCGAAGACGACGTCACGCGGGAGCTGATCGACTGGTCGCGGCCGGTGTGCCTGCTGATGATCACCGTCATGCACTTCATCGGCCCGTCGGACGGCCCGGACAGGCTGGTGGCGGAGTACCGGGCGAAGCTGGCGCCCGGGAGCTGGCTGGCCCTCACGCACGGCACGTGCCGCGACGACGCGCCGCCCGCCCGTGCCGCCGAGGTGCGCCGGTTCATCGAGGCCTACCAGGCGACGTCGAACCCCGCGTGGCTGCGTTCGGCGGCGGAGCTGCTCCCCTGGTTCGGGGGCTGGCCGCTGCTGCCGCCGGGGATGACATCGTTGCCGGACTGGCGTCCGGAGACCCCGCCGAACGCCATCGACACCGAGACCCGCCCCTTTGCGTGGTGCGCCGTCGCGCGCCGGCCATCGCTCTGACCTGCGTATTCACTGATCGCTGTGGGCGAACGCACTCCTGGAAACAAACACACCCATCGGAGAGTTGAGCTAGACAGACTCAACTACACGAGGAGTGCACATGTCCGACACCCGCCTCCTGCCCGTGCTCCCGCTCGATGACGACGTCGTGCTGCCGGGCATGGTCGTCCCGCTCGACCTCTCCGACACCGAGACGCGGGCCGCGGTGGAGTCCGCCCAGGCCAAGACGCCGAGCCAGGCGTCCTTCCCCGGCATCCGGTCCGGCTCGGCCGCCAAGGCCGAGGTCCTGATCGTGCCGCGCGTCCACGGCGAGTACGCCGAGTTCGGCACCGTCGCCACGGTCGAGCGCATCGGCCGCGTGCCCGGCGGCAAGGCCGCCGTCCTGCTGCGCGGCACCGGCCGCGCGGTCGTCGGCCGGATCGCCGACGGCCCCGGCGCCGCGCGCTGGGTGCACGCCGAGGACGCCCCCGAGACCACGGACGACCAGGCCGCCAAGCTCGCGGCCGAGTACAAGGCCGTCGTCATCTCGATCCTGCAGCAGCGTGGCGGCTGGCAGCTGATCGACGCCGTCCAGCAGGTCGAGGACCCGTCCGCGATCGCGGACCTGTCCGGCAACGCGCCGTACCTGAGCACCGAGCAGAAGCTCGAGCTGCTGACCACGTCGGACGTCGGCGCCCGGCTGGAGAAGGCGCTCGAGTGGAGCAAGGAGCACCTGGCCGAGCTCGAGGTGACCGACACGATCCGCAAGGACGTCGCCGAGGGCATGGAGAAGCAGCAGAAGGAGTTCCTGCTGCGCCGTCAGCTCGAAGCCATCCGCAAGGAGCTCGGCGAGCTCGACGGCACCGCGGAGGACGACGACTACCGCGCCCGCGTGGAAGCCGCCGAACTGCCCGACGCCGTGAAGAAGGCCGCACTGGCCGAAGTGGACAAGCTGGACCGGACGTCCGAGCAGTCCCCCGAGGGCGGCTGGATCCGCACCTGGCTGGACACCGTCCTGGAGCTGCCCTGGACCGAGCGCACCGAGGACGTCTACGACATCGCGGCCGCGCGAGCGGTCCTGGACGCCGACCACGCCGGCCTCGACGACGTGAAGGAACGCATCATCGAGTACCTGGCCGTGCGCAAGCGTCGCGCGGAATCGGGTCTCGGCCCGGTCGGCGGACGCCGTTCGGGCGCGGTGCTCGCCCTCGCGGGCCCTCCCGGGGTCGGCAAGACGTCGCTGGGTGAGTCCGTCGCGAAGGCCATGGGCCGCAAGTTCGTCCGGGTCGCCCTGGGCGGCATCCGCGACGAGGCGGAGATCCGCGGCCACCGCCGCACCTACGTCGGCGCGCTGCCCGGCCGGATCGTCCGCGCCATCAAGGAAGCCGGCTCGATGAACCCGGTCGTGCTGCTCGACGAGATCGACAAGGTCGGCGCCGACTACCGCGGCGACCCGACCGCGGCTCTGCTCGAAGTGCTGGACCCGGAGCAGAACCACACGTTCCGCGACCACTACCTCGAGGTCGAGCTGGACCTGTCCGACGTCGTGTTCCTGGCGACGGCCAACGCGCTCGAGACCATCCCCGGCCCGCTGCTGGACCGCATGGAGCTCGTCACGCTGGACGGCTACACCGAGCACGAGAAGGTCACCATCGCCCGCGACCACCTGCTCCCCCGCGAGCTGGAGCGCGCCGGGCTGGGCGTCGAGGACGTCGTCCTGACGGACGCCGCGTTCAGCCGGATCGCCGCCGAGTACACCCGCGAGGCGGGCGTGCGCGACGCGAACCGGACGATCGCCAAGGTGCTGCGCAAGATCGCGACCAAGGTGGCGCTGGAGCAGGTTTCGCTGCCGCTGACGGTGGATTCCCCGGACCTGGAGACCTACCTGGGCCGCCCGCGGCACCTGCCGGAGTCGTCGCTGCCCGCGTCGACCCAGCGGACCGCGACCCCGGGCGTGGCCACGGGCCTGGCGGTGACCGGCGCCGGCGGTGACGTGCTCTACATCGAGGCGTCGCTGGCCGACGAGGAGTCCGGCGCGTCGGGGCTGCAGCTGACCGGTCAGCTCGGCGACGTGATGAAGGAGTCCGTGCAGATCGCGCTCTCCTACCTGCGTTCGCACGGTGCGGAGCTGGAGCTGCCGGTGGGTGACCTGCGCAAGCGCGGCATCCACGTGCACGTGCCGGCGGGCGCGGTGCCCAAGGACGGGCCTTCGGCGGGCGTCACGATGACGACGGCGCTCGCGTCGCTGCTCTCGGGCCGCGTGGTGAAGGCGGACGTCGCGATGACCGGCGAGGTGTCGCTGACCGGGCGCGTCCTGCCGATCGGCGGCGTGAAGCAGAAGCTGCTCGCCGCGCACCGGGCCGGGATGAAGACCGTGATCATCCCGCAGCGCAACGAGCCGGACCTCGACGACGTCCCGGCCGAGGTGCTGTCCCAGCTGGACGTCCACGCGGTGGCGAACGTCCGCGAGGTCCTCGACCTCGCCCTGACCCCGGCTTCGACGCCGGTTTCCCAGGCGGCGTAACCCCGAGCGCCGCCGCCTCCGGAGAGCGGCCGGTTTCCCCTTCCCCAGGGAAACCGGCCGCTCTTCTCGCTCAGACGCGGCGCGCGGCGATCAGGTAGCCGGTGCCGAAGCGGCCCGCGGGGCCGCGCTTGACCGTCCGCTCCGGGTGTGCGCGCCAGCTGCGGTCCCAGCGGCGGACGACCCGGTCGAGCGGCGGGACCAGCCCGTTGACGTCGTAGAACAGCGTGTCCTGCGGCTGCAGCCCGGCCCGCCACAGCTCGTGGCGCAGCCGCCGTGGCCCGTACGCCTCGATTCCCGTGTGGCGCGCCCCGTGGCGCCGCGGAAAACGCAGGGCTTCTTCGATTCCGCCGAGTACCCGGCGCGCCGGCCAGTACAGCCCCCATTCGAACATCCGGTACGGGCTGTGCGGGTTCAGCATCGTGACGACGGCGAGCCCGCCCGGGCGGACCACGCGTGCTATTTCACGCAGCGCCGGGCCGAGGTCGACGTATTCGAGCACGCCCATCGCGAGCGCGACGTCGAAGGTCCCGTCCGCGAACGGCATTTCTTCGATGTTGCCGACCGAAAAACTCGCTTCCTCCCCGACCCGGGTCCTGGCCGCGTCGACCATCGCCGCCGACCGGTCGCACCCGGTGACGGCGAAGTCCCCCGGCCGGTCGTCGAGCAGGTGGCGCACCATCATCCCCGGCCCGCAGCCGACGTCGAGGAGCGAGCCTCCGGGGCACCGGAGGAGCGTCCGATCGACGGCGTGCAGCCGGGAATGGTAGTAGCGCGCGGTGGGTCCCCACCCGGAATAGGCGTCGGCGTAGTCCGCGACGAGCTGGGCATCGGCGTACTGGACTCGCACGAGCTGCTCGCGCGTCGGGCTTTCGAGCGTCCCGGTAACCGGCATGTGCACCTCCACTGGCTGACCTCTGCCACCTGCGGCGGCCCGCAGGCCACTGGCAGGGTCGGGCCGGCCGGGAGAGCCGTTACCGAATAACGGAAGTATTTCGAAATGCGGTCGAAAGGGCGAATGAATCTTCACCCGTTACGCGGACGAATTGCGGCCGTATCGCGGGTTGAAACGGCCTCCGCGTTATTACGCGACAAAATACTCAATCGGAACGAACTCGACGACGTCCGTTTTCCGGAAAACAAACTCCGAGTGTCATCGGGATGAGCGGTGCGCGTATTACGGCACCCGTTCGCCGGAGCGGCGGGAGACCGGGGTCACCGCACGTGCAGACGCAGTCAGCCCGGTGATCGGATCACCGGGCTGACTGGCGTGAAGTGGCGGGTGAGGGATTCGAACCCCCGTAGGCGTAAGCCAACTGGTTTACAGCCAGTCCCCTTTGGCCACTCGGGTAACCCGCCATGGCCGGTCGAACCGGCCGGGGAGAAGCTTACCCAACGGGTTCGAGCGGGGGTCAACCGGGCCGCCCGTCCCCCGGTGGGGGCTAGGCTGGGTGGCCCCTGACAAGCGAGTACGAGGTGTGAGGACACGTGGCGGATCCCTCTTTCGACGTCGTGAGCAAGGTCGACCGCCAGGAGGTGGACAACGCGCTGAACCAGGCAGGCAAGGAGCTCGGCACGCGCTTCGACTTCCGCGGCACGGGCACGACGATCAACTGGGCGGGCGAGGAAGCGATCACCGTCGAGTCCGAGACCGAGGAGCGCGCCCTGGCCGCGGTCGAGGTGTTCAAGGAGAAGCTGATCAAGCGCAGCATCTCCCTGAAGGCCTTCGAAGCCGGCGAGCCCGCGCTGTCGGGCAAGAGCTACAAGATCGCGGGCAAGATCCTCCAGGGCATCGCCTCGGACAAGGCGAAGCAGATCGCGAAGTTCATCCGCGACGAAGGCCCGAAGGGCGTCCAGGCCCAGATCCAGGGCGACCAGCTGCGGGTGTCGGGCAAGAAGAAGGACCAGCTGCAGGAGGTCATCGCCCTGCTCAAGGGCAAGGACTTCGAGATCGCGCTGCAGTTCACCAACTACCGGTGACGCCGCCGCGGGCACCCGGGGCCCGGGTGCCCGCTCAGGACGGCGTCAGCGTCCAGCTCGCTTCGTAGCCGTCCACCTTGAGGTACGCCGGGCCGCGGACGTCCCGCTCCACCTGGATGTCGCCGATCTGGTTCACCAGCAGGTCGTCGTCCTCCGGGGAGTGGACCCAAAGCGCGATGTTGCCGCGGGTCTTGGCCGTGAACTTGACCTTCGTGACGCCCGTCGGCACGCGCAGTACCGCGTCGCCCTTGCCCGTCGTGTCCTTGGCCGCCTCTGCTGTCGGCAGGCTCCGGTAGTCCGCGATCGTCGCCGTCCAGGGTGCGTTCGCGTGGACCGTCACGTGCTTCGCCGGGCGGTCCGGGTACATGTTCAGCCACGTCGTGCCGTGGTAGGGGCCGATCGCGTTGACCACGCCGTGCTCGCCGCCGTCGGTGTCGACGATCACGTTCGCCGAGCACTTCGGGCAGTCGAACGTGAAGAAGCCCAGCTGGTCCGCCGGCCAGCTCGTCTGGAACTCGCCGCTGCTCTTGCCCGTGTGCGTCTCCGTCGGCACGTCGCGCGGGCCCGGCGGCGCGGACGTCGTGGGCACCGGCACCTGCCGCGGGGTCGGCGTCACGATCGTGCCGAACCCGGTGGCGGGCGCGCACGCGGACGTCAGGACCACCAGCAGCAGGCAGGACAGCCGGAATTTCATCGTTCCCCCTCGGGGCCACCACGGCCCTCTGGTGATCTTTCGACGGCCTTTGCCCCGGCGTTACCGTCGCCGTGTGTGATCAATCACCCGGAAGTGCGGATCAAACCCCTCGAACGCGCGAATGGGCCGCGTGACTGTCCACGAAGGACCCGGGCCGCGTGCTGTAATCGCGCGGTCACCGCGTGGAGAGGGTCAGGATGCGCCGCTTGCTCGCCTTCGTGCTGTCGGTCACCGTGCTCGGGGCGACCCTGACCCCCGCGAGCGCCGCCGAGCGCAAGCAGCTCCTGCCCGGCTTCGGCTCCTACGCGCGCCTGATCCGGCTCGAGCACTCCGTCCTGGGGCGCGGGCGCATCATCGCGTCGCTGACCAGCGAAGATTCCGGCGGCAAGTTCACGCCGATCATGGAGAGCTCCGACGAGGGCGAGACGTTCCACCAGATCGGCGCCATCCACGACCCCGACGGCCGGTACGGCATGTGCTGCGGCACCGTCTACGAGCTGCCGCAGCGGGTCGGCCGGCTCCGCGCGGGCACGCTGCTGTGGGCCGCCTCCTACGGGCAGGACGCCGGGCCGCAGCGGCGCGTCGCGATCAAGATCTGGGCCAGCAAGGACGGCGGCCGCTCGTGGAGCTTCCTGTCCGAGGCCGCACGCTCGCACAACATCGACGGCGTCTGGGAGCCCGAGTTCACCGTCGACGCCGGCGGCACGCTCTGGCTGCACTTCGCCGACGAGACGCAGGCGCCGAAGTACGCGCAGGTGCTCAACCGGGTCGCCTCGACCGACGGCGTGAACTGGGGCACCAAGCAGCTCACCCTGGCCATCCCGCCGGACCGGGTCCGGCCCGGCATGCCGATCATCCGCCGGCTGCCCGACGGCCGGTACTACTTCGCCTACGAGATCTGCAACTTCCGCGACCGCTACTGCGACCCGTACTTCAAGATCTCGCCCGACGGCGCCAACTGGGGCAGCCCCACCGATCCCGGCACCCGGGTGAACACCGCCACCGGCAACTACTTCCAGCACGCGCAGACGATCGCGCTGTTCCCCGGCGGCCCGAACGGCGTGCGGATCGTCATGGTCGGCCAGATCTACACCAACGCCAAGGGCGAGCCGCAGCCGAAGAACGGCCAGGTCCTCCTGGCGAACGACACCTTCGGCAGCGGCAACTGGTACGAGCTGCCCGCGCCGGTGCGCATCACCGGCATCTACAACAACTTCTGCCCCAACTACTCCTCGACGCTGCTGCCGGTCGACGACGGCAAGAACGTCCTGGAGATCGCCACCGAATACAACTCCGGCTGCAAGGCCTACTTCGGCAAGGGGCCCGCCTTCTGAACTGCCTTCTTCGGCACCGGACCCGCCTTCCGCCCTTCACCCGGCCGTAGAGTGGGCCCGACGTCGGACTCGAGGAGGCAGTTCATGAAGGGCATCGTGCTGGCCGGAGGCAGCGGGACACGCCTGCACCCGATCACCCAGGCGGTGTCCAAGCAGCTGCTGCCGGTCTACGACAAACCGATGGTCTACTACCCGATCTCGGTGCTGATGCTGGCCGGCATCCGCGAGATCCTGATCATCTCCACCCCGGCCGACCTGCCGAACTTCCGCAAGCTGCTCGGCAACGGCGACCAGTTCGGCGTCTCGTTCTCCTACGCCGAGCAGGCCAGCCCGAACGGCCTGGCCGAGGCGTTCGTGATCGGCGCGGACTTCATCGGCGGCGACGACGTCGCGCTCGTGCTCGGCGACAACATCTTCTACGGCCAGGGCTTCTCCGCCCGCCTGCAGGAGGCCGTGCGGAGGCTCGACGGCTGCATCCTGTTCGGGTACCCGGTGAAGGACCCCGAGCGCTACGGCGTCGGCGAGGTCGACGCGGACGGCAAGCTGGTCACCATCGAGGAAAAGCCCGCGAAGGCGCGGTCGAACAAGGCGATCACCGGGCTGTACTTCTACGACAACGAGGTGGTGGACATCGCCCGCGCGCTGAAGCCGTCGCCGCGTGGCGAGCTGGAGATCACCGACGTCAACCTCACCTACCTGCGCCAGGACCGCGCGTCCCTGGTCGACCTCGGCCGCGGGTTCGCCTGGCTCGACACCGGCACGCACGACTCGCTGCTCGAAGCGGGTCAGTTCGTCCAGGTGCTGGAGCACCGCACGGGCGTGCGCATCGCGTGCCTGGAGGAGGTCGCGCTGCGGATGGGGTACATCGACGCCGACGAGTGCTACGCACTGGGCGCGAAGCTGGCGAAGTCCGGCTACGGCGACTACGTGAAGGCGGTCGCCGTCGCGGCGGGGGCGTCGGCCTAGAAGCCGCCCGGCCCCCGGCTCGCCATTTCCTCGAGCCGCCGGATGCGGTCGGCGATCGGCGGGTGGGTCGAGAACAGCTTGCTCAGACCCTCGCCGGGCCGGAACGGGTTCGCGATCATCAGGTGCGACTGCGACACCAGCTGCGGCTCGGCGACCAGGGGCCGCGCCCGGGTGCCGGCGTCGAGCTTCCGCAGCGCCGAGGCCAGGCCCAGCGGGTCGCCGGTGAGTTCCGCGCCCGACGCGTCGGCCTGGTACTCCCGCGACCGGCTGACGCCCATCCGGATGACGGCCGCCGCTATCGGGCCGACGAAGATCAGCATCAGGCTGACCAGGGGGCTGCCGTCGCGGTTGTTGCCGCCGAAGAACAGCGCGATGTTCGCCAGCACGCTGATCACGCTGGCCAGCGCGCCCGCGACGCACGAGATGAGGATGTCGCGGTTGTAGACGTGGGACAGCTCGTGGCCGAGCACGGCCCGCAGCTCGCGCTCGTCGAGCAGTTCGAGGATGCCGGTGGTGCAGCACACCGCCGCGTGCCGCGGGCTGCGGCCGGTGGCGAACGCGTTCGGCGCGGCCGTCGGGCTGAGGTAGAGCTGCGGCATCGGCTGGCGGGCGACGTGCGCGAGCTCGCGCACGATCCGGTACATCGCGGGCTGCTCGACCTCGGACACCGGCCGCGCCCGCATCGCGCGCAGCGCCAGCTTGTCCGAGTTGAAGTAGGCGAACGCGTTCATCCCCAGGGCGACGACCAGGCCGATCACCAGCGCACCGCGCCCGAAGAGCCCGCTGATCGCGACGATGATCGCCGACAGCAGGCCGAGCAGCAACGCCGTCTTCAGTCCGTTCTGGTGCCCGTGCACGCGCGCTCGCCTCCGTCCGCTTCCGAAGTGGGTTACCCAGTGGAAACAACGCGATCGGGGGACGCGAAGTTCCTTCACGTGATCATCGCGCGGGTTAGGCTCGGACGGCGAGTTGATCACGAGCGGAGGCGCCGATGGAAGGTCGCCCGATACGCCGGAGGACCCTGTTCGCCCTGGTCACGGCCGGTGCCGGGGCGCTGGCCCTGCCCGGGGTCGCGCGCGCGGAGGACGTGCGCTCGATCGACCTCGGCGGGACGCCCACCGCGGTCGCGGTGAATCCCGTCACGGGGCTCGCGTACGTCGCGGACCCCGATGCCGGAGCCGTTTCGGTCGTGGACCCGCGCGGCCCCACGGTCGCCGGCGTCCTCGACGTCGGCGGCGAGCCCGGCGACGTCGCCGTGGACGCCAAGGCCAACCGGATCTACGTCGCGAACGCGAAGGCCGGCACCGTGGTCGTCCTGGACGGCCGCACGCACGACCTGGTGAGCGTGATCGGCGCCGGCGCCGGCGCGTCCACGCTGGCCGTCGACGAGCAGGCCAACCGCGTCTACGCGGCCAGCGGCGGCACCGGGACGCTCGCCGTGCTCGACGGCGTGAGCTGCACCCTCGCCGCGCTCGTGCCGGGCCCGAAGCCGAGCCTCGCCGGGGTGGCGGTCGACCCCGGCCGCAAGCTGGCCTACTGCGCGAGCACGAGCACGGACTCGGTCGAGGTGTTCTCGATCGACAGCGGGAAGTTCGTCGCCAGCGTGAAGGTCGGGGCGCGGCCGACCGCCGTCGCGGTGCACGCCGAAAGCGGTACCGTGTACGTCGCGAACTCCGGCATCCACCACATGTCCATTGTGGATGCCGCGACCCGCGCCGAGCGCAAGACCGTGTTGCTGCGCAGCGAATCCTCCGCGCTGGCGGTGCACCAGGGCACCAACACGGTGTACACGAACGGCGGGCAGAACGGGCTGAGCCGGGTCGACGGCGGCACTGGGACGCTCACCGGCGAGCTGTCACTGGGCGTCAACCCCGGCGACGTCGCGGTCGACCAGCGCACGCGCACGGTCTACGTCACGGATCCCTTGCACGGCAGGCTTTCACTCGTCCGGGATTTCTGACCCGGCAGCTGGGGCCACTCCAGGTATACCGTCGGAAGGTATGAAACTCGGACTGCAGATCCCCGACTTCACCTGGCCTAACGGGGCGTCCGCGCTGGGCGCCGACCTGGCCGCCGTCGTCCGCACCGCCGACAGCGCGGGCTTCGACTCCATCGCCGTGATGGACCACTTCTTCCAGATCGGCGGGGTCGGCCCCGTCGAGAACGACATGCTCGAGGCGTACACGACCCTCGGCTTCATCGCGGCGCACACTTCGCGGGCCAAGCTGCTCACGGTCGTCACCGGTGTCCTGTACCGCCACCCGGGCCTGCTGGCCAAGGCGATCACGACGCTGGACGTGCTGTCCGGCGGCCGCGCGATCCTCGGCATCGGCGCGGGCTGGAACGAGGACGAGTCCCGCGGGCTCGGCTTCCCCTTCCCGCCGGTCGCCGAGCGCTTCGAGCTGCTGGAGGAGAACCTCCAGTACGTGCTGCGGATGTGGGCGGACGGCGACGAGCCGTTCAAGAGCAAGCACTTCGACGCGGAGCGGCTGCTGAACGTGCCGCAAGCCCTGTCGGACCCGCGCCCCCCGATCATGATCGGCGGCGGCGGCGAGAAGAAGACGCTGCGGCTGGTGGCCAAGTACGCCGACCAGTGCAACCTGTTCAACAGCCCGGAGCTGGAGCACAAGCTCGACGTCCTCAAGCGGCACTGCGAGAACGAGGGCCGCGACTACGACTCGATCACCAAGACGGTGTACCACATCCTCGACATCGGCGAGGACGGCTCGAAGGCGGGCGAGCTGCTGAAGGAGCTGGAGCGGCTGAACGGGCTCGGCATCCACGTCGCACTGGGCATGGTCCCGCACGTCCACAACCCGGCGGTGCTGGAGAAGTTCGGCACCGACGTCATCCCGGCCGCAGAGAAGATCGGCTGAGCAAGTCCCGCTCGGCAATTTGCCGACCCGGGTCACCCGAATGTCAGCGTGGTGGCCCGGCGCGGCGGGCTCAGCCGTCCTTGGCGAAGCGGCGGGTGAGTGCTGCGACGCCGATGCCGACGACCGCCAGCGCGATCCCGCTCACCGGCCAGCCCGCCAGGACCAGCACCACGCCGGTGGCCGCGAACAGGGCGAACTCCACCAGGAAGCGGGCCGGTTCGGCCAGGCGGCGGCGGGCGCGCGGGGCGATGAACAGGCCCCAGATCGCCGCCGCGGCGACCGGGAGCAGCACGGCGTCGGCGATGGCCAGCGCCGGCCCGCTGCCGAGTTGCGTACCCGCCAGGGCCAACCCGCCCAGCAGGGCCAGCTCCGTAAGGAAGCGGACCGTCAGCACCACGCCCGCGATCCCGCTCAGGCGGGGAGTCGGCTCCGGAGTCATCGCGCCAGCCTAGAGGTCGGGTCCACTGTGGACGTTACGGGTCCGGGCGGGCACGGATCGTGATCTCCGCCACACTTCGGCCATCCAGGTTGCGGTTCCGAATCGGTCCACCAGCCGCTCGCGCCCCGTTGTAACGACGGTCCGCCCCTGCTCGACGTGTTTAACGCATATCGCGACCGCGAGCCAAGGAGCCTGGTAGATGACCACATGTCGACTCTGCGGTTCGACAAACACGGCCAGCGTGGTGGACCTCGGGGCCACTCCCCCGTGCGAGCGATTCTTGACCGCCGGACAGCTCGACGAACCGGAAGCCACCTTTCCGCTCCACCTCAAGGTGTGCACCGACTGCTGGCTCGCCCAGATCCCGCCGCTGATCGACCCCGACGACACCTTCACCGAGTACGCCTACTTCTCGTCCTTCTCGACGTCGTGGGTCGAGCACGCGAAGCGCTTCGTCGACGACGCCGTCGAGCGGCTCGGGCTCGGCGAGAAGTCGTTCGTCGTGGAGGTCGCCAGCAACGACGGCTACCTGCTCAAGCACGTCGTCGGGCACGGCGTCCGGTGTCTGGGCGTGGAACCTTCGGTGAACGTCGGGCAAGCCGCGCGCGAAGCCGGCGTGCCCACCCTGACGGCCTTCCTCTCCGAGGAGACCGGCCTGAAGGTCCGCGAGGAGCACGGCCCGGCCGACCTCGTGGCCGCGAACAACGTCTACGCGCACATCCCCGACGTCCTCGGCTTCACGAAGGGCCTCCGGGCGCTGGTCGCCGACGACGGCTGGGTGTCGATCGAGGTCCAGCACCTGCTCACGCTGATCGAGAAGAACCAGTACGACACGATCTACCACGAGCACTTCCAGTACTACACGGTCGAATCCGCGCGCCGGGCCCTCGCGACCGGCGGCCTGACCGTGGTCGACGTCGAGCTGCTGCCGACGCACGGCGGGTCGATCCGGCTGTGGGCGCGTCCGGCCGAGGTGGCGGGCGAGCCCAGCGAGCGGATGACCGACGTGCTGGGGCGCGAGAAGGCCGCCGGGCTGCACGAGCTGTCCGGCTACACCGAGTTCGCCGAGCGCGTCACCCGCGTGCGGCTGGACCTGCTGAAGTTCCTCATCGAGGCGCGCAACGACGGGAAGACCGTCGTCGGCTACGGCGCCCCGGGCAAGGGCAACACCCTGCTCAACCACTGCGGCGTCCGGACGGACCTGCTGCAGTACACGGTCGATCGCAACCCGTACAAGCACGGCCGGTTCACCCCGGGCACCCGGATCCCGGTGCTGCCCCCGGAGCGCATCGAAGCCGACCGGCCCGACTACGTGCTCGTCCTCCCGTGGAACCTCCGGGAGGAACTGACCGAACAGCTGTCTTACATCGGTGCGTGGGGCGGAAAGCTCGTGTTCCCGATCCCGCGCCTGGAAATCGTCGAGGTGCAGTGAAGTGAAGGTCGTTCTCTTCTGCGGTGGCTACGGGATGCGGATGCGCAACGGCGCGGGCGACGACGTCCCGAAGCCGATGGCGATGGTCGGTCCGAGACCGCTCATCTGGCACGTGATGCGCTACTACGCGCATTTCGGCCACACGGAATTCATCCTGTGCCTTGGCTACGGCGCGGCGCACATCAAGAACTTCTTCCTGAACTACCAGGAAACCATTTCCAACGACTTCATCCTGCGCAACGGGCAGGCGGAGCTGCTGTCGACCGACATCGCCGACTGGACGATCACCTTCGTGCAGACCGGCATCGAGTCGCCGATCGGCGAGCGCCTGCGCCGCGTCCGCGACTACCTCGACGGCGACGAGATGTTCCTCGCGAACTACGCCGACGTGCTGTCCGACGCGCCCCTGCCGGACATGATCGAGCGGTTCCGCACCACCGACGCCGGCGCGTCGATGATGGTCGTGCCGCCGCAGTCGTCGTTCCACTGCGTGGAGATGAACGAAGGCGGCATGGTCGGCGCGATCACCGCGGTCAGCGAAATGCCGCTGTGGGAGAACGGCGGCTACTTCGTGCTGCGGCAGGAGGTCTTCGACCACATCCCGGAGAACGGCGACCTGGTCGCCGACGGCTGCGGGGAGCTGGCCAAGCGCGGGCGGCTGCTGGCCTACCCGTACCGCGGGTTCTGGAAGCCGACCGACACGGTCAAGGAACGCGCGGCGCTGGACAACGCCTACACACACGGCGAGAAGCCGTGGGCGCTCTGGGAGCGGCCCGTCGCGAGCACCGCGTGATCGGCCTCCGGCCGGGACGGCTCGGCGGCGTCGTCGCCCTCGGCGCGCACTGCGACGACATCGCGATCGGCGCCGGCGGCACCCTTCTGACGCTCTGCGCGTCCCGGCCGGGCCTGCGCGTCGACGCGCTGGTGCTCTCCGGCGGCGGCACGCCCCGCGAGGACGAGGAGCGGGCGGCTCTCGAAGCCTTCTGCCCGGGCGCCGAGCTCGACGTCACGGTGCTCAAGCTGCCCGACGGCCGCTTCCCGGCGCACTGGGAAGAGGCCAAGAACGCCCTCGAAGAACTGCGGCGGCGGACCGACCCGGACGTCATCCTGGCGCCGCGCACCGACGACGCCCACCAGGACCACCGCGGCCTCGCCAAGCTGGTGCCGACGGCGTTCCGCGACCACCTGGCGCTGGGCTACGAGATCGTCAAGTGGGACGGCGACCTCGGCAGCCCGGCCGTCTACCAGCCCCTCGACGACGACGTCGCGGAGGAAAAGGTCCGGCTGCTCCAGACGCACTACGCGTCGCAGCGGCACCGGCCCTGGTACGACCGCGAAGCCTTCCTCGGGCTGGCGCGGATCCGCGGCATCGAGGCCGCCGCGAAGTACGCCGAAGCGTTCTTCGTCAAGAAACTCACTCTCGACCTGAAGGGCTGACCGATGCGGGTGTTGCTGACGGGGCACAAGGGCTACCTGGGGACGGTGATGGCCCCGGTGCTCGCCGCCGCCGGTCACGAGGTCGTCGGCCTCGATTCGGGACTGTTCGAGACCTGCCTGCTCGGCCCCACGCCGGCCGACCCGGCCGGGCACGTCGTCGACCTCCGCGACGTCGAGGCGAAGCACGTCGAGGGCTTCGACGCCGTGATCCACCTGGCCGCGCTGTCGAACGACCCGCTGGGCTCGCTCGCGCCGGAGCTGACCTACGACATCAACCACCACGCGTCCGTGAAGCTCGCGAAGCTGGCCAAAGACGCGGGCGTGCAGCGGTACCTCTACGCGTCGACCTGCTCGGTGTACGGCGCGGGCGGCGACAAGCTGGTGAACGAGGACGCGCCGCTGAAGCCGGTGACGCCCTACGCCGAGTCGAAGGTCCGCGTCGAAGCCGACGTCCACGAACTGGCCGACGACGACTTCACCCCGGTCTACATGCGCAACGCGACGGCGTTCGGCTACTCGCCCCGGCTGCGCGGCGACATCGTGCTGAACAACCTGACCGCGCACGCGCACCTGTCCGGCGAGGTGCTGGTGCTGTCGGACGGCACGCCGTGGCGGCCGCTGGTGCACGCCCAGGACATCGCGCGCGCGTTCACCGCCGCCCTGACCGCGCCGAAGGAAGCCGTGCACAACAAGGCCTTCAACATCGGCACCGAGGACAACAACGTCACCGTCGCCGAGATCGCCCAGGAGGTCGTCGAGGCCGTGCCGGGCTCGACGCTCAACATCACCGGCGAGGCCGGCGCCGACCCGCGCTCGTACCGCGTCGACTTCTCGCGCTTCCGCGAAGCCATCCCCGGCTTCGCCTGCGAGTGGTCGGTCAAGGACGGGGCGGTCGAGCTCATCGAGGCCTACCGGAAGTTCGGGCTGACCCGGGAGTCGTTCCAGCAGCTGTTCACCAGGCTCGCCTGGCTGAAGAGCGAGGGCGAAGCCGGCCGCGTCGACGCCAGCCTGCGGCGGAAGTAGTGACCGGGACGCAGCTGCGAACGGGCGCGGAGCTGCACGCCCTGGTCGAACGGCTTTACCCGATCTGCCGCAGCATCACCGGCGACGGTGTGCGGCGGACCTTGGACGTCATCGGCGAGCACCTCGCGCTGGAGCGGCACGAGGTACCGACCGGCACGGCGGTGCTGGACTGGACGATCCCGCAGGAGTGGAACATCCGCGACGCCTACGTCGCCGCGCCGTCCGGTGAGCGGGTGATCGACTTCCAGGAGCTGAACCTGCACGTCGTCGGGTACAGCGTCCCGGTGTCGCGGCGGATGCCGCTGAGCGAGCTGCGGGAGCACCTGCACACGCTGCCGGACCGGCCGTCGTGGGTGCCCTACCGGACCAGCTACTACGCGCCGGCCTGGGGCTTCTGCCTCGCGCAGGACAAGCTCGACGCGCTGCCCGACGGCGAGTACGACGTCGTCATCGATTCGACCCTGGAAGACGGCTCGCTGACCTACGGCGAGCACGTCGTGCCGGGCCGGGTCACCGACGAGGTCATCGTGTCGTGCCACGTCTGCCACCCGTCGCTGGCCAACGACAACCTGGCCGGCATCGCGGTGGCGATCTCGCTGGCGCAGCAGCTGGTCGACCCCTACTACACCTACCGGTTCCTGTTCATGCCCGGGACGATCGGCTCGATCACGTGGCTGGCGCGCAACCAGGAACGGATCGACAAGGTCAAGCACGGGCTCGTCCTGGCCTGCGCGGGCGACCCGGGCTCGTTGACCTACAAGAAGTCCCGACGCGGTGACGCCGAAATCGACCGCGTCCTGCAGCACGTGCTGAAGAGCCGAGAACACCGCGTTGTCGACTTCTCGCCCTACGGCTACGACGAGCGCCAGTTCTGCTCGCCGGGCTTCAACCTCGGCGTCGGGTCGCTGACGCGGACGCCGTACGCGGGCTACCCCGAGTACCACACCTCCGCGGACAACCCGGGCTTCGTTTCGCCGTCGGCCATGGAAGACACCCTCGGCGCGCTTCGGGACGCCTTCGGCGTCCTCGACCGCAACCGCCGGTACGTCAACCTCAGCCCGTACGGCGAGCCGCAGCTCGGCAAGCGCGGGCTGTACGACTCGCTCGGCGGCCGCAGCGACGCCAAGCAGGCCCAGCTGGCGATGCTCTGGGTCCTCAACCTCTCCGACGGCGAGCACGACCTCCTGGACATCGCCGAACGGGCCGGACTGCCCTTCGACACCGTCGACGTAGCGGCCGGCGCCCTGCGCGACGCCGGCCTGGTCAAGGAGTGAACGTGGTGACTGGTCAGCACCGGGCGGCGCCCCCCAGACGGAACGCGGGCCTCAAGGCGATGGCCGGCCGGCTGTCCTGGGGCCTCGGCGACCAGGCGGTGTCGAGCCTGACCAACTTCGCGATCGGCGTCTTCGTCGCCCGCGAACTGGGCGTCACCGCGTTCGGCATGTTCAGCCTCGCCTGGGTCACCTACGGCGTGCTGATCAACATCTCGCGCGGGCTCGCGACCGACCCGCTGATGGTCCGCTACAGCGGCGTCGACACCGAGGTCTGGCGCCAGGCCGTGGCCAGGGCGTCGCGGACCGCGCTCGTCGTCGGCCTGCTCGCCGGCGTCATCAGCGTGGTGTTCGGGATCGCGGCCGGCGGCGAGTTCGGCTCGGCCTTCGTCGCCCTCGGCATCGTCCTGCCCGCGCTGCTGCTGCAGGACAGCTGGCGCTTCGCGTTCTTCGCCTCCGGTGAAGGCCGCAAGGCGTTCTTCAACGACGTCGTCTGGGGCGTCGCGATGATCCCGACGATGCTGCTGGCCGGCCTGCACCCCACGGTCGTCACGTTCCTGCTGGCCTGGGGCGGCGGCGCGGCCGTCGCCGCCGGCTACGGCTACGTGCAGACCCGGCTGAAACCGGGACTCGCCGGCGTCGGCGGCTGGCTGCGGGACCACCGCGACCTCGGCCCGCGCTACCTCGTCGAAAACGTCAGCAACAGCAGCGGGTCGCAGATCCGCATGTACGGCCTCGGCGCGATCGCCGGGGTCGCCGCCGTGGGCACCGTCCGCGGCGGCGAACTGCTGCTCGGGCCCTTCGTCGCCGTCCTCATGGGCCTCGCCTTCGTGGCGGTGCCGGAGGCCGCCCGGGTGGTCAAGCGCAACGTCCGCAAGCTGCCGCTGTTCGGCCTGGCGCTCGGCGGCTCGCAAGCCCTGGCCGCGCTGCTCTGGGGCACCGCGCTGCTGCTCCTGCTGAACGACCGGCTCGGCGAGTTCGTGCTCGGCGACGTCTGGCACACGGCGAAGGCGATGATCCTGCCGGCCACGCTCTCGGTGACCAACGCCAGCTTCATCGGCGGCGCGGCCACCGGGCTGCGCGCGCTCGGCGCGGCCAAGCGGAGCATGCGCTGCCAGCTGATCGCCTCCGCGCTCTACGTGGCCGGCGGGCTGATCGGGGCCGTCGTGGGCGGCGCGGTCGGCTCGGGCTGGGGCGTCGCCATGGCCACGTTCACCTCCGCCTTCGTCTGGTGGAGCCAGCTCCACCTCGCGGTTCGCGCCCACATCCGAACCCCTCAGGAATCGAGGACACCATGACCGGTGCACCACGGCTGACCATCGGACTCCCGGTCTACAACGGGGAAAACTACCTCGCCGAAGCGCTGGAGAACCTGCTCGCGCAGACCTACACGGACTACGAGCTGGTCATCTCGGACAACGCGTCGACCGACGGCACGCGGGAGATCTGCGAGAAGTACGCCGCGAAGGACGACCGGATCCGGTACGTGCGGCAGCCCCGGAACATCGGGGCCGCGCCGAACCACGACTTCCTCGTCCGCGCCGCCCGCGGCGAGCTGTTCAAGTGGGCGGCCCACGACGACCTGTTCGGCCCCGGCCTGATCGAAGCGTGCGTCAAGGCGCTCGACGAGCACCCGGAAGCCGTCCTCGCCCACTCGTACATGGCGATCGTCGACGAGCGCGGCGAGATCCTGGAGAACTACGACTACCAGCTCGAGACGGACTCGCCCGACCCCGCGCGCCGGTTCCGCAGCCTGATGTTCGGCGAAGGCGGCGACGACTACTACGGCGTCATCCGGCTGTCCGTGCTCCGCCGCATCGCGCCGCACGACAGCTACCACAACGCCGGCCGCAAGCTCGTCGGCGAGCTCTCGCTACACGGCACGTTCGTCCAGGTGCCCGAGGTGATGTTCTTCCGCCGGGAACACCCGGGCCGCGGCGACAACCTGGGCACCGTCCAGCGGGTGTGCACCAACCTCGACCCGCGCCGCGCGGGCCAGTCGAAGGCCCGGCTCTACGCCGGGTTCGCGGCGGGCTACGTCTCCGCGATCCGGGAGGCGCCGCTGACGGCGACCGAGCGCCGGGACTGCTACCGCGTCATGGCGGAGTGGCTCGGCGGCAAGCCGCTGCGCAAGATCGGGCTGATGGCGTGACGCGGATCGGTTTCTTCGGCATCCTCGGCTCGGGCAACCTCGGCAACGACGGTTCGCTCGAGGCGGTCGTCTCGTACGTGCGCCGCCGCTACCCGGACGCCCGGCTCGACTTCCTGGCCATGGGCCCCGAAGAGCTCACCGCGCGCTACGGCGCGCCGGCGACGCACCTGCAGTGGTACGAGCCGCACGCCGGCGACGCCACCGGCGTGCGCGCCGCGGCGCTCAAGGTGCTCGGCAAGCTCCTCGACCCCGCCCGGACCTGGTGGTGGGTCCGCAAGCAGGACGTCGTGATCGTCCCCGGCATGGGCGTGCTCGAAGCGACCCTGCCGATCCGGCCGTGGGCGCTCCCGTACTCGCTGCTGTGGCTGGGGATCACGGCCCGGCTGACCGGCGCCAAGGTCGCCCTGGTCAGCGTCGGCGCCGACTACGTCAAGAAGCGCGGGACCCGCTGGGTCGTCAGCCGCGCGGCCCGGCTGGCGCACTACCGGTCGTTCCGCGACGAGCACTCCCGGCAGGCGCTCGGCCGGATGGGCGTGGACGTCCGCGACGACCACGTCTTCCCCGACCTCGCCTTCGCGCTGCCGGACCCCGAGCCGCGCGCCTCGACCGGGGCGGTCGGCGTCGGGCTGATGGAGTTCCACGGCGGCAACGACGACCGGGCCCGCGCCGACCGGATCAACGCGGCGTACCTCGGCACGGTCAAGCGGTTCGTGCGGCTGCTGGTCGACGAGGGGCGGCCGGTCCGGCTGTTCATCGGCGACGTCGCCGACCTCGACGTGCCCGGCGAGGTCATCGCCGACGCCCTGGCCCACAAGCCGGACGCCGACATCGAGGCCGAGCCGCTGACGTCGCTGGGCGACCTCATGCACCAGATGGCGGCCGTCGACACCGTGGTGGGCACGCGCTACCACAACGTGCTGTGTGCGCTGAAGTCCGCGAAACCGACGGTGTCGTTCGGCTACGCGCGCAAGAGCGACGTGCTGATGGCGTCGATGGGGGTCGGTGAGTTCTGCATCTCGGCCCGCGAGCCCGACTTCGACCGGCTGGTGGCGCTTTTCCGCGAGCTGGAGAAAAACCGCGACGAGGTCGTGGAAAACCTGGAGCGGCAGGCCAAGGAGATGACCTCCCGGGTCGAAGACCAGTTCACCGAGCTTTCCGGGCTCGTCATCGACGGAGGTCGTGGGTGAAAGCCATTCCGGTGCCCGAGATCGAAGGCGCGTACCTGTTCGAGCCGACGCCCCACGCCGACGACCGCGGCTTCTTCAGCCGCACGTTCGACCGGGACGTCGTCGCGGCGGCGGGCATCGACCCGGACGGCTTCGTCCAGGACAGCCTTTCCCGCTCCCGCAAGGGCGTCGTGCGGGGGATGCACCTGCGCGGCGGCGCCGGCGAGGCGAAGCTGGTGCGGTGCTCGCACGGCGCGATCTTCGACGTCGTGGTGGATCTCCGACCGGGTTCGCCGACGTTCCGGAACATCAGAACATTCGAACTGACCGGTGAATCGCAGGTTTCCGTGTACATCCCGGCGGGGTGCGCACACGGTTTCCAGTCACTCACCGACCCCTCGGACGTTTCGTATCGCATCGACCGCGCGCACGATCCGGCCGAGGACATCACAATTTCGTACAAAGATCCCGAATTGGACATTTCGTGGCCGATTTCGATCACAATGGTGAGTGACCGCGACGAACGCGCGCCTACTCTCGGAGAGGCGTTCAAACCAACGAGGTGAGTCCTATGGGAACGTACTTGCCCCGCTCCACCGCGGCGAACGAGCGCCTGCACCGGGTTGTCCCCGGCGGCGCCCACACGTACGCGAAAGGCTCCGACCAGTACCCCGCGGGAATGGCCCCGGTCGTCTCGCACGGCCTCGGCGGCCACGTCTGGGACGTCGACGGCAACGAGTACGTCGAATACGGCGCCGGGCTGAGAGCGGTCAGCCTCGGCCACGCCCACCCGCGGGTCCTCGAAGCGGTGCGGGCCGAGCTCGGCAAAGGCAGCAACTTCATCCGCCCGTCGATCATCGAAGCCGAGGCCGCCGAGCGGTTCCTCGAGAACGTGCCGACGGCCGACATGGTGAAGTTCACCAAGAACGGCTCGGACGCGACGACCGCCGCGGTCCGGCTGGCCCGCGCCGCCACCGGCCGCCGGCTCGTCGCCCGCTGCGCCGACCACGCGTTCTTCTCCACCGACGACTGGTTCATCGGCACCACGGCGATGAACGCGGGCATCCCGGTCGAGACGACCGAAATGACCGTGTCCTTCCCGTACGGCGACCTGCCGGCGGCGGAGGAGCTGCTGCGGCGTCACGACGGCGAGATCGCCTGCATGATCCTCGAGGCGGCGGCCGCGGTGGAGCCGCCGCCGGGCTACCTGGAGGGCCTGCGCGAGCTGGCCACCCGCCACGGCGTGGTGCTGGTCTTCGACGAGATGATCACCGGCTTCCGCTGGTCGGCGCAGGGCGCGCAGGGCCTCTACGGCGTCACGCCGGACCTCTCGACGTTCGGCAAGGCCCTCGGCAACGGCTTCGCGATCTCGGCACTGGCGGGCAAGCGGGACCTGATGGAGCTCGGCGGACTGCGCGCCGGCGACCGCG
Source organism: Amycolatopsis sp. NPDC004378 (assembly GCF_053602455.1). Classification (NCBI taxonomy): domain Bacteria; kingdom Bacillati; phylum Actinomycetota; class Actinomycetes; order Pseudonocardiales; family Pseudonocardiaceae; genus Amycolatopsis; species Amycolatopsis sp. NPDC004378. The sequence continues at coordinate 109,732 of NZ_JBSGDR010000014.1, forward strand.
AGCGGGTGTTCCTGCTCTCGACCACGCACGGCGCGGAGACCCACGCACTGGCCGCGGCGATGGCGGTGATGGACGTCTACCGCGACGAGGACGTCATCGGCCGGATGCACGCCCTCGGCGACCGCCTCGCCACGGGCGTCCGCCAGGTGGCGGCGGGCATGGGCGTCGAGAACCACGTGGTCGTCCGCGGCCGGGCGAGCAACCTGGTCTTCGGCACGCTGGACGAGCAGGGCAAGCCGTCCCAGCCGTACCGCACGCTGTTCCTGCGGGAGCTGATCAGCGGCGGCGTGCTCGGCCCGTCGTTCGTGGTCAGCGCGGCGCTGACCGACGAGGACATCGACAAGACGATCGACGTGGTCGCCCAGGCGTGCACGGTGTACCGGAAGGCACTCGACGCCAACGACCCGTCCCCGTGGACGGGCGGGCGGCCGGTCAAGCCGGTGTTCCGGCCGTTCGCCTGAACCGGGCGGTCACCCGGCGAAGGTGCTGCCCGCGTCCTGCCCGTACGACGGCCCGGTCCACTCCGCGACCGGGACCGTCGTCGCCATGTCGACGACCGTGAACCGCCACGGGCCCGAGTAGGTGTTGCCGTGCCAGTGGTTGGCGGCCGTGTGGACGATGTCGCGCTGGATGACGTCGCCCTGGTACGGGGACCAGCTCGGGACCGTGCCCACGTTCGAGAACAACGCCATCCGGCCGCACTTCGCCGAGCAGCCCACCGTCGCGGGGTCGAACGCGAAGGTGTTGCCGTGGATGTCCAGTTCGGACGTCCACCAGCGACAGTCGCGGTACAGCGGGGGCGACGCGATGGCCGGGGGCGCGCAGCGGGCCGTGTTCGACGGGCCGACCACGCGGGTGCAGTCCGACGTCGTCGACGCCGGGGAGTTGCAGAAGCGGTCCGCGTTCGCCCAGGCCACGATGCCGTCCCAGTTGTCCTCCAGGTGGTTGCCGGTCACCTCGAGCTTCGCCGTCCGGGCCGGGACGCGGGCGTCGCCGCCGGCCTCGGACAGGTAGATCGCGCCCACCGGGAACGGGTCGCCCGACTCCGCCGCGCGCTTGCCGGCCACCCGGCCGTTGCCGCGCAGGTCGTTGCCGCGGATCGTCGCGTTGTAGGAGATCTCGTAGAAGACCCCGACGTCGTCGTTGTTCTCGATGACGTTGTCCTCGATGAGGAAGTCGTTGTCGTTCGTGTCCGCCCACAGGCCCGGGCCGCGGTTGTCGTGGATCCAGTTGCCGCGCACGTCGGCGCCGTCGACGGCCCAGAACTTCATCGCGCCCGTGCAGCCGCACCCCGGGACCTTCGACTCCCAGTCCGCGGTGTTGTTGCCGGTGAACTCGTTGCCCTCGACCAGCAGCTGCTTGATCCCGTTCCCGGCCTGGTAGGCGTTGAGCCCGTACTGACCGTTGTCCCGCAGGCAGTTCCCGATGATCCGGTTCGCGGCGCCGGCCATCAGCGCGGCGCCCTCGTTGCGGGTCAGGGTGGTGTGCTCGACCAGCCAGCCGTCGCCCGAGTCGTGGTTGACGACGCCTTCGTCGCGCGGGGCCACGAACCCGGTCACCGTGAGGTTCCGGATCGTCACGTCCTTGGCGCGCCCGGTGAACGCGTACCGGTTGTCGCGGTTGCCGTCCAGGACCGCGCCGGGCGCGCCGACGAACGTGGCGCCGTCGCCCGGGGAGATCTGCGAGTACTCGCCCGGGGTCAGCGTGTGCGTGCCGGGCGCGAACCAGTAGGTGGCGCCCGGGACGCCGAAGTCGATGCCCGCCGCGCTCCCGGCCGGGACGACGACCGCGCCCGCCGGCGGCTCGGCCGGGCCCAGGAGATCCTTGCTGTCGCAGACTTCGGCGCGCTCGGCGGCCGCGTGCGCGGCCGGCGCCGGGACACCACCGAGGAGTGCCACCGCCAGCAACAAAACCCGTGCTCTCACGGGCAGAAGATAAGGCCGTGATCGGCGTCAGCGGCGGGCTTTCACCCTATCGATGACGGCGTCCACCAGGGCCGCAGTGGCGGTCACCAGCGCGATCGCGACGCAGAATCCCCCGAAGGTGTCGGAGAGGTAGTGAACCCGGTTCGAGGTCTGCGACCACGACATCGTCGCCGCGAGCAGCAACCCCAGCGCCAGCACCAGGGCCGTCCCACGGACGCGGCCGAGGCCGTACCGGGTGGTGAGGAACAGCCCGATGACCAGCCCCGCGGAGGTCAGGAACGCGGTGTGCCCGCTGGGGTAGGACAGGTTGTCGCCGTTGATGAACCGCGAGGCCACCGGTTTCGCCAGCGTCGTGACGACCCCGGTGACGACCGGGCCGGCGACGATCAGGATCGTGAGCCGCGTCTGGCCGGACCGGAGGAACACGACCCCGAGGACCACGACGATCAGGGCGGCCCCGGCGGGATCCCCGAGCGAGCCGACGACCCACGCCACGCCGTAGACGAACGGCGGGTCGATGCTCCCCCGCAGCGCCCGGTACACGGCCTCGTCGAGGTCCGTGCCGACGGTGTGGCCGTGGAACAGGAACCCCAGCACGACGGCCACCACCGCCGCGACGACCGCGACGGCGAAGAGCGGCGCCCGCACCGGCCGGGGAAGGGCGGGCGCGGCGGCCGCGGGCCCCACGCGCGTCACCGACCTGACCACCGGACCACCTGTACGTACCGATCATACGGGCGCACGGCGCTCGGTCAGCTCCAAATGTCCTGGTGCACGTTGAAGATCACGCGCGACCCCTGCCGTTCGAGCTGGATCGGGAGCTCCTTCATCCCGGACAGCCGGTCGCGCACCGCGTGCTGGTGCTCCAGCGGGCACGAAACGAGCAGGAAGCCACCGCCGCCGGCCCCGGTCACCTTCGCTCCGGTGGCTCCCGCGCCGAGCGCCGCTTCCACGGCGTCGTCGATCTGCTGGTTCGACACCCCGGAAGCCAGCGCGCGCTTGGCGTCCCAGCTCTTGCGCAGCGCCGTGCCCAGCGCGCTGACGTCCAGCGCGCGCAGGCCGTCGGCCGCTTCGCCCGCCAGGTCCACCAGCTGCTTGAGCTGGGGCAGGCGGTCGCCGACGTTGGCCGTCTGCTCCCCCAGGATCGAGTCCGCTTTGCGGGTGATCCCGGTGTAGAACAGCATCAGCTCGTCCTGCAGCTCGCGCCACTGCGGGCGCGGCAGCTCGATCCGCTCCACCTCGGTGGCGTCGCCGGGGCCGAAGCGCAGGTCGCACAGCCCGCCGTAGGCGGCCGCGTACTGGTCCTGCTTGCCGATGGGCTTGCGGCAGCGGTCGATCTCGATGGCGCACGCCCGGTCCGCCAGCTCCTTCGCCGTCACCTGACGGCCCTGGTAGGCGAACAGCGCGTGCAGCAGCCCGACGGTGACCGAAGAGGACGATCCCAGGCCGGACCCGGCCGACGGGATGTCCGCGAGGGTGGTGATCTCGACGCCGCCGCGCACGCCGGTCATGTGCATGGCCTCGCGCACGAGCTCGTGCTCGAGGTCCTCGACCCGCGAGACGATTTCCTTCTTGGAGTAGTTCACGTAGATGTCGTCGTCGAAGCGCTGCTTCACGACGACGTAGATGTACTTGTCGATCGCGGCGTTGAGCACGCGGCCGCCGTGCTCCCGGTAGTACACCGGCAGGTCCGTGCCGCCGCCGACGAGGCCGATCCGCAGCGGGGTGCGCGTGATGATCATCCTGCTCGCCTCTCCCATTGTTCCCGCGCGCTCGCGAGCGCCGCGGGCGTGCCGATGTCGAGGAAGTACGCGTCGCCGATCGAAACCGCCCGCGCCCGGCCGACCAGCTGCGGCAGCAGGTCGTAGCCGATGTCCCGCGGCGGCGGCCCGATGAGGTCGAGCACTTCCGGCGAGAACGCGTACATCCCGGCGTTCGCGAGGTTCCCCGGCGGGTCCTCGGGCTTCTCGAGGAACGCGGTGACGACGCCCTCGCCGTTCACCGTGACGATGCCGCACCGCGAAGGCTCCGGGGTGACGAACACCGACAGCGTCGCGAGCGCGCCACCCGCCTGGTGCGCGTCGATCAGGACCCGCAGGTCGAAGTCGGTCAGGTTGTCCGCGTTGAGGGCGAGGAAGCTCTCCTCGTGCTCGACGAAGTCCCGGTTGGCCGCCAGGGTCCCCGCGCTGCCGAGCAGCTCCGGCTCCTCGGTCAGGCGCACCGACGGCCCACCACTCCGGCCGGCCAGGTGCTCGCGGACCAGCGGCGCGAGGTGGTGCAGGTTGACCAGGACCTCGTCGACGCCCGCGGCTTCGAGCGCTTCCAGCCAGATATCGAGCATCGGCCGGCCGCCGACGGGCACCAGGCACTTCGGCAGCCGGTCGGTCAGCGGCCGCAGCCGGGTGCCGAGGCCCGCGGCGAGGAGGAACGCCTTCATCCCCCGGCCTTCCGGACGACGCCGAGCGAGCGCATCTTGGCGTTGGCCTCGGTGAGGATCTCGTCGAGGCCGGGCATGTCCCGCAGCCACTCCGCGTACTCCGCGACGGACTCGGCGGGCGAGCGCTGCGGCTTCCAGCCGAGCTCCTTGAGCGCGTCGATGTCGGACAGGATGTGCCGCGTGTCGCCGAAGCGGTACTCGCCGCTGATCACGCCGGGCTCCGAAGAGCCGTACTGCCGCTGCACGACCTCGGAGAACTGCTGCGTCGTGTACGCCTCGCCGCCGCCGACGTTGAACACGCGGCCCGCCGCCCGCGGGTCGGTCAGCACCAGGACGTTCGCGTCGACGACGTCGTGGATGTTGACGTAGTCGCGGATCGCCTGGCCGTCTTCGTACAGCGTGGGCGCGGTACCCAGGAGGTAGTGCAGGTTGAAGATGCGGCAGGCACCGGAGTACGCGTTGTACACCGACTGCCGCGGGCCCTGGACGATGCTGTAGCGCAGCGCCACCGTCGGGATCCCGTACCGGCGCCCGAGGTTCACGGCGACGACTTCCTCGCCGTGCTTGGACATGCCGTAGGCGTTCTGCGGGTTCGACACGCGCTCCGGCGTCGTCAGCATGGTGAGCGGACCGTCGCACACCGGGCACCGGACGTCCCAGTCCGCGGCGATCAGCCGGCTCTCCGGGCGCATGCCGGGCGTCTGCTCACCGTGCTCGGCGCAGCGGTAGAGCCCCTCGCCCATCGCCGCCTGGGAAGAGGCGACGACGACGCGCGAGATGTCGAGCTGCTCGGCGACGATGAGCTCGTAGATCATCGCCGTCGACGTCACGTTGACGTCGGTGAACTTCGCGAAGTCCGGCAGGTAGTCCTGGTAGGCGGCGAAGTGGTAGACGGCGTCCGTGCGGCGCAGCAGGTTGCGCATCAGGTCGCGGTCGCGGACGTCGCCTTCGAAGAAGTCGACGCCGGGCGCGAGGTAGTTCGGCTTCCCGCCGCGGTGCACGGGCGAGACCACCGCGTCCAGCACGGTGACGTCGTGCCCGAGCCCGACGAGCCGGTCGCACGTGTGCGAGCCGATGAACCCGGCGCCGCCGGTGACCAGGATTCTCAACGTCCACTCCGGAGGGCGTGTACTTCGCGGTAGACGGCCAGGGTCTTCTCCGCGGTGGCCGCCCAGGTGAACTCGCCGGCCCGCTCGGGACCGCTCTTGCGCAGGCGCTCGTTCTCGGGCCCGCACGCCTTGACGATCGCGTCGGCGATCGAATCGGCGTCCTTCGGGTCGGCCAGCAGCGCGGCGCCGCCGGCGGTCTCCGGCATGGCGGTCACGTTGGACGTCACGACCGGGCAGGCCGCGGCCATCGCTTCGAGGATCGGCAGGCCGAACGTCTCGTTGTGCGACGGGTAGACGAACACGTCCGCGGCCCGGTAGAAGTGCACGGTCTCGCTCAGCGGCACGCCGCCGACCCACAGGATGTCGCCGCCGACGCCGAGGCCGTCCGCGAGCGCCTTCAGGCCGCCGATGTACTCGGTGTCGCGGCCCGGCCCGACGACGACCAGCTGCCGGTCGCCGAGCTCGGCCTTCGCCGCGGCGAACGCGCGGATCAGGCCTTCGCAGTTCTTGTACGGCCACAGCGAAGAAACGAACAGCACGAACTGCTTGCGCACCCCGTAGGTGTCCGCCACGTGCCGGAACGCTTCTTCGCGGTCGCCCGGGTTGAACAGCTCGTGGTCCACGGCTTCCGGGATCAGCCGGATCTTCGCCGGGTCGATGTCCAGGTACCGCTTGGCCTCTTCGACGAGGCTGTCGGAGTTGAGGACGACCGCGTCGGCCTTCTCGACGGTGCGCGGGTAGCTGAACTGCCGGTACAGCCGCGCGCCGCGCGAGATCGCGTCCGGCGTCGTGTACGCGTGCAGCGTCTTGATGTGCGCGACCAGCCCGGGCGCCGACTTCACGATCGGCGCCATCAGCGTGTTCAGCACGTCGATGCGCCCGAGCGGCAGCCGGACGGGCGAGTAGAGGTGCTCGGAGAGCGTGCGGAGGTTCCGCTTTTCGTTGGACCACGGGAAAGTGATGTACTCGACGCGGTCGCCGTAGCCCTGGTGCGTCGGCTTCGACTTCGGGCTCACCAGGAGGTGGAACGATTCGCCGGCTTCGAGCCGCTGGGCCATCTCCGGGATGACCCGGGTCCAGAACCAGTGCGCGCCCGACGGGTTGCCGGGATCGTCCGTGAGCAGGTTGATCGCGACGCGCATGCGGTCAGAACGTCTGGGAGACAACGGCATCGGGGGTCATCCTCGCTTGTCGGACGTACTGGGCCAGCAGGTGCATGCAGCCTTGGTGGACGTCTTCGATCACGCCGTAGTTGACGGAGTCGACGTGGACCGAAACCGTCGCCTTGCTGCGGGCCGGGCCGCCTTCGAAGCCGGTGAAGGCGATCGTCGGCACCTCGTGGGCGGCGGCCCACTCGAGGGCGCGCACGATGTTCGGCGACCGGCCGGACGACGAGATGACGATGAGGACGTCGCCCGCGCGGGCCTGGGACTGGAGCTGGTACTCGAAGACCTGCTCGTACCCGAGGTCGTTCGCGATCGCGCTGAACAGCTCGACGTTCGTCGACAGGCTGTGCACCCGCGTGGTGAGCCCGGTCCCGTTGCGGACGCCCTTCAGGTGGTCGCACTGGAGGTGGTTGGCGATCGAGGCCGACCCGCCGTTGCCGCAGGCGAAGATCGTCGCGTCCCGGTCGTGGGCCGCGGTCAGGACCTTCGCCGCGCGGCTGATCTGCTCGAGGTCGACCGTGCCGAACGCGCGGGTGATCTCGTTGACGTACGCGCCGCCGTAGGAGTCCGCCCGGTGGAAGCGCGCGGACGGGAACTTCGGCACCCCTTCGGCGGTGGTGTGCCCGGGCGGGGCCTTGAGGTCGTCGGCGCCGAGGATGACCCGGACGGCGGCGGCGAGGTCCGGGTAGGTGTCGACGCCGTGCACGGCCGAACTGGGCGGCCCGACGTGCAGGGCCCGCGCGCCCACGGCCTCCGCGAGCCCGACGTCCGACGGGCTGTCGCCGACCACCCACGAGGCGGTCAGGTCGAGGTCGAGGGCCTGCGCGGCGGCCAGGGCCATGCCGGGACCGGGCTTGCGGTCGGCGCTCGGCCGCGCGAAGGCCGGGATGACGCCGTCGGTGTGGTACGGGCAGAACAGCCAGAGGTCGATGTGCGCGCCGTGCCGGGCCAGCTCGGCGATCATGTACTTGTGGACCTGCTCGACGTCTTCGATGCCGTAGTAGCCGCGGGCGACCCCGGCCTGGTTGGTGACCACGGCCACCGGGAGGCCGGCGCGGTTGAGCGCCGCGATGGCTTCGATCGCGCCGTCGATGAACTCGACCCGGTCGACCGAACCGACGTAGCCGCTGTCCACGATGATCGTGCCGTCTCGGTCGAGCAGCACCCCTGGTCGGCTCACGGTTCGACCACCTTCACCTTTGTCGGAATGGGCGCGGGGCGGTCCCGCACCGGAGAATTTCGCGCCCGCGCCTTTGAGGTCGTCCCCGCCAGGGGCATCGTTACGTCCGGCGTCGGGGTGGTGAGCAACCAGGAAGCGAGCGCCAGGTGGAGCAGATAGGGCGACGCGTCACCGAGTCCGGCTTCGGTGTAGGAAGCGAGCAGGCAGTAGCTGACGAGGAACAACGCGCACGCCCGCGCCGGTGACGGGGCCCGGGAAATCGCGGAGACGACGAGCGTCAGCAGGAAAAGCACCACGATCACGACACCCATGTAGCCCTGTTCGTGGTAAACGGCGAGCCAGCTGTTGTCGATCGGCAAGCCGTCGAACGACTTGTTGGACAATCCCGTGCCGAAAACCTGCTCGAACCACGTCCGCGGCATGTCCAGCAGGCGGCCCCACACCTTCGCCCGGCCGGTGAGGTTGGCGAAGTTCTCCTTGTCCTGCCCGCGCAGCAGCCAGGCCTGGATGAACGCGCCGAGCAGCACGGTTCCGGCGCCCGCCACCGCGATGCCCCACATCACCACCTTCCGGGCCCGGGCGCTGGTGAGCAGCATCGACAGGCCCGCCACGGCCAGGCCGACCACCAGGCCCGCCGTCGCGGTCCGGGTATGGGTGAGCAGCAGCAGCACGAGGGCCGGGCCCGAGATGATCGCGACGCTCCGGCCGGTGGTGAGCTTGTTCAGCCAGAGCAGCACGCTGAGCCCGATCGCGATCGCCGCGTACTGCCCGACCTGGGTCGCGGTGAGCGGCCACAGCACCCCCGTGAGCCGCCCTTCGTTGTCCTGGGCCAGCGCCATGCCGGGCGCGACTCCCAGGCCGATCGCAACCGTGACGAGCAGGGCGGTCAGCACGCGCACGTGGTGCTTGACGAAGCGCAGCACGTTGTCCATCCACGGGCTGATCAGCCACAACGTGCCGATGAACAGGGCGAAGCGCGCGCACCGGAACAGCGAGCCCCAGCCGGACGCCAGCCGCGCGCTGCCGGCCAGGCTGCCCACGAGCATCAGGGTCAGCAGCAGCAGGTACGCGCTCGGCCGGAGCTTGAACCGCGGGTTGATCGCCAGCGCGAGCACGAACGCGAACCCGACCGACGACATGGTGAGGATCTGCTCGACCGAGCGCGGGATCGGCAGGATGGACGGGCCGAGCGAGCCCAGGGTGTTGAAGACGAGCAGGGACCACACGACGCAGACGACCTTCACGGCCTGTGCGGTGCGCGGCACGTCCGGCGCGGTGTCCCCTCGCGTCATCAGCTGCCTCCGGCCGGGTCGAACGTGCTGCCCTGGTCCTGCTTGTACAGCGTGGACTGCCACTGCGCGGGGTCGACGACCTTGCTGGCTTCCTCGGGCACGAACGTCCACGGCCCGGAGTAGCGGTTGTCGTGCCACCGGTTGTTCTGGTGGAAGGTGATGGCCTGCTCGACCGCGTCGTCCTTGTACGGCGACCAGTCGGGTGTGGTGCCGAAGTTGGACAGCAACCCCATCCGGGCGCACATCGCGCGGCAGTCGATCACGGCCGGGTCGACGGCGAACCGGTTGTCGTGGATGTCGACGTTCTGCGTCTTCCACCGGCAGTCACCGCGCAGCGGGTCCTTTCCGATGGCCGGTGCCGCGCACTGCGAGACGTTCGGGACCAGGCGCGTGCACAGGCCGGTCGAAGAGTTGGCCGGGCTGTTGCAGAAGCGGTCCGCGTTTTCCCACAGCGTGATGCCGGACCAGTTGTTCTCCATCGTGTTGCCGGCGATCTCGATCTTCGCGGTTCGCGCCGGGACGCGCGGTTCCCCGCCGGATTCGGAAATGTAGATCGCGGCGACCGGGAAACTGTCGTCCTTCTGGACGTATTTGCGCCCGGTGACGAGGTTGTTCCCCTTGATGAGGTTGTCGCGGATGGTCGCGTTGTAGCTGGCTTCGTAGAAGATCGCGGCGTCGTCGTTGTTTTCGATGACGTTGCCTTCGATCAGGAAGTCGTTGTTGTTCGTGTCCGCCCAGATGCCGGGGCCGCGGTTGTCGTGGATCCAGTTCCCGCGGATGTCGGCGCCGTCGACCATCCAGAGCTTCATCGCCCCGCTGCAGCCGCACCCTTCGGAATACTTCTTCTCGACGTCCTCGGCGTTGTTGCCGACGAACTCGTTGCCCTCGACGACGAGCTTGCCGAGCTCGCCGCAGCAGCCGTTGAGGCCGTACTGGCCGTTGTTGCGCAGGCAGTTGCCCTTCAGCACCTGGTGGGTCCCCGCCATCACCGCGGCGCCGAGGTTGCCGGAGAGGTCGTTGTCCTGGATCGTCCACTCCGGACCGGAGTCGTGGTTCACCGCGCCCTCGTTGTCGGGCGTCCGGAAGTTGGTGACGGTCAGGTGCTCGATGGTCACCTTCGCCGACTTGCCGGTGAAGGCGTACCGGTTCACCTGCCGGCCGTCGACGATCGCGCCGGGCGCGCCGATGTAGTGGTCGCCCTCCTTCGGGGCCACCTGCTCGTACTCGCCGTCGGCCAGCGTGTGCGTGCCGGGGGCGAGCCAGAACGTGGTGCCGGGCGGGTTCGCCGCCGTCTTGGCGACGAGGTCGCCGCGGACCGCCGGGTCGACGGTCACGGCGCCGGCCGGCGCGGTCGCCGGCCCCGCCGGCAGGTGCCCGCAGACGGCGGCGACCTTCGGCGTGTTGTCCGGCGGCGGCTCGGCGGTGCACGCCCCCAGCGTCAGCAGGAGCGCTCCGAAAAGGACCCCGAGCGGCCGCTTCATGACGCGAAACCGAGGCGGGTGGTCAACGTCCGGCCGGGGACGGCGCGGCCGGTGCCGACGAGCGTGGTCGCCGGTTCCCGGACGCCGAAGCCCGGCGAGTACCAGCCGAGCGGCGGCTCCTGCTCGCCGCGGTGCGACGTCCACGTGAGGGACTCCGGCAGGGTCAGCGCCGCCGTGCGGCGCTCGCCGTCACGCTCCCACGACAGCCGGGCACGGCTCTCGTCCAGCACGACCCGCACGTCGGGGCCGAAGTGGAACGCGAGCCGGACGGTCGTGCCCTCCGCGCGGAGCACCTCGTCGGTGATCGTCAGGTCGGCGCCGGCCAGTTCCACCGTGCGGCGGTGGACCGCCGGGGCGTAGCCGTCGTGCGCCGCCGACCAGCGCGACGGGCCGTCCTCCGGGGTGTGCACGGCGAGCACCTTCGTGACCGCGTGCCGCGTCCACAGGAACGGCCCGCCGGACACCGACTGGTCGGTGCCGTCCAGTTCGAGGGTGTTGTGGCCGAGCGTCGAGCGGAAGTACGACCGCCACTGCGGTTCGCCGTGGTAGCAGAAGGTGCCGGGGTCGGCGAGGATGTCGACGCCGTCGTGGCGGACCTCGACCGAGAGCGCGTCCGCGTGGGCGTGCGCGGCGATCGACAGGAAGCCGTGCGGGCCGCCGTCGCAGCGGGCCCAGACGCGTCCCGAGCGCAGGATGGTCATGCCCGCGTCCCGCAGCTGCGCCGGGCGCCGGTCGGGCCGGACGCCCGAGGCTCGCGGGGTCCGGAGGGCCAAGGACGCCAGCAGCGGCGTCCGGACGTCGTCACCCGGGACCGCCGGCCACCAGTCCAGACGGCCGAAGAGCGCCTCGCCGGTGGAAAGCAGCGAAGCCCAGCGGTCGGTCTCGGCGCCGTCGACGACCAGGCCGTAGCCGTCGTCGGCGTCGCCCTGCCGCGGCGGCCGGAGCCGGTCGTCCACAATGGACGCCAGCGCGTCGGACATCCGGAGCAGCACGGCCCACGTGCTTTCCGGCACCGGCGTGCCCGCGACGTCGGCCTCGACCGCCGCCGCGAGGCCCAGCTCCAGCACCAGGCCGTGGTACTCGGACGCCAGTTCGGCGTTGAGGCCGGACTCGAAGGTGTTGCGGCCCAGCTGGACGTCCAGCGAGCGCATCGCCTCGGTCCGCCAGTCCGCCGACTCCGGGAACCAGCCGAACGCGCACGCCGCGGCCAGCAGGCCGGCGTCCTCGGCGATCACGTGGTTGTTCGCCGACGAGCCGTGGCTGCGCAGCGTCGAGAGCCAGTTCTGGTGGTGCCACAGCTGGAGCTGGAAGTCCGGGTTGTCCTCGAACAGTTCGTCGACGCCGGCCCAGCCGTCGAGCAGGCGGCGCGTCCAGACCCACGACAGCAGCCGGATGCCCAGCTCGATGCCGCTGATCCAGTGCGGCCCGCGCAGCGGCGGGTTGGCCGCCCACCACGACCGCAGGTGCTCGGCCACGCGCTCCGCGTACGCCGAGGTGCCGGTCAGGGCGTACGCCGCGGCCAGCACGGTCAGGTGCTGGTGGCGCGACGGCTCCCAGATCTGCTTGATGTCGCCGACCGCGTCCTCCGACCGGTACGGCACGTCGAAGGCGTAGCCGTCGTGCGGCGCACGCCGGCCGGTCTTCGGGTCGAGGAACCAGTCCGGCGCCACGAGGTCCGTGCGGACGACGCCGAAGTACTCGGCGCGGCCCGCCATCAGCTCGTCGGCGGTGACCAGCAGCCGCTTGACGCCTTCGCCGGACACCTTGCCCAGCACGCCGTCCGGCAGCACCGCCGTGAAGCGCGGGTGCGAAGGCCAGAGCGGCGGCTCGGGCGGCTCGGACCGCCACCGCCGCTGGACGACGGCGTGCCGCGCGCGCCCGACGACCTCCGCCGGCCCCATCCGGGACAGCCGGCGCAGGTACCAGCCGGGACCCATCATGCCGGGGCACCCGCCTTCCGCGGCAGCTCGATCCGGACCGGCGCCGCGTTGGCGACGCTCGTCTGCGCGGCGAGCGTGGCGAGGGTCGTCGCGGCCATCGACGCGACGGAGATCGGCATCGGGCCACCCGTGCGGACGGCCTCGAGGAAGGCGTTGACCTCGGCGGCCTGGCCCTTGTCGCGGCCCTTGGGGATCCGCGAGCTGGCCCACTTCTTGCGCGAGTACACCGAAGCGCGGACGAAGTCGTCGAACTTCAGGACCTTGCCGTCCGCGGTGAGGTCGAGGGTCTCCTTCGGGAAGCCGGACGAGCCGGTCTCCGCGTAGGTGATGACGGCCGTCGAGCCGTCCTCGTACCCGAGGGTCACCTGGAGGTCGCCGGTGGCGTAGACCGAGACCGGGTCGGCGTCGAGCAGCCAGCTCACGGTGTCGATGAAGTGCCCGCCCTCACCGGCGAAGCGGGAGCCCTCGGTGGCGGTCTGGTTGTACCAGCTGCCGTGGTCGAGGCGGCCGGCGTTGACCAGGTACCGGACGGTGGCCGGGCCGACGCGCGGGCCGAACTGGCCGCGGGCTTCGTGCAGCAGCGGCGCGAAGCGGCGGTTGAAGCCGACCTGGAGCCGGTCGTTGCCGGACTCCTCGATCGCGTCGAGCACCTTCTGCAGTTCCTCGGGCGAGAGCGCGAGGGGCTTCTCGACGAACACCGTCTTGCCCGCCAGCAGCGCGCGGCGGGTCAGCTCGGCGTGCGAGCTGTGGCGCGTCACGACGAACACCGCGTCGATCGAGTCGTCGCCGAGGACGTTGTCGATGTCGGTGGACGCCTCGGCGAAGCCGAACTTGCGGCGCGCGTTGGCGCCGGAGAGCGCCGACGTCGTCGCGACGTGCTCGAGGCGGACGTCGTCGCGTTCCACGAGGTGCGGCAGCAGCATCGACGACGCGTAGTTCCCGGCGCCGATGAAGCCCAGCCGCACCGGCTGCCCGGCCGGCAGCGGCGCGGCCTTGTGCTCGACCAGCCCGACGCGCGCGGCCGTCACGACCGGCTCGGTCCTGGCGACCGCGTCCGGGTAGCGGAACAGCACCGCGACGGCTTTCAGCTCGCCCTCGTTGAGCGCCTGGTACGTCTCGACCGCCGACGAGAAGTCCGAAACGTGCGTGATCAGGGGCTCGACGTCGAGGCGGTCGCGCGCGATCAGGTCCAGGACGCACTCGAGGTTGCGGCGCTCGGTCCAGCGGACCTGGCCGATCGGGTAGTCGCGGCCTTCGAGCTCGTAGGACGGGTCGTAGCGGCCCGGGCCGTACGAGCGGGAGAACCGGACGTCCAGTTCCTTTTCGTAGTAGGCGTTCCACGGCAGGTCGAGCTTGCACTTGCCGATGTCGATCACGCGGCCGCGGTCGCGCGACAGCTTCGCGGCCAGCTCGACCGGGTCGTTCGTGTTGCCGCCGGCGGCGAGGTAGGTCTGGTCGACGCCCGCGCCGTGCGTCAGCTCGGCGACGGCGGTGTCGACGATGCCCGAGCCCGGGTGCGCGCAGGTCAGCGCGCCGAGGCTTTCGGCGAGCTTGCAGCGCTCCGGGTCGGGGTCGACGCCGAAGACGCGCACGCCGGAGGACACCAGCAGCTGCACCACGAGCTGGCCGATCAGGCCGAGGCCGATGACCAGGGCGACGTCGCCGATCTGCGGCTCGCCTCGGCGGACGCCCTGCATGGCGATCGAGCCGACGGTGCCGAACGCCGCGTGCCGCGGGTCGACGCCGGCCGGGACGCGCGAGTAGAGGTTCTTGGGTACCCAGTTCAGCTCGGAGTGCAGGGCGTGCTCGTTGCCCGCGCAGGCCACGAGGTCGCCGACCGCGACGTCGGTGATGCCTTCGCCGACCTGCTCGACGACGCCGCACAGCGAGTAGCCGAGCGGGGTGTAGGAGTCCAGTTTGGACGTCACCTTGCGGTAGGTCGCGGCGAGCCCGTTGGTGGCCACGCTCTGCATGACCTTCGCGACCTGGTCCGGGCGGGCCTTCGCCTTGCCCACCAGGGACATGCTCGCCTCGGACACCTTCATCATCTCGGTGCCGGTCGAGATCAGCGAATACACCGTGCGGACGAGCACCCCGCCCGGCTTGCAGGCCGGCTCGGGGACCTCGAGCAGTGCCAGCTCACCGCTCTTGTAGTTCTGGACTACCTGCTTCACTTCGCTCCCGCCAATGCGTTCCGGTACCAGTATTCGAGGGTCAGGACGTGCCAGAGGTGCTTGCCGCGGTCCTCCTGGCCGGCCGCGTCCTCGGCGACCATGCGCTGCAGCGCTTCGCGGCGGAGGAACCCGGACTCGACGAGCACGCCTTCGTTGACGACTTCCCGCACCAGCGGCGCCAGGTCGCGGCTCATCCAGGCCCGCAGCGGCGCGCTGAACAGGCCCTTCGGCCGGTGCACGATCTCGCCGGGCAGGATGTTCTCCGCGGCCTTCTTCAGCGCCATCTTCCCGGCGCGGCCGACGATCTTCTCGCGGCCGGGGACCTTGAACGCGGCCCGCACGACCTCGACGTCGACGAACGGCGTCCGCACCTCGGTGGACGCCGCCATCGTCGACCGGTCGGTGTAGGTCAGGTTCAGGCCGGGCAGGAACATCCGCGAGTCGGCCAGGCACATCCGGTTGACGAAGTCGTCGAGCGCCTGGTCGTGGTAGGTGTCGGCGTGCTCGGTCAGGACGGCGTCGACGTCCGCCGCGAAGTCCGGGTTGACCAGGTCGAGCAGCTCCGCGCGGTCGTACATCGTGTAGCTGCGCCGGAACGCCGTTTCCTCGGGCAGGCCCGCAAAGGACAGGAACCGCTTGGCGAACCGCACCGACCGGTACCCGCGCTTGGCCGACGCCACCGGCAACCGGTCCACGATGGACTCGACCGGCCTGCGGACCGCGCCCGGAACCTTGTGGTAGCGCAACGCGATCAGGTTCGCGAGGTGCTTGCGGTAGCCGGCGAACAGCTCGTCGGCGCCCATCCCGGACAGCATCACCTTGACGCCGGCGTCGCGCGCGGCCGTGCAGATGAGGAACGAGTTGATCGCCGCCGGGTCGCCGATCGGCTCGTCGAGGTGGTAGGTCATCTTCGGCAGCAGGTCGAGCACCTGCGGCGCGATCTCGATCTCGTGCAGGTCGACGCCGAACTGCCGCGCGACGATCCGGGCGTACTTGAGGTCGTCCGGCATGGCCTCGAACTTGGCGTCCTCGGCGCGGAACCCGATGGTGTAGGCGGAGATCCCGGGCCGCGCCCGAGCGGCCAGCGCCGTCAGGTAGCTGGAGTCCAGGCCACCCGAGAGGAACGTCGCGACCGGGACGTCGGAGATCAGGTGCTTGGCCGTCGACTCGGCGATCACCTCGTGCAGGTCGAGTTCGCCGTCGAAGGCCGCGCCCTCCTCGGCGACCTCCCGCAGCGACCAGAACCGGCCGCGGTCGACCTGCCCGTCCGGGCGGCAGCGCAGCCACGTGCCCGGCGGCAGCTTCTCCGCGCCCTGGTAGGCGCACCGGCTGTCGGGCACCCAGTAGTAGAGCAGCGACGCGATGAGCGCGGCGTTGTCGACCTGCAGCGACCCGCCCAGCTCACCGGCCAGCGCTTTCAGCTCCGACGCGAAGACGACCCCGCCCCCGCGCCGCACGAAGAACAGCGGCTTGATGCCCAGCTGGTCGCGGACCAGGAACAGCTCGCCAGTGCCCTCTTCGAACATCGCGAAGGCGAACATCCCGCGCAGCTTCGCCAGGCAGTCCGTGCCCCAGCGCCGCCACGCCTGCAGCAGCACCTCGGTGTCGGACGTGCCGCGGAACCGCACGCCCGCGGCCTCGAGTTCGGCCCGCAGCTCCGGCGCGTTGTACAGCTCGCCGTTGTAGCTCAGCGCGAGGCCGTCGAGGACCATCGGCTGGGCCCCGGTCTCGGTCAGGTCGACGATCGAGAGCCGCCGGTGTCCCAAGTGGACGTCGCCGGCGCCGGCGGCGTGGTCGTAGCGGCCGGAGCCGTCCGGCCCGCGGTGGGCCAGCGTCTTGGTCAGCCGGTCGGTGAGCGGACCGCCGTCCGGCCAGAGGTAGGTGCCTGCGATGCCGCACATCCCGAGTGGGCTCCCCTTCGTCGCGGCGCGGTGGTCAGGAGACCTCCGCGCTCTTTTCTGGCTCGAGGTCGGCGTTCAGTTCGCCTTTGTGCGTCGGTTCGCCGTGGTCGCGCTTGAACGGCGTCGGCCGCTTCGGCGGTTTGACCGGGGCGAACTTCTTCGTCGGCGCGTCCAGGTGGTCCGGCACGCTGACCTGCCCGGGCTCCGGCAGCGGCGGAGCGGGCTTCTCGACCGGCTTCGGCGGCGGGGCCACCGGCCGGACCGGTGCGATCCGCCGCGTCGGCGGTTCCACGACCGCGACGCGCTCGGCGATGCGGGCGGCCAGCTCGTCGATCCGGTCCTCGTGCTCGACGACCGGGACGCGCTGCACCGGCGGCCGGCTCTTGGCGCGGCCGCGCAGGGCCGTGTGCAGGCCGTCCCACAGCGTGCCGTCGGACTTGTCGCGCGGGTCCGGGTCGACCAGCACGACGCCGATGATCGGGATCTCCTCGTCGGCGAGCTGCCGCGCGACCGTGTGCAGCCACAGGGTGTTCGCGTGCCCGGCCTTGACGACCAGCACGGTCTCCTTGCCGAGGTGTTCGAGGTCCGTCCACGCCGTGCCCGGTGCGACCGAGCCGACGCCGATGCGGCGCTCGTCCGGCCCGGGCTCGGGGTCGCCCGCCCCGACCACGGTGACCGTGCTCTTGGTCTCGGCCACGAGCTTGCGGACGTCCTCGTGCGGCAGGTCGTCGACGACGCTCGCCGTGCCGTCGGCGGCCAGCTCCTCGGCGATGTCGAGGGCGAGCGCGGCGGCGACCTTGGGCGCGCCAAGCTCCAGCAGCGACACCTGTGGCCGGTCCTTCCGGATGGCGCGGACCAGGGTCGTGGCGACGCGCTTGCGGTCGGACACGGCCCGCGAGCGCCGCCAGAACCGGGCCGGCCCGGGCAGCTTGCTCCGCAGCTGCGCGATGACCGACGCGCCGAGCCCGGCGGAGATCTCGCCGCGCAGCACGGGCTTGTCCCGCGAGATCGCGGCGACGGCGGCGAACGCGAGCCCGAGCGCCAGGCCGAGCCCGAGCCCGATGGCGCCGTTCAGGCCGGCGGTCTTCAGCATCGCGCTGGGCAGCTGCCGGGCCGCGTCGACGACCTGCGTCCCCGCGGTCACCTGCGGGTTGCCGATCCCGGCCTGCTGGGCGCGCGAGGAGAAGTCCGAGATCTGCGACGTCAGCGCGGCGCGGCGGCTGTAGAGCCCTTCGAGGGTGCTGGGGTTGGAGTTGCGGCCCTTGGCCGTCTCGTCGTTGACCTGCTGGTCGACCGTGGCCAGCTCGTCCTGCGCGGTCTTGCGCTGGTCGAGCAGGGCCTTCGCCTGCGCGTCGGCGACTTCCTTGTCCCGCTTCACGTGGTCGGCGATGAAGGTGTCGGCCAGCGCCTTCGCCTTGGCGACGGCGTCCGGGCCGGTCTTCGCCTTGACCGTGACCTGCATGATGTTGTTGCTCAGCCCGAGGCCCGTGTACTCCTTGGCGAAGTCTTCGGGCCGTTCGGTGCTGCCGATCGCCTTCAGGGCCTGGCCGGCGATCTGGGTCGTCTGGAGGACCGTGACGTCGGTGCGCATCAGCGAGCCGCTGTCGGTCGGCGAGTCCTGCGCGTGCGCGATCATCATCGTCACCACCGCGGTGGGCGGCGGGGGCATGAAGACCGTGACCGCCGCGCCGCCGAGCAGGCCGAGCAGCGCGGTGCCCAGCCAGAAGCGCTTGCGGCGGCGGATCGAGACGACCAGCCGCTGGAGGTCGATCAGCGGCGCTGCCTGGGTGTTCGGGTTCGTCACGGTCGACCTGCCATGGCTTCGCCGGGAGCCCCGGAGGTGGACGAGGGCTCGTGGCCGGAGGACAGCACGGGACAGGTGACGACCACGCCGGCGATTTCACGCCCGGCTTCGGCGGCGGCCGCGGTGAGTTCGGCCAGCTCCCAGTCGATCCGGGTGCCGAGGCCGGTCACGACGACGGCGGTGTCTTCGCCGTCCGGGACCAGGGGCCGTTCGGGCGACACCCGGCAGACCCGGGCCGGGACGCCCATCCGCTCCGCGACTTCGGCGAGCCCTTCGGCGGCCGTCCCCGAGCCCGGGTCGTCGTCCGGCACCAGCAGGAGGACACCGCGTGCGTCGGCGTCGAGGTGCTCCAGCACCCGGCGGAACCGGATTTCGCGCTGGCTGTCGCCCTCGGCGACCGCGACCGGCGGCAGCAGCCAGGGCCGGTCGGCCCCGAGCAGGTGCCGGACCCGGCCGGTCAGGCCGGCGGCCGCCTTCCCCGCCGCCGGCGCCGGTTCGACGTCGACGAGCGCGAGCACCCGGGCGCCGAGCGCGGCGGCGATTTCGTCCTGCTGCCGCAGCCGGCGGTCCCGGCGGTACGCCACGAGGTGGCCGAAGATCCCGATCACCAGGAACGCGAGCGCCCCGCCGACGGTGAACTGCACCGGCGTCGGCGAGGCCTGGCCGTTCGGGGCGGGCGCGGTGCCCATCGCGACCGCGTTGTTGCTGCCGACGGTGGCGTCGGCGGCGCCGAGCGCCTTCATCGCCTGGTCCAGGGACGTCCGGAGGCCTTCGAGCTGGGTCCGGGCCTGGACGCTCTCGACGGTGAGGTTCCCGCCGTTGTCCTTGGCGAGGTCGTCGATCTTCTGGGTGGCCTGCCGGACCTGCTGGCGCAGTGCTTCGCGCTGCTCGTCCGCGAGCTGCGAGGACGCGTCGCCCGAGTTGGTCGCCAGCTGCCCGGCGTACTTCACGTACTGCTGCGCGACCTGGTCGGCGAGCTGCTGGGCGTGCTCGGCGGTGTCGGCGGACGCGGTGATGGTCACGATGTTGCCGTTCGCGGCCGCGGTGGTGATCTGGTTCTTCAGGTCGTTGCCGCTCGGGTGCCACGACAGCTGCGCGGCGGCGCGCTCGAGGACGACCGAGCTGGTCGCCACCTCGGCCTGGGTGAGCAGTTCGTCGGCCTGCCGCGGCCCTTGCAGCAGGACGCTCGACGTCGTTTCGTAGCCGGGTGAGAACAGTACGGACGCGCCGAACCCGGCGGCCGCGCCCAGGACGGCGAGCGCGGCCAAGAGCCGCCAGCGCCGGCGGAGAACCTGCCCGATCAGGGCCAGGCGCACCGTGTCGTCAGTCAACGGCGGTATCTCCATTCCTGAGCGGGTACGCCGAACGGATGTGGCTTGATCGGCCGGTTACCCGAACCGTCGTCGGACCGGGAGCATTGGTTACACGTGTCGTGACTTCTTGACCGAACGGCGATCAGGACTTCACAGCGTGCTCATATGCGGCGATGAGGTTCTTCGCCGAGTTCTCCCACGAGAGCGCGCCGGCCACCCTGGCCTGGCCGAGCTTGCCCATCCGGACCCGCTCTTCGGGGTCGTCGAGCAGCTGGGAGACGAGCTTCGCGAACGCCGATTCGTCGTTCGCCGGGGCGTAGACCGCCGCGTCGCCGGCCGAAACGCGCGCCTCGCGCAGTTCGAAGGAGACGATCGGCTTGCTCATGGCCATGTACTCCATGACCTTGTTCATCGTGGAGACGTCGTTGAGCGGGTTCAGCGGGTCCGGCGAGAGGCAGACGTCGGCGGTCGACAGGTACCGCACGAGGTCCTCGTCGGAGATCCGGCCGGTGAACTCGACCTGGTTGCTCAGCCCGAGCTTCGCCGAAAGCGCGACCATGTCGTCGAAGGCGTCGCCGGAGCCGACGAACACCGCGTGCCAGTCGGTCCGCCCGACCTCGTCCCGCAGCTTCGCGAGCGCGCGCAGGGCGTAGTCGACGCCGTCCTGCGGGCCCATCACACCGAGGTAGGCGAGCATGAAGGGCTTGCCCTTCTTCAGCTCGGGCTCGACGGGCACTTCGTGGAACCGCTCGACGACCGGCGCGCTGCGCACCACGAAGACGTCTTCGGGCCGCTTGCCGCCGCGGATCCGGGCGACCTGCTTGTAGCTCTCGTTCGTCGCGATCACGACGTCGGCGGCGCGGTAGGTGGCGCGTTCGAGCGCGCACACCCCGCGGTACAGCAGGTCCTGCCCGCGGTCGAAGCGCGAGAGGTACAGCTCGGGGCACAGGTCGTGCTGGTCGAAGACGAACCGCGCGCCCTGGCGCTTCAGGTACTTCGCGACCAGGTAGAGCAGGTCCGGCGGGTTGCAGGCGTGCACGACGTCGACCGGGCCGACCTTCCGCGCCAGCCGCAGCGTGTGCCACAGCGCGCTGCCGTACTCCTGCAGGTACCCGGCGGGCCCGCCGGTCGCCGCCTTCAGCGGGTACCGGTGGATGTGGACGCCGTCGACGACGGCTTCCGCCTCGGTGTCGCGTTTGGTGCCCTGCGGGCAGATCACGTGGACTTCCCACCCGGCGTCGCGCAGGGTCGTGGACTCCTGCCACACGCGCCGGTCGAAGGGGACGGAGAGGTTTTCGACGAGGATGAGCGCTTTACCAGGCAAGGCCGGCGTATCCCTCTTCAAGGCGACGCGTCGCGGCGTCGGGCAGGCGGACGAGGTCGATCAGCGCCCGGTCGCCGCCGTGCGGCAGGGCCGCCAGCACGTCCGGGTCCTTGGTGCCGACGAGCAGGACGTCGGCGTGGTCCATGACTTCTTCGACGGACCCGGCCAGCAGCTGGCCGAGGTGCGGCAGCCGGCCCTCGATGTACTCGCGGTTGGCGCCCATCAGCCGCGAGAGGCTGACGTTCGCGTCGTAGATCTTCAGGTCGTAGCCCTTGCCGAGCAGCCGCTCGGCCAGCTCGACCAGCGGCGACTCGCGCAGGTCGTCGGTGCCCGGCTTGAAGGAGAGGCCGAACAGCCCGACCTTGCGCTTGCCGGTGCGCGCGACGAGGTCGAACGCGCGCTGCAGGTGTTCGTCGTTGGACGCGAGCACGTGCGACAGGATCGGCACGCTGACGTCGGCGCGGTGCGCGGCGTAGACCAGCCCGCGCAGGTCCTTCGGCAGGCACGAGCCGCCGAACGCGAACCCGGGTCTCAGGTAGGCCGGGCTGATGTTGAGCTTGGTGTCGGCGAGGAAGACGTCGATCACCTGGTGCGAGTCGAGCCCCAGGGCCCGGCAGACCGCGCCGAGCTCGTTCGCGAAGCCGATCTTGAGGCCGTGGAAGGAGTTGTCGGCGTACTTCGTCATCTCCGCGACCGGGATCGGCACGCGGAAGACCGGGCCGGGCAGGCCTTCGTAGAGCGCCGCGACGGCGTCGCCGCTGGCCGCGTCGATCTCGCCGATCACGGTCTTCGGCGGGTCGAAGAAGTCGCGGACGCTGGTGCCCTCGCGCAGGAACTCGGGGTTCACGGCGACGCCGAAGTCGACGCCGGCGGTGCGGCCCGAGGACTTTTCCAAGATCGGGATCAGCAGGTCCAGGCAGGTGCCGGGGAGCATCGTGCTGCGGAAGACGACGGTGTGCCGTTCGCTCTTCTTCGCGATCGCTTCGCCGATCTCTTCGGCGACGCGCTCGAGGTAGACGGTGGAGAGGCTGCCGTTCGGCGCCGACGGCGTGCCGACGCAGACGAGCGAGATCTCGCTGTCGGCGACGGCGTCCGCGACGTCGGTCGTGGCTCTCAGCGCGCCGCTCGCGACGACTTCGGCCGTCAGCTCGCCGATCCGCTCCTCGACCACCGGGGCCTTGCCCTGGGCGATGAGGTCGATCTTGACCGGGTTGACGTCGACGCCGACCACCCGGTGGCCCTGCCCCGCCAGGCACGCGGCGGAGACACAGCCGACGTAACCGAGTCCGAAGACACTGATCTTCACGCCAAAACCTCCGCTATTCCGCGCGACCCTCAAGTTGGTCGGCGGGACCCCCTGGATCGTTACCGGAGGCGCGGCGAACGGGGTAAAGCGTGAGGAGGCCGTCAGGCGTAACGGATTTCGCGTAAAAATCGGGTCTCGAATTGCAGGTTGCACGTGGGCGAGCAACCCGCTGGACGCGGTTTCGGTCAGCGGGTCCCGAGAAGCCGTTTCCGTTCCGGGGTGCAGGTCCACCACGGCCGCGGCGGCGCGCCACCGGCTTCGCCCCGCGCCGGGGGCTCTGCCACCCGGACCCCCCGAAGCCGTGGTTGCGCGGGCTCATGGGCCCAGCACGGCAGCCCGGGGGCCGGCCCGTCTTGAACGGATCGGCCCCCGGTGCGCGGTTCGTCAGTTGTTGTTCACGAAGGTGGTGGCGAGGCTCTGCCCCTTGCTCACCGCGTTGTTGTGGTTCTCGATCGGCGAGACGGTCGAGTTCTTGAAGCAGATGTAGGTGACGCCGGAGTCGGTACCGCCGTTGGACGGGTCGGGGTTGATGCCGAGGTCCTTCGCCGTCGCGTAGGAGGCTTCACCGATGATCTGCGTCGGCCCGGTGTCGCCGATGACGGCGTACTCGACCTTGCCGTTGTAGATCACGGCGCAGGAGCCGCCGCCCTTCAGCTGCGACGAGGTGTACTTCCAGATGCTGCTGGAACTCGGCACGACGATGTAGGGCAGCTTCGCGGCGTTGAGCGGCTTGCCGTCGGACTGGTGGAACGCGGTGTCGTTCTGGTAGCAGCAGTCGGTGTTCTCGTTGCACTGCGTGCTGCGCTGGCCATCGCAGTCGATGTCCATGTCGGCTTTCCAGAAAACGGCCCCGTTGGCATCGCAGATGGCGACGGTCTTGGCCGAGACGTCCTCGTCGGTCTTGTACTTGCCGTTCGAGATCTGCTTGCAGCCGCTGGTCTTGGCGAGCAGCTGCGCCGCGGTGGGCCCGGCTTCGACGGTGGCGGGCCTCGCTTGCGCACTCGGGGTTTGCGCATTCGGGGCTTGCGCGGCCGACGCGAGCGCCGACGGCATCACGGCCGCGGCGACCGCCATGGTCGCGAGCAGGATCAGTTTCCGCATTCCTGGTGCTCCCTTTAGTTAGGAAACTTTCCTTACGGCGGCGAGGCGACCAGAATGCACCCGCGGGAGGACGGGTTCAAGACCTTCCGGTCCGAGAATTTCCCATCATGCGGCCGGACTTGACGAAAAGGCTGCTCACCGAGGGCGAGGGCTCGAGAAGGTGTTCCGATCGCCGGGACGGAGTTGGTGGGCAGTTCTCGATCCGCGGCGGGCCGGTCAGCTGCCGCGAATCAGCCTCGGCCGAGCCGGCGGCTCGCAACCCGCCGCGCGAATCCAGCCCAGGCGCCGACCTACCCGGTCCACGGCACGCGGGTCAGCCGCGGCGCGACCTGCCGCCGCACGCAAACCAGCCCCGGCGCAACGGCAGCTCGCAACCCACCAGCCGCCGCACGCGAATCAGCCTCGGCGAAACAGCAGCCCGCAACCCACCGACCACCGCACGCAAACCAGCCCCAGTGAAACAACAGCTCACCACCCACCGGCCACCGCACGCGAATCAGCCTCGGCGAAACAGCAGCCCGCAACCCACCAGCCGCCGCACGCGAATCAGCCTCGGCGAAACAGCAGCCCGCAACCCACCGACCACCGCACGCAAACCAGCCCCAGTGAAACAA
>NZ_JBSGDR010000014.1:133896-252973 GCF_053602455.1 Amycolatopsis sp. NPDC004378
AACAGCTCACCACCCACCGGCCACCGCGCCGGAATCAGCCTCGGCGCCCAGCGCGGCGGAACAACCGGCTCACCCACTCCGCGGCACGCCGGTGCCCCGCCTCGAGCACCTCGTCGAGCCAGTCGCCGTCGACGTCGTGGCTCAGCTCCGTGCGTGCCTGCAGCCAGCCGTCGCGGCTCGTCGCGCCGCCGTCGCTCGAATACACCCGCGTCGCGCCCGCCTGCTTCAGCCGCGCGAGCACGCGCCGGTCGTAGGCGCCGTACGGCAGCGAGAACCGCCGGACCGGGCGGCCGCAGAGGTCGCCGAGCAGCTTCGGGGCGTCGGTGAGCTCGCGGCGGGCGTGCCGGTCGTCGAGGCGGCGCCAGTCCCGCGGCTCCCAGCCGTGCGAACCGATCTCCATCCCGGCGCGCGCGAGCTCGCGCAGGCGGTCGCGGTCGAGGTAGCCGCGCTGCCCGAGGCGGCCGGCGAGCGGGAAGAACTCCGCCGTCAGCCCGCGGTCGACGAGCCGCGGCAGGGCGATCTCGACGTCGGACTCGTTGCCGTCGTCGAAGGTCAGGTGGACGTCCGTCCGGTCCTGGACCGCGTCGAGCACCCGGTCGAACTGCTCGACCGTCACCCAGCGCTCGTCCTCGCCGGGATCGAGCTGCCGGGCCGGCCGGCCGATCCCGTGCACGGCGAGGTTGACCGCCACTGCTCCCACCGCCTGCCACCGCGAGTAGTCGATTTGTTACTTCGATTAATCGCGGTGGCAAACGGGGGAGTTACAGGTTTTCGGCGGCAATCAGCCTTTGCGGATCTCCAGCGTGCAGCACTTCGGGCCGCCGCCGGCTTTCCGCAGCTCAGAGATGTCGACGTAGACCGGCTCGTACCCTCGCGCGGCCAGAAGTTCACCCAACCGGGTGGCCTCCACGGGCAATACGACGTTGCGTCCGTCGGACACTCCGTTGAGCCCGAAACACTCTGCGTCTTCACGCGTCGCCAAAACGGCGTCCGGGAACAGCCGCTGCAGCACGCGACGCGAGCCGGCCGAGAAGGCCTCCGGGTAGTAGACGATCTGCGCGCGGGTGGTGTCCGTCGCCTCGGCGAGGACGAACAGCGCCGTGTCGAGGTGGTAGTAGCGCGGGTCGACCAGGTGCAGCGAGACGACCGGGACGCCGAGGACCTCCTGCGCCTCGGCGTGCGCGGCCGGGTCCGTCCGGAAGCCGGTGCCGGCCAGCAGCAGGGCGCCGGTCCAGGCGAAGTCGCCCTCGGCCTCGTTGATCTTCTCGGGCATGGTGATGTCGCGGTAGCCGTGCTCGACGAACCAGCGGCGGAAGTGCTCGGCCTCGGCGGCGCGCTGCGGCGCGCGGAACCGCGACCCGAGCACGCGGCCGTCGACGACGGTGCCGGAGTTCGCGGCGAAGACCATGTCGGGCAGCCCGGGCTGGGCGTCGATCTCCTCGACGGTGTGCCCGAGGCGGCGGTAGGTGTCGCGCAGCTCGGTCCACTGCGCCATGGCGACGTCGGCGCTGACCGGCTGGGTCGGGTCCATCCAGGGGTTGATCACGTAGTCCACCGCGAAGTGGCGCGGAGGGCACATCAGGTATCGACGGGTGGTCGGTACGCGCATCGCCTGCATGATTGCAGGGTAAGGGCTGCCTAATATCGCAATCAATCGCTGTTCGCTGCGCACATCTGTGCTAAGTGTTGCGTGTGAACACCATCGACCAGCGAATCGTTTCGTGTCTCGTGGCGAACGCGCGGTCCAGCTACGCGGAGATCGGCAAGGTGGTCGGCCTGTCGGCCCCGGCGGTCAAGCGGCGCGTCGACCGCCTCCTCGAAACCGGCATCCTCCGCGGCTTCACGGCGGTGGTCGACCCGGAGGCCCTGGGCTGGGGAACGGAGGCGTTCGTCGAGGTCACGTGCCAGGGCAACATCACCCCGGCCCGCATCCGCGCGCGCTTGGAGCCGTTGCCGGAGGTGGTGGCGGCGTACACGGTCTCAGGCGCGGCGGACGCGATCGTCCACCTGCGAGCGGCGGACATCCACCACCTGGAGACGGCGCTCGAGCGGTTACGCGGGCTGGAGATCGTGGACCGGACCGTGTCGACGGTCGTGCTTTCGCGGCTCTTGGAGCGCCCGCCGACGCCGGAGGAGTGAGCCCCGGCCCGCCGAACAGCGCTGTCGTGCCGATCATCAGCAGGTTGCCGATCAGCGCCGCCAGTACCCTGCCCCGATGACCGACAGCATCGTCAGCGAGCACTCCGGCGGCGTCGCGCTGCTGACCGTCGACGCGCCCGGCAGCCGCAACGCGCTCACCCTCGACCTCTCGGCCCAGCTCGCCGCCGCCGTCGAAGCCGCGGAACGCGACCCGGACGTGCACGCCGTCGTCGTCACCGGGACGCCGCCCGCCTTCTGCGCCGGCGCCGATCTCACCGCGCTGGGCCAGGCCGACGAGACCGGCCTGCGTGCCATCTACGACGGCTTCCTCGCCGTGGCCCGCTGCGCGCTGCCGACGATCGCCGCCGTGAACGGGGCGGCCGTCGGGGCCGGGCTGAACCTGGCGCTGGCCGCCGACGTCCGGATCGCCGGACCGCGCGCGAAGTTCGTCGCCCGATTCCTCGAGCTGGGGCTGCACCCCGGCGGCGGCATGACGTGGATGACGCAGCGGCTGGCCGGCCCGCAGCAGGCCGCGGCGATGACGTTGTTCGGTCAGTCACTCGACGCCGCGGCCGCCGTCCGCGCCGGGCTCGTCCTCGAGGTCGTCGAAGGCGACCTCGTCGCGGCGGCGCGGGAGCTCGCCGCGCCTGCCGTCGCCGCGCCGCGCGAGGCGCTGCTCGCCACCAAGCGCAGCCTCCGGGCGACCGCGTCGCTGGCCGCGCACGCCGACGCCGTCGACGTCGAGATCCAGCCGCAGCTGGCTTCGCTGGCCTCGCCGGAGTTCGCCGAACGGCTCGAAGCGATGCGGGCACGGATCCGGTCCCATTCCTGATCCCACCAGGTGGACTCCCCTCCCCCGAGACCCGTGTCACAGCGAGAAGAGGCGTTTACCCGTTACCATCGGTCACAGATATTTGTCGGACCAGCACAGAAGAAGCCGTAGCGCAGTAATGAGGTCGTCCGGCGCCCGGGACACTAGGAACATCGTTGTCGTGCGCGAGCTAACCTCGTGGTAGTGCCTGGTGATCCGACCGTCGGCGCACCGGGCGGCGACTGACCGCCGCAACGTCGGGAGAGAGGGAATCCCTGACCCATGAGCACGAGTGCGAACGGCAACGGCGCTGGTCACGGCTCGCTCGCCGCGACCAGGCAGACCGAGGTCAGCAAGCTGGACCGGGTCGTGATCCGGTTCGCGGGCGACTCGGGTGACGGCATGCAGCTGACCGGTGACCGCTTCACGTCCGAAGCGGCCGCCTTCGGCAACGACCTGTCGACGATGCCGAACTTCCCCGCCGAGATCCGCGCCCCGCAAGGCACCATTCCCGGCGTCTCGAGCTTCCAGGTCCACTTCGCCGACTACGACATCCTGACCCCCGGCGACCGCCCCGACGTGCTCGTCGCGATGAACCCGGCGGCGCTGAAGGCGAACCTCGGCGACGTCCCGCAGGGCGGGACGATCATCCTCAACACCGACGACTTCATCAAGCGCAACCTGACCAAGGTCGGCTACGCGACCGACCCGCTGGACGACGACACGCTCGCTCCCTACCAGGTGCACCGGGTCGCCATGTCGACGCTGACCCAGGGCGCGCTCGCCGACACCGGCCTCGGCAAGAAGGACGCCGAGCGCTGCAAGAACATGTTCGCCCTCGGCCTGCTGTCCTGGATGTACCACCGGCCCACCGAAGGCACCGAACGGTTCCTGCGCGAGAAGTTCGCCAAGAAGCCCGACATCGCCGAGGCCAACATCCTGGCCTTCCGCGCGGGCTGGAACTACGGCGAGACCACCGAGTCGTTCGCGACGACGTTCGAGGTCGCCCCGGCGAAGCTGGCGCAGGGCACCTACCGGCAGATCACCGGCAACACCGCACTGGCGTACGGGATCGTCGCCGCCGGGCAGCGTTCCGGCCTGCAGATCCTGCTCGGCACGTACCCGATCACCCCGGCCTCGGACATCCTCCACGAGCTGTCCAAGCACAAGAACTTCGGCATCGTCACGTTCCAGGCCGAGGACGAGATCGCCGGCATCGGCGCCGCGCTCGGCGCGTCCTACGGCGGCGCGCTCGGTGTCACCTCGACGTCCGGCCCGGGGGTCGCGCTGAAGTCCGAAGCCGTCGGCCTCGGCGTGATGGTCGAGCTGCCGCTGGTCGTCATCGACGTCCAGCGCGGCGGCCCGTCCACCGGCCTGCCGACCAAGACCGAGCAGGCCGACCTGCTGCAGGCGATGTTCGGCCGCAACGGCGAGTCGCCGGTCCCGATCGTCGCGCCGCTGTCCCCCGCGGACTGCTTCGACGCGGCCATCGAGGCCACCCGCATCGCGCTGAAGTACCGCACGCCGGTGCTGCTGCTCTCGGACGGCGCGATCGCCAACGGCTCCGAGCCGTGGATGATCCCGGACGTCGAGAACCTGCCCGACCTGACCGTCGAGTTCGCGACCGAGCCCAACGCCGACAACGACTCCGGCGAGTTCTGGCCGTACGTCCGCGACCCCGAGACGCTCGCCCGCGCGTGGGCCATCCCGGGCACGCCGGGGCTGCAGCACCGCATCGGCGGTTTGGAGAAGGCCGACAAGACCGGCCACATCTCCTACGACCCGGCCAACCACGACAAGATGGTCCGGCTGCGGCAGGCGAAGATCGACGGCATCGACGTCCCGAACGTGGTCGTCGACGACCCGTCCGGTGGCAAGGCGCGCGTCCTGGCGCTCGGCTGGGGCTCGTCGTTCGGCCCGATCGGCGCCGCGTGCCGCCGGGTGCGCAAGCTCGGCATGCCGATCGCGCAGGCGCACCTGCGTCACCTCAACCCGCTGCCGGCCAACCTCGGCGACATCCTGCGCAGCTACGACAAGGTCGTGGTGCCGGAGATGAACCTCGGCCAGCTTTCCCTGCTGCTGCGGGCGAAGTACCTGGTGGACGTGCACTCGCACACCAAGGTCGCGGGCATGGCCTTCAAGGCCGAAGAGCTGCAGGACCTGTTCTCGGAGATCATCACCGGCGTTGCGACGGAGGCGGCGAAATGACCGCAATCGACATCGGGCTTCCCACTCTCGGCGGCCTGGACCTTGTGCCCACCACCGAAGAGCCGCAGAAGGCCAAGGACTACAAGTCGGACCAGGAGGTCCGCTGGTGCCCCGGCTGCGGCGACTACGTCGTGCTGAACGCGGTCCAGTCGTTCCTCCCCACGCTCGGCCTCAAGCGCGAGAACATCGTCTTCATCTCGGGCATCGGCTGCTCGTCGCGCTTCCCGTACTACCTCAACACCTACGGCATGCACTCGATCCACGGCCGCGCGCCGTCGATCGCGACCGGGCTCGCGACCACGCGCGCGGACCTGTCGGTGTGGGTCGTCACCGGTGACGGCGACGCGCTGTCCATCGGCGGCAACCACCTGATCCACGCGCTGCGCCGCAACGTGAACATCAAGATCCTGCTGTTCAACAACCGGATCTACGGCCTGACCAAGGGCCAGTACTCCCCGACGTCCGGCCAGGGCATGGTCACCAAGTCGACGCCGATGGGGTCGGTGGACACGCCGTTCAACCCGCTCTCGCTGGCGATCGGCGCGGAGGCGTCGTTCGTGGGCCGGGCATTGGACTCCGACCGCAAGGGCCTCACCGAGGTCCTCGAGGCCGCGGCGAAGCACCGCGGGTCGGCGCTGGTGGAGATCTACCAGAACTGCCCGATCTTCAACGACGGCGCGTTCGACGTCCTCAAGGACGCCGACGAGGCCGCCACCCGGCTCATCCCGCTGCGCGCCGGCGAGCCGATCCGGTTCGGCCCGAACCAGGAGTTCGGCGTCAAGCGCGGCGACTGGGGCGGCCTGGACGTCGCGAAGGTCGCGGACATCGGCGAGGACAACGTCGTGGTGCACGACCCGTCGATCTCCGACACGTCGTACGCGTTCGCGCTTTCGCGCCTCGGCGACCAGAACCTGAACCACGTCCCGACGGGCATCCTCCGCCAGGTCGAGCGCCCGACCTACGACGACGGCGCCCGCGCCCAGGTCGAGGAGGCCCGCGCGGCCCGCACGCCGGACCTGCAGGGCCTGCTGCGCGGCAAGGACACCTGGACCGTCGCGTAAGTCCCGCTTCTCCGAAGGCCGCCATGCCCGGTGCATGGCGGCCTTCGGCGTATTCGGGGTTGCCTGACTTAGGACACGTGTCCTAAGTTTCAGGTCATGCGACCGTTCGTGTTCTTCGACGTCCGGACATCCGACGTGGACGGCAGCCGCCGGTTCTTCGGCGAGCTGCTGGGCTGGCAGACCTCGGGCGCCCTGCTGACCGACGACGGCGTGCCGTGGGGCGGCCTCACCGAGCTGGCGCCGGACGACGCCCGCGCGCCGCAGTGGCTGCCCTACGCGCCGGTGTCCGATGTGGACGCCGCTGCGGCGAAAGCCGTGGAGCTGGGCGGAAAAATCCTCCGGGAGCGCACGGACCTGCCGGTCGGCTCGCTGGTCGTCGTCACCGATCCCGGCGGCGCGGCCCTGGTCCTGTTCCAGGCCGCCTGAAGGTCAGCTGAGCGGGCGGAACCCGACGCGCTCGGCGTCCTCGGCGGTCCGGAACCACACCTCGGCGACCATCTTCGGGAACTGCGCCGAGTCCTCGGTGCAGTACCGCAAGGCCGTCACGCTGGCCTTGACCTCGAAGCCGTCGCTCGGGCGGCCGCCACCGGGGCGCGGCATCGCCGAGCCGGGGCCGAACGGGCCGGGCGGCACCGAGTCGCCCGCCGCCTGCCGCGCGGGCGGTGGCTCCGGCGCCGCGAGGGCCGCCTGGTTCGGCTGCACCGACGGCTCGAACAGCGAGCCGCTGTGCGCGCCGGCGAGGTCGGTCTCGCGCCGCTCGACGGTGCGCATCGACGGCTCGATCGGCTGCGGCGGCTCGAACCCGCCGCGCAGCGCCTCCCGTGGCTGCCGCTTCGGGAGCACCTGCGTCGCCTCGGCGGGGGTCTCCGCCGGGACGTCGAGGTCGCCGTTGGCCGCCACGTCGTCGCCGCCGAACGCGTACTGCGGCGGCTCGGCGGGCTCGGCCTCTTCGGCGGTTTCCTCGGCCTCCGCCGGAGCGCCCACGGAACCCAGGTAGCGCGTGCGCTCCACCGGCTCCTCGAACGGCGACCGCTCGGCGGGCGGCTCGTGGTCGAACCAGTCCGGCGCCGGCGCGTCCTCGGCCGGGGCCTGGAACAGCGAGCCCGCCGCCGGGTCCGGGTCGAGCTGCTGCTCGAGCCGCGAGAGCGCCGGCGCGGCCGGTTCGGCCTCGGGCTCCCCCTCCGGGACCAGGTACTCGGTCGCGGACGCGCGGTACGGGTCCTCGTGCTCGGCTTCGCCGACCGGCGACAGATACTGCGTCGCCGCGCTCCGGTACGGGTCGTCGCCCTCGGGCTCCGGCTCCGGCGCGCGGTAGGCGTCCTCGGGTTCCGGCTCCGGCAGCGTGCCCGGCGGCACCTGGGAGTCCAGCTCGGCGAAGTCCTCGTCGATGTCGTCGTGGATTTCGTCGCGGTTGAACGGCCCGGGCGCGACGAGCGTGCCCGGGTACGACGTCTCCTGCCGCGCCGGCTCCGGCTCGGGCCGCGGTTCCGGCTCGGGCCGCGGCTCCGGCCGGGCGAACACCTCGGTGCCCGGCGCGGCCGCCAGCCCCAGCCCGGCGGCGTTCGCGGGCGTGCGCGCGGCGTCGGCGTGGGCCTGCGCCAGCGCGCTCTCCAGCTTGCGGACGCTCTTGCGGAGCGGCAGCACCAGCACCAGCCAGGTGAGGAGCACGCCGACGAAGAACGCGGCGAGGCTCCACAGCCAAACCTGTCCGAAAATGGACATCTCTTTCCTGCCCCTGTTTAGTGCGTGCGCGCGACCAGGTAGTCGGCGACCGACTCGCACGCGTCCCGGGCGGGTGACGCCGGCAGCGCGGTGAGCTCGGCTCGCGCGCGCTGAGCGTAGTCGGAAAGGGTGACGCGTGCGCGTTCGAGGCCACTACTCGCGCGCAGCAGCTCGAGGGCCTCCCGCACGAGCGCGTCTTCGGCGATCGGCCCGGACAGCAGCTCGACCAGCCGGGGGTCGGTGCCCGGGTCCGCGAGCGCGTAGAGCATGGGCAGCGTCCGGACGCCTTCGCGCAGGTCGGTGCCCTGCGCCTTGCCGAGCTCGTCGGACGGGGACGCGATGTCGATGATGTCGTCGGAGATCTGGAACGCGGTGCCGATGATGTCGCCGAAGCGGCGCAGCGCCTCGATGTGCTCCTCGGCGGCGCCGGACATCATCCCGCCGAACCGGCCGGACGTGGCGATCAGCGAGCCGGTCTTCTGGGCGATCACGGTGAGGTAGTGCGCGACGGCGTCGTCACCCGGTCCGGGGCCCACGGTCTCGCGCATCTGGCCGGTGACCAGCTCGCCGAAGGTCTCGGCGATGATCCGCGCGGCGTCCGTGCCCAGGTCGGCGACCAGGCGCGACGCGTGCGCGAAGAGGAAGTCGCCGGTGAGGATGGCGATGGTGTTGTCCCAGCGCGCGTTGACGCTCTCGGCGCCGCGGCGCATGTCCGCCTCGTCCATGACGTCGTCGTGGTAAAGCGTCGCCAAGTGCACGAGCTCGACCGCGGCGGCGGCGATCACGACGTGGTCGTCCTGCTTCGGCCCGAACTGGGCGGCGAGCAGCGTGAACAGCGGACGAAAACGTTTGCCCCCGGCCTCGACCAGGTGCAACGCGGCGTCGTTGACGGCCTGGACGTCGCTGCGGACGACCTCGCGCAGCAGCTTCTCGACCTCGGCCAGCCCGCCGGCGATGGCGCGCAGCAGGGCCTCGTCGGAGATCTGCAGGCCCACCGACGCGCGCAGGTCCTCGAGGGCGCCACCCGGCGCAGCGGGGAGGGATCCCGCCCCGGGGGCTGGGGAAGGCACAGACACGTCGGCTCCGCTCTACTCGTGCACCGGTCGGGTATGCCTTGAGCGTAGTGGCTACCCCGCGCGGTCGTTTACCCGCTGTCCAGCGGAAACGGTGATGAACGCGACACCCGCGAACGGCCCCCCGTCCGGATACCCCGGGGCTCACCAACGGGTGGTTCATGATCCACGAAGGGGTGATCAGCGGTTTCCGGCGCAACGGACGTCTCCGGCGAGCGGATATTCAGCCGGAGGAAGAGCGTGGCTCTCCCCGGTCGGCAAGGAGGACGCGAAATGCGCAACACCATCGCGAGGCGGGCCGCGCTCGCCGGGACACTGCTGGTGACCGGGCTCGCCGTGACCGCGGCACCGGCACAGGCCGCTCCGCAACCGGGCGTGGCGAACATCGGCTCGGCGGAGTTCACGAAGGCCGGTTCGACGATCAAGGTGCCCACGCAGGGTCACTGCTCGGTGGACGGCCCGACGAGCGCGACGGCCCAGCCGGTCTCGAAAACGGGCATCACGTTCGGCGGCGGCACGTCGTCCTGCACGACGACGGTGACGGACCCGAACACGGACGCCACGACGACCACCTCGACGGCAACGGGCAAGAACTTCGAGCTGTCCGCCCTGGTCAGCGCGGGCGGCCCGCGCGTCAAGCTGGCGACGTTCACGGTGAAGTGCACGGCAACCCAGACGCAGACGAACGCGAACTGGAGCTTCGGCGGGATGTCGGGCATCCCGAACCCCCCGAGCCCGGTCCCGGTCGGCTACACGGCGCCGCTCAAGAAGTCGAACGGAACGGTCCTGGCGAACGCGGTGTTCAACATCCAGAACCTCCCGGGCGACGGCAGCATCGGCCTGACGATGCTGCGGATCGACTTCCTCCCGGCGTCGGGCATCAGCGGCCAGGTGGTGCTGGGCCATACGTCCTGTTCACCAACGCCGTAGAGGCACACCCGAGGGCCGCGGCTCGCTTGCCGCGGCCCTCGTTTCTTTCCCGGCTTTCGACGGTGGGAACCCTGGTAGTCTGCTGGCCGTCGGATACGCAGGGTGCCCGGGGCGGAGCACACTGCAAGCTAGGGGAGAGCTGATGACGACGGGGTTCCACGATGAGTGAGGGGCAACCACCCGCGTACGACCCGAACACACGGCGCGCGCCCTTGCGGCCGATCGTGCCGGAGGCGGGGTCTTACGGGGGCGAGGCCGGAGCTGGGGCCGGCGGAGCGGGGTTCCAGTACGACGAGGCCACCCTGCACGAACTGGTGCGGGAGTGGAACGACCTGGCGAACGAGTTCAAGCTCGACCAGGAGCATGCGATCGTGCTCGCGCGTACCGAGGGACCGGGAACCGAGTACGCGAGCGGCAACAATGCCGAGAAGATTCAGCAGTCCGGAAACTCGCTCCTGGACACGCTGGCTCAGCGTGAAGAGTACTGCCGGAACATGGCCGCCAAGTTCAAGACCGCTCTCGGGCGGTATGCGAGCGCCGAAGACGACCACACCACCGAAATCAAGCATGCCGGAGGCAGTCTCTGATGCGCCGCTTTGTACTCATGCTGAGCGCCTTGCTGCTCGCCGCGACCGCGTGCTCGACGGTGAACCCAGGTAAGCCTTCACCCT
This sequence comes from Amycolatopsis sp. NPDC004378, assembly GCF_053602455.1. Taxonomy (NCBI): domain Bacteria; kingdom Bacillati; phylum Actinomycetota; class Actinomycetes; order Pseudonocardiales; family Pseudonocardiaceae; genus Amycolatopsis; species Amycolatopsis sp. NPDC004378. The sequence goes on from NZ_JBSGDR010000014.1 coordinate 144,512, forward strand.
CGAGCAACGGCGCCAGCACCAGCTCTTCCACTGAGTCGAGCAGTGCCGTGCCGGGCCCGGGCGTTCCGAAGGTGCCGAGCCCGATCGACGTGACCCGATTCAAGCAGGCACCCTGCGACGCGCTGAAGGCCGCTCAGGCCGCAGAACTGCTGGGCGATGGAGTTTCCGGGAAAGCCGATCTGCAGGGGCCCGCGGGACCGAGTTGCGCTTGGGATTCCGCCGATGTCTCGCAAGCAGGCGTCGCAGTCATCTTCACGGACGCGGACCAGCTCGGCCTTACCAGCGTGTACGCGGCGAAGGACAAGCAATACAAATTCTTCCTTCCCCTGGCTGCCATCGACGGCTTTCCCATCGTGGCGTACGGCGTCAGCGACGAGCGATCGACTCGCGGCCGCTGTGCTGTCGCGCTGGGGGTGAGCGACACCCAGGTTGTGGATATCCACGTCGCTCAATCCGAAAGCAATATTGGCAAGAAGGACCCCTGCGATGCGGCCCATGGGATCGCGTCGCAAGTGCTCGAGAACCTTCGTGGAGCGAAGTGATGGTTACCGAGGGACCGCTGACCGCCGCCCAGATCTATGAGCAGATCACCGGGGGCAATGGTGTTGGGTCGCTCGCTGATGCTCAGGACAGTGCCACCCAGCTGACCACCCGGATGATCGAACGCGCTCAGCGAATCAGTGCTCTGCGGGCCAAGACCATGTCCGGCTGGCAGGGCGCTGCCGGCAGCGCCGCCGCCGATGCCACGCTTCCGCTTGTCCAAGCCGCCGCTGATGATGCTGTTCATCTGAAGAATGCCCAGACTGCTGTCGGGGCTCAGATGGATGCCTTTGGTACTGCCAAGAACTCCGTCAAGCCTGTTGCTCCTCAGCCGCCTGAGCTCACTGCTCGGGATGTTGCTGATGTGCTCAACGGTAAGGGGTTTGGCTCCTACAACACCAAGGTTGCCGGGTGGCAGGCTGATTCGCAGGCCAATATCGACGCCTTCAGTGCCTATCACTCCGCCAGCAGTACCAATGGGGGGCAGATGCCCGCCCAGTACGCGCAGCTTGCCGACTCCGGGGCTCCGGTCTCCATGAGCACGCCCGGTGCGGGAACGCAGAACCAGCAGAACAAGACCGCTGGACCGACCGATACCGGGGAATGGGCGCGGAATCCGCGACAGCCTCAGGTTCCGCCGCAGAAGTCTCAGGTTCCGCCGCAGAACCGGCAGGTCGTGCAGCCGCCGGGGCAGAACCAGGTCCAGCGCACGAATCAACCACCGAACCAAGTCCGGCCGCCCGGGGGTGGCTCGGACAACACCCATGCCAACAACTACGTCCCTCAGCCCGTCATGCCTCCTGCCGCTCAGGGTGGGTACGAGTTCGGGCCCACCGGGCAGCCCGTCAGCAATCTCGGCGGGAGTACCGGCTACACCCCCTACGGGCCGGGCGGGTACGGCAGCGGAATGAACACCGGGACAGGAACAGGCACCGGATACGGCCCGCGAGGAACCGGCGCAGCACCAGGGACAGGGACAGGCGCCGGGTACGGAACACGCGGCCCGGGCGCGGCCAGCGGTGCCCGCATGCCCGAAGAACGCTTCCCCAACTCCGCTGCCGCGCGGGGGGCTGCCGGGCAACGAGGGGCCAACGGCATGCCCATGGGTGGCCAGATGGGCGGCCGTGGCAAGGAAGAAGATCGCGAAAAGAAGAAGGCCCCGTACCTCCAGAACCCGGATCCCGACGAAACCTTCGGCGGGTTCACCGAAAAACCCATGCCGCCGGTGATCGGCGAGAACCGGGCCAAATAGCCGTGCTCAACGCCGAATTCTCGCTGCACACCCTGCTCACCGCCATGCGCGGCGTCGGCTGCGGGGACCCGCACCCGATCTTCGCCGGGGGCCTGCGGTACATCCCGCCCAGCGCGCGAACCCAGGTGAACCGCCAAGCCTTCGAAGAGCTCAGCGAATACGGCTTCACCCAAGGCGACGGCTTCACGCCCGAATTCGAAGACCTCCTGCACCTCATCGACAACCCGGCGCAGGAGCTCTTCGCGTACGCGCGCGACACCGACGCGCAGATCGGCGTGCTCGTCGCCGCCAAGAACCGCACCACCGTCGCCGTGGTGTGCCGGGGGGAACGGGTCGAACTCGCCGGGGTCTCCCCCGACACCCATCCCGTCGACGCCCTCGTCGCGCGGCTGCCCGAGTACCCCGCGGCGAACATCAGGCCGTTCTCCCTGCCGCAGGAGGACTTCCAGGGCGCGCAGGACGTCAGCGACATCTTCGACGACGCCCCCGCGCGCAGCCGGGAAGCCCAAGAACTCGACGCGTTCTTCCAGCAGCGGTACTTCGGCGTCGGGCAGCTGCACGCCGAGGGCAAGACCCTCAGCTACCTCGACCTCGACGCCGGGCGCGTCGGGATCGCGCTCGCCGACGGCTACATCAGCGTCCTGCCCGGTGATCCGCGCGAGATCAGCCGGAAGCTCAAATGAAAAGGCCGCCACCCCGAGCACAGGGGGTGGCGGCCAAGGGAGAAACTCAGAAGGCGAAGCCGCCCGAGCCCGCCCACGAGAGGGCGAACGCCGGGACCAGGCCGAGCACCAGCGTCACGGCCGTGCCGAGGAAAATCGCCGTGCCGGTGCCGAAGCCCGGGACCGAAACCGACGGGCCGTCCGCCGCCGGCTCCGAGAAGTACATCAGGACGATCACCCGCAGGTAGAAGAACGCCGCCACCGCGCTGAACACCAGGGCGACCACCACCAGCGGGGCCATGCCGTCCGAAAGCGCCGCCGAGAACACCACGAACTTCCCGACGAAACCGGACGTCAACGGGATACCGGCGAGGGCCAGGAGCAGGAACGTGAAGACGCCGGCCACCAGCGGCGAACGCTTCGCCAGACCCGCCCACGCCGAGAGGTGCGTTGCTTCGCCCGAGGAATCGCGCACCAGGCTGATCACCCCGAACGCCGCCATCGTCGTGAAGCCGTACGCCAGCAGGTAGAACAGCGTGCTCGACAAACCGTCGCGAGTCATCGCGATCGCGCCCACCAGCAGGAAGCCCGCGTGCGCGATCGACGAGTACGCCACCATGCGCTTGACGTCCGTCTGCGTCAGGCCCAGCACCGCGCCGATCACCATCGAGATGATCGCCACCGCCCAGAGCACCCCGCGCCACTCCCAGGACGTCGACGAGAACGCCACCGACAGCACCCGCAGGATGCCGCCGAACGCGGCGACCTTCGTGCAGGCCGCCATGAACGCCGTCACCGGCGTCGGCGCGCCCTGGTACACGTCCGGGGTCCACGTGTGGAACGGGCCGACCGAGCCCTTGAACAGCAGGCCGACGACCAGCAGGCCGAGGCCCGCGAACAGCAGCGTGTCCGACCGGTCCGAACCCGCCGCCGCGGCCGCGATGTCCGCCAGCTTCACGGAGTTCGCGTAGCCGTAGAGCAGCGCGAGGCCGTACAGGAAGAACGCCGAGGAGAACGCGCCGAGCAGGAAGTACTTGACCGCCGACTCCTGCGACAGCAGGCGACGGCGCCGGGCCAGGCCGCACATCAGGTACAGCGGCAGGGAAAGCACTTCCAGCGCGATGAACATCGTCAGCAGGTCGTTCGCCGCGCAGAACGCCATCATGCCGCCGAGCGCGAACAGCGTCAGCGGGAAGACCTCGGTCTGCATGGTCGTCGCCGTCTGCGCGCGGTCCTGGACCGTGCCCGGGCGGATGCCGGCCTGCGCGACCAGCGCGCCGCCCGGCTCGACCACGCGGTCGGAGATCAGCAGCACCGCGCCGACGCTCAGGGCGAGCAGCGTGCCCCAGAGGAACAGCGCCGGCCGGTCGATCGAGATCGCCCCGCTGAACGTCTTGACGCCGCCCGCGGGCGCGCTGCCCGTGGCGTAGACGATCAGGCTGACGCCGGCCGCGACGATCGCCACCAGGCTCAGCCCGACCTGCAGGCCGAACCGCGAGCGCTTCGCGGCGAACGCCTCGACCAGCACGCTCACGCACGCCGCGCCGAGGACGATCAGCAACGGCAGCACCGCCGGGTAGTCCACCGACGGCGTCGCGATCGGCGGCTCCGCCTGCGTCAGGAGGATGTCGAGCACGGTTACTTGCCTCCCTGGACCGCGGACAGCGTCTGCTGCACCGTCGGGGTGACTGTGTCGAGCACCGGCTTCGGGTAGAAGCCGAGAACGATGATCAGCACGACCAGCGGCGCGAGGAGTGCGATCTCCTTGCCGCCCAGGTCGCGAATCGCCTTCTTCGCGCCCAGCTCCGGCGCGATCGCCGTGCCCGGGCCCCCGCCGACACCCACGAGGGCGTCACCGCGGACCGGGCCCTGCATGACGCGCTGGTAGAGCCAGAGCACGTACGCCGCGGCGAGGACCATGCCGACCGTGGCGAGGATCGTGTACACCGGCTGGTCCACATAGGACCCGATGAGCACCAGGAACTCGGAGACGAACGAGTTGGTGCCCGGCAGGGACAAGGTGGACAGACCGGCGAGGAGGAACAGGCCCGCCAGCACCGGGGTCACCTTGGCCATGCCGCCGTAGTCCGAAATGCGGGTCGACCCGCCGCGCGCGACGACCAGGCCGATGACCACGATCAGCATGCCGGTGGCGAGGCTGTGGTTGAGCATGTACGTCGCCGAGCCGACCATCGCCTGCTCGTTGAACGCGAAGATGCCCAGCGAGATGAACCCGAAGTGGGCGATCGAGACGTAGGCGATGAACCGCTTCATGTCCCGCTGGCCCGCGGCGAGGATCGAGCCGTAGAGGACGCCGATCACCGAGAGCACCAGCACCAGCGGTGCCAGGGTCTTGCTCGCCTCCGGGAACATCGGCAGGCAGTAGCGCAGGAACCCGAACGTGCCGACCTTGTCCAGCACGCCGACCAGCAGGACGGCGACGCCGATCGGCGCCTCCCCCGCCGCGTCCGGCAGCCAGGTGTGGAACGGCACCAGCGGCGCCTTGATCGCGAAGGCCAGGAAGAACCCGAGGAACAGCCAGACCTGCGTGCCGGTCGGCGCGTCGCGCACCACCGTCACCAGCGTGGCCCAGTCGAACGTGCCCTTGCCGAGCTTGTCCGACGCCAGCGAGTACGCCCCGATCGCCGACGCCAGCATGATCAGGCCGCCGAGGAACGAGTAGAGGAAGAACTTCACCGCCGCGTACTGCCGGTTCGCGCCGCCGTAGCCGCCGATGAGGAAGTACATCGGGATCAGCATGATCTCGAACAGCACGTAGAACAGGAAGACGTCGGTCGCGGCGAAGACGCCGATCGTGAGCGCCTCCTGCAGCAGGATCAGCGACAGGAAGCCTCCCGCGCTGCGGCCCGCCGGCAGCTTGTCCATGGTGCCGAGCCCGCCGACGACGATCGGCACCAGCAGCGCGATCACCGCGATCATGATCAGCGAGATGCCGTCGGTGCCGAACGCGATGTGCACCCCGAAGCTCGGGATCCAGTCGAAGCTCGACGTCATCTGCAGCCGCGCGCCCGAAGGCGAGTAGCTGAGCCAGAACGGGATGATCAGCAGGAACTCGAGGACCGAGAACGCCAGCGCGGCCAGCACCGCGGCACGGTCGTTCCCCTTCAGGAACGCCAGCACCAGGGAGCCGAGCAGCGGCACCAGGATGAGGATCAGCAACCAGGTCATCAGGAGAACCTCACCAGCAGGAGAGCCGCCAGAAGCAGGAACGTGCCGCCCAGCATCGACAGCGCGTAGGACCGGACGAACCCGGTCTGCAGCCGCCTCAGCCGGCCGGAGCCGCCGCCGAGCCCGGCGGCGAGGCCGTTGACCGCGCCGTCGACGCCGCGGTTGTCGACGTACACCAGCGCCCGCGAGAGCCAGGTGCCCGGGCGGGCGACCAGCGTCTCGTTGAGGGCGTTGCCGTAGAGGTCCTTGCGCGCGGCCCGGGTGACGAAGGAGACGCGCTCGGGGCGCTCGACCGGCACGTCACGCCGGAAGATCAGGTACGCGATCAGGACACCCAGCAGGGAGAAGACGATCGCGCCCACCGAGATCACCCCGGCGCTCAGCGGCGAGTTGTGCGCCTCTTCCAGCTCGCCGACCGACGGGGTCAGCCAGTGGGCGAAGCGGTCGCCGAGGGCGAAGAACGCACCGGCCCCGACCGAACCGACCGCCAGCACGGCCATCGGGACCCACATGATCGCCTTGGACTCGTGCGGGTGGAAGTCGTGGCCGTCGGCGCTCTTGAGGTCCTTCCAGCGCTCCTTGCCGAAGAACGTCATCACCATCAGGCGGGTCATGTAGAACGCGGTGAGCCCGGCGCCCAGCAGGGCCGCGCCGCCCATCACCCAGCCGCGCCAGCCGCCCTGGCCGAACGCCGCCTCGATGATCGCGTCCTTGGTGAAGAAGCCCGACAGCGGCGGGATGCCGATCAGGGCCAGGTAGCCGAGGCCGAAGGTGATGAAGGTGATCGGCATGTGCTTGCGCAGGCCGCCGAACTTCCGCATGTCGACCTCGTCGTTCATGCCGTGCATGACCGACCCGGCCCCGAGGAAGAGCCCGGCCTTGAAGAAGCCGTGCGCGACCAGGTGCATGATGCCCAGCGCGTACGCGATGGGCCCGAGGCCGACCGCCAGCATCATGTAGCCGATCTGGCTGACCGTCGAGTACGCGAGGACCTTCTTGATGTCGTCGTACGCGCAGCCGATGATGCACCCGAGCAGCAGCGTCACCGTGCCGACCAGCGTGACGATCAGGCGGCCGTCTTCGGTGGCGTTGAAGATGTCCTTCGAGCGGGCGACCAGGTAGACGCCGGCCGTGACCATCGTCGCCGCGTGGATCAGGGCCGAGACCGGGGTCGGGCCCTCCATCGCGTCCGGGAGCCAGGCCTGCAGCGGGAACTGGCCGGACTTACCGCAGGCACCCAGCAGGAGCAGGATCGCCATCGCGGTGATCGCCGCCGGCGAGAACTTGCCGTCGGTGACCGCCTGGAAGACCTGCGCGTAGCCGGTCGAGCCCGCGTACTTGAACATGATGAAGATCGCCAGCGCGAGCCCGACGTCGCCGACGCGGTTCATCAGGAACGCCTTCTTCGCCGCGGTCGCGGCGGACGGGCGGCCCTGGTACCAGCCGATGAGCAGGTACGAGGCGAGACCCACGCCTTCCCAGCCGAGGTACAGCGTCACGAAGCTGTTGCCCAGCACCAGGATCAGCATCGACGCGACGAAGAGGTTCAGGTACGCGAAGAAGCGGTACCGGCCTTCGTCGTCGGCCATGTAGCCGATCGAGTAGTAGTGGATCAGCATGCCGACGCCGGTGATGAGCAGCACGAACGTCAGCGACAGCGCGTCGATCCGCAGCCCGAAGTCCACCTGCAGCGCCCCGACCGGGATCCACGAGTAGACCTTGACGTCGGTCGCCGTGCTCGTGTTCGCGCTGAAGAACAGGATGACGCCGTAGATGAAAGCCAGGGTGACGGTGGCACAGCCGAGCAGATGCCCCCATGCCTTGGCGCGCTTCCCTGCCAGCAGGAGGATCAGGGCGCCGAGAGCCGGTAGGGCCACCAGCAGCCACGATGATGCGGTCACTCGGGGGTCTCCTAGTACTTCAGCAGGTTGGTGTCGTCGACCGAGGCCGAGCGCCGGGTGCGGAAGATGGCCATGATGATCGCCAGGCCGACCACGACCTCGGCGGCCGCGACGACCATGACGAAGAACGCCATGATCTGGCCGTCGAGCCCGCCGTTGATCCGGGCGAACGTGACCAGCGACAGGTTCACGGCGTTGAGCATCAGCTCGATGCACATGAACACGACGATCGCGTTGCGCCGCACCAGCACGCCGACCGCGCCGAGCGCGAACAGCAGCGCCGAGAGCAGCAGGTAGTACGTCGGGGTCATTCCTTCTCCCCTTCGGGTTCCGAACCGACCAGCGCGTGCGCGTCCGGGTGCTCGACGTCGTCCGAGACGAGCTTGCGTTCCTTGGCCAGCTCGATCGCCGAGGTCGACTCGATGATCGCCGAGAGCGACTCCGGGGCGATCGAGCCGTCCGGCAGCAGCGCCGGCGTGGCGACGGAGTTGGCGGTGGCGAAGACACCCGGGCCGGGCAGCGGCGAGGGCCGGTCGTGCTCGCCGCGGAAGCGGTCGACGACCAGTTCCTTCTGCGTCTTCTTACCGCCCTTGGCGTGCCGGTCGGTGAAGGCCAGCACCATCGCGCCGATCGCGGCCGTGATGAGCAGCGCCGACGTCAGCTCGAACGGGAACAGGTAGTCGGTGAAGATCAGCTTCCCGAGGCCCTTGGGGCCACCGCCCGCCGACGTCGTCGAGTCGAGCGGCGTCGCCGGGGTGACGTTCTCCATGGCCCGGTAGATGCCCGTGGCCAGCAGCGCGGCGATCCCGATGCCGAGCACCGTCGCGGCCAGCCGCTGTCCGCGCAGGACCTCGACGACCGAGTCGGAGCTCTCCCGGCCGACCAGCATCAGCACGAACAGGAAGAGCATCATGATCGCGCCCGTGTAGACGATGATCTGCGTGAAGCCCAGGAACGGCGCCGACTGGATCATGTACAGCGCGCCCAGGCTCAGCATCGTCAGCACGAGCCACAACGCCGAGTGAACGGCGTTGCGCGAGAAGATCATGCCGAGCGCGCCGAGCAGCGAGAGCGGCCCGAGGATCCAGAACGCGATGGCCTCACCGGTGGTGACGCCCGCGGCCGCGCCGGTCGGGGTCTGGGCCAGAAGGGCGGTGATCACTTCGAGGCCTCCCCGCGCGCCAGCTCGGGGCCGTTCACGTAGTAGTCCTGCTCGTTGTCGCCGAGCCGCATCGGGTGCGGCGGCTGCTCCATGCCGGGCAGCAGCGGGGCGAGCAGGTCTTCCTTCGTGTAGATCAGCCGCTGGCGGTCGTCGTCGGCCAGCTCGTAGAAGTTGATCATCGTCAGCGACCGCGTCGGGCACGCCTCGATGCAGAGGCCGCAGCCGATGCAGCGCAGGTAGTTGATCTGGTAGTCCGCGCCGTACCGCTCACCCGGCGAGTACCGGGCCTCCTCGGTGTTGTCACCGCCCTCGACGAAGATCGCGTCCGCCGGGCACGCCCACGCGCACAGCTCGCAGCCGACGCACTTCTCGAGGCCGTCCGGGTGGCGGTTCAGCTGGTGCCGGCCGTGGTACCGCGGCGCGGCGGGCGCGCCCGCCTCCGGGTACTCCTCGGTGGCGACCTTCTTGAACATCATCCCGAAGGTGACGCCGAAGCCCTTGACGGGATCAAAGAACCCCATCTTGCGCTCCTTCCTTTGCGGTACCGACGGCCGCCGGCTTGCGGCGGGCCGCCTTCGCCTCGGCCTTGGCCAAAGCCTTCTGACGCGGGGTGGTCTGCGGGACCTTGAGGTCGAGCGGCGGGACCGGGAAGCCGCCGCCGGTCACCGGCACGGTCTCGCTCTCCTCTTCACGGCCCGACACGCGGACGTAGAAGAACAGGGCGACGACGATGAAGATCGCGACCGCGGCGACGATGATCGACACGGTGTTCCAGGTGATGACCTTCGCGAAGGTGACCATGACGATCCACACCAGGTTCAGCGGGACCAGGACCTTCCAGCCCAGGCGCATGAACTGGTCGTAGCGCAGGCGGGGCAGCGTGCCGCGCAGCCAGATGAACCCGAACAGCAGGACGAACATCTTCGCGAAGAACCACAGCAGCGGCCACCAGCCGGTGTTGAGGACGTTGTTCCCGATCAGCGACAGCGGCCACGGGGCCATCCAGCCGCCGAGGAACAGCGTGGTCGCGAACGCCGAAACGATCACCATGTTGACGTACTCGGCGAGGAAGAACATCGCGAACTTCATCGAGCTGTACTCGGTGTGGAAGCCGCCGACCAGCTCCGATTCGGCCTCGGGGAGGTCGAACGGGGCGCGGTTGGTCTCGCCGACCATCGAGATCAGGTAGATCACGAAGCTCGGGACCAGGTAGAGGAACCACACCTTGTGCTGCGCGCCGACGATGTCGGCCAGGTTCAGCGACCCGGCCTGCAGGATCACCGCGACGATCGAGAGGCCCATCGCGATCTCGTAGGAGATCACCTGCGCCGCGCTGCGCATGCCGCCGAGCAGCGGGTACGGCGAGCCCGACGACCAGCCGGCGAGCACGATGCCGTAGACGCCGATCGAGGAGCAGGCCAGGATCACCAGCGCGCTGACCGGCAGGTCGAGCAGCTGCAGCACGGTCCGCTCGCCGAAGATCGAGACCACCGGGCCGAACGGGATGGCCGACAGCGCGATCAGCGCGGGCACCACGCACACGACCGGCGCGAGGAAGTACACCTTGCGGTCGGCCGTGTCCGGGATGATCTGTTCCTTGAACGGCAGCTTGATCGCGTCCGCGAGGGACTGCAGGTAGCCGCCGGGGCCGACGCGGTTGGGGCCGGGCCGGTTCTGCATCCGGCCGACGGCCTTGCGCTCCCAGACGATCAGGAAGATCGTGAAGATCGGCCCGATCAGCAGGATGACCACGCACTTGATCAGGATCAGCCACAACGGGTCGTCCGCCAGCAGCGCCGCCCGCGTCGCCGCGTCCGGCACACTGCCCACGGGCACGTCCGTGACCTGTGTCAGCAGCGGGATCATTGCTCACCCCCAGCGAGGTTCACCACGGCGCCATGGCCGGCGCCGAGCGTCTTGAACACGGCGGAGCCGTCGGAGTTGCCCGGCAGCCACACGACGCCGTCGGGCAGGTCCGCGATCTCCACGGGCAGCGTGATCGCGCCGCGCTCGGTGCTCACCTTCACGGTGGTCCCGAGGCCTTCGGCGGTCTTCGCGGACAGCCGCGCGACCGGCGTGCGCTGGGTGCCCTTCAGGTGCGGCTCGCCGTCCTGCAGGGACCCGTTGTCGATCAGCTGGCGCCAGCTCGACAGGACTGCCTGGCCGGCACCCGGGGCCGCCGTGGCGCCCCCGGTCTCCGCCTCGACGTTCCCCCAGCGCAGCGCCGAGGCCGGGCCGAGCTTCTCGAAGTCGCCGCGGGCGGCGGCCGGCGTCTGCGTGAACAGGTCGGCGTCCATCTCGACGGCGAGGGTGTCGAGCACCCGGCAGTCCGGCAGGGCGCCGGTGCCTTCGAGGGTGACGTCGAACGGGCGGGTGCGGCCCTCCCAGTTGAGGTAGCTGCCCGCCTTCTCGTCGGACGCCGCCACCGGGAGCACGACGTCCGCGCGCTCGGTCACCGCGCTGTGGCGCAGCTCGAGGCTGACGACGAACCCGGCGTTGTCCAGCGCGCGCAGCGCGAGGTCCGGGTCCGGCAGGTCGTACGGGTCGACGCCGCCGACGACCAGGCCGCCGAGGTCGCGACCCGAAGCCGCCTGCAGGATGCCGGTCACGTCGCGGCCCGGCGTGGCCGGGATCGGGACGCCCCAGGCGTTTTCGACGGCCACGCGGGCCGAGTCGTCGCCCACCCGGTGCCCGCCCGGCAGCAGCGTCGGCACGCAGCCGGTGGCCAGCGCGCCGCGGTCGCCGGCGCGGCGCGGGATCCACGCGAGCCGGACGCCAGTGCGCTCCACCAGGTCGTGCAGCGCGGAGAACAGGCCGGGCACCTGGGCGGCGCGCTCGCCGACCAGGACGACGGCGTTCTCGCCGCGCAGGGCCTCGTCGAGGTCCGGCGCGTGCTTGGCGATGCCTTCGATCGCGGCGGCCTCGGCGCCCGGGACGCAGGCGAGCAGCTCGCCGAACGTCTTGCGCACCGACGACGTCGTCCACTGTCCCAAGTGGACGACCCGGGTGCGGTTCTTGCGGGCCGCCTTGCGCAGCCGCAGGAACACGATCGGGGCCTCGTCCTCGGGCTCGAAGGCGACGCACAGGACCGTGCGGGCCCGCTCGATCTCGCCGAAGGTGACGCCGGACTCCGGCGTCACGCCCACGACGTGCGAGGTGAGGAACGCGAGCTCCTCGGCCGAGTGGGCGCGGGCCCGGAAGTCGACGTCGTTGGTCTGCAGCGCGACGCGGGCGAACTTCGAGTACGCGTAGGCGTCCTCGACGGTCAGCCGGCCGCCGGGCAGGACGCCGACGCCGCCGTTGGCGCGGGCCTCGGTGAGCCCCGTCGCGGCGGCGCGCAGCGCGTCGGTCCAGGACGCCTCTTCCAGCTCACCGGTCTCGCGGTTGCGGACCAGCGGACGCCGGATGCGGTCCTCGGCCGTCGTGTAGCGGAAGGCGAAGCGGCCCTTGTCGCAGATCCACTCCTCGTTGACTTCCGGGTCGTCGCCGGCCAGCTTGCGCTGGACCTTGCCGCGGCGGAAGTCCGTGCGCTCGACGCAGCCGGACGAGCAGTGCTCGCAGACGCTCGGCGAGGACACCAGGTCGAACGGGCGGGAGCGGAACCGGTAGGCGGCGCTCGTCAGAGCACCGACCGGGCAGATCTGGATGACGTTGCCGGAGAAGTAGGACTGGAACGGCTGGCCGGACGTCGTCCGCGACGCCATGTCGAGGACGTCCGCCGTCTCCGCGGTGCCGATCTGCTGGTGGGCGCCGCGTTCGAGGAGCTCGATGAACGGGTCGCCGGCGATCTCGCGGGAGAACCGGGTGCAGCGCTGGCAGAGCACGCAGCGTTCGCGGTCGAGCAGCACCTGCGTGGAGATCGGCAGTGGCTTCGGGAACGTCCGCTTCGTATCCACGAATCGAGATTCAGTCCGGCCGTGGGCCAAGGCCTGATTCTGTAGCGGACACTCACCGCCCTTGTCGCAGATCGGGCAGTCCAGGGGGTGGTTGATGAGCAGGAGCTCCATCACGCCCTGCTGGGCTTTGTCCGCGACCGGCGACGTCAGCTGGGTCTTGACGACCATGCCGTCGGCGACGGTCATCGTGCAGGACGCCTGCGGCTTCGGCATCGGCCGGCCGCCCATCTCGACCTCGACGAGGCACTGGCGGCAGGCGCCGGCCGGGTCGAGGAGCGGGTGGTCGCAGAACCGCGGGATGACCGTGCCGAGGCGTTCGGCCGTGCGGATCAGCAGTTCGCCCTTGGGGGCGATGACCTCTTCGCCGTCGATGACCAGCTTCACGTGGCCTTCGGGGACCGGCGTCTCGGTCGTCTCGGGCTTGTCGGGGGCGATCGTCATGCCTCTGCTCCCACCAGCTCACGCTTGTTCGACTCACACAGAGCCAGGAATTCGTCGCGGAAGTACTTGATGCCGCTCTGGATCGGCGACACCGCGCCGTCGCCGAGGGCGCAGAACGACCGGCCGAGGATGTTGTCGCAGACGTCGAGGAGGGTGTCGATGTCCTCTTCGGTGCCGTGGCCCTCGACCATGCGCTCGAGGATCTGGGCCAGCCAGTACGTGCCTTCGCGGCACGGCGTGCACTTGCCGCAGGACTCGTGCTCGTAGAACTGCGTCCACTTCATCACGGCCCACGGCACCGACACGGTCTCGTTGAAGACCTGGACGGCCGTGGTGCCGAGCATCGACCCGGCTTCCGCCGCGCCTTCGAAGTCCAGCGGGACGTCGAGGTGCTCGGCGGTGAACATCGGGGTCGACGAGCCGCCCGGGGTCCAGAACTTGAGCGGGATCCCGTCCTTCATGCCGCCCGCCATGTCCAGGAGCTCGCGCAGCGTGGTGCCGAGCGGGCACTCGTACTGGCCGGGCTTCTCGACGTGGCCGGAGATCGAGTAGATCTTCGGGCCGGGCGACTTCTCGCGGCCCATCTCGCGGAACCAGCTGGAGCCGCCGTTGACGATGAACGGCGCGCTCGCGATGGTCTCGACGTTGTTGACCGTGGTCGGCGCCGCGTACAGGCCCGCGGCCGCGGGGAACGGCGGCTTGAGCCGGGGCTGGCCACGACGGCCCTCCAGCGAGTCGAGCAGCGCCGTCTCCTCACCGCAGATGTACGCGCCCGCTCCCGCGTGGACGGTGATCTTGAGGTCGAAGCCCGAGCCGAGGATGTTCTCGCCCAGGTAACCGGCCGCTTCGGCCTCGCGGACCGCCGCGTTGAGGCGGCGGATGCAGTGCAGCGCCTCGCCGCGGACGTAGATGAAGCAGTGGTTGGAGCGCATCGCGTACGAGGCGATGATGCAGCCTTCGATGAGCGAGTGCGGGTCCGCCATCATCAGCGGGATGTCCTTGCAGGTACCGGGTTCGCCCTCGTCGGCGTTGATGACCAGGTAGTGCGGCTTGTCGAAGTTCGGCGGCATGAAGGACCACTTGATGCCGGCTGGGAACCCCGCGCCGCCGCGGCCGCGCAGGCCGGAGTCCTTGACCAGCTGGACGAGCTGCTCGGGCGTCCCGGCGAGGGCCTTGCGGACGGCGGTGTAGCCCTCGAGCGCTTCGTACGTCCCGATCTGCCAGGAGTTCGGCGACAGCCAGCGCTTGGTCAGAACCGGAGTGATGGGGTCAGCCATTACTTCTTCTCCACTTCCGGGAGAGGGACATCGGAAGCCACCGGGGCGACCCAGCCGCGGTCCTGCGCGAGCTTCGCGCCTCGCAGCGTCTCGACGGCCTGCGAGGGGCCGTCGACGTCCCGGCGGAAGGCCGTCTCGTTCTCCGGGAAGAACCCCGCGAGCTGCAGCTCGGCGTTCTTGAAGCTCGACAGCGGCGCGCCGCGCGTCGGGGCCGGCTTCTTGCCCGCCCGCAGCGCGTCGACCAGGGCGACGGCCTTTTCCTCGGTCTGGTTGTCGAAGTACTCGTAGTCGACCTGGATGACCGGGGCGAGGTCGCAGGCCGCGAGGCACTCGGCGTGCTCGAGGGTGAGCGAGCCCGGCTCGTTCGGCGTGCCCGCGGTCTCGTTGTGCCCCAGCGGGTTCTCCTCGGAACCGAGGTGCGTCTGGAGCTTCTTGTAGATCGCGTCGCCACCCATGGCCGCGCACAGCGTGTTGGTGCAGACGCTCACGAGGTGCTCGCCGCACGGCTTGCGCTTGTACATCGTGTAGAACGTCGCGACCGCGCTGACCTCGGCGTCGGACAGGTCGAGCTGCTTCGCGCAGAACGCGATGCCCTCCTGGCTGACGTAGCCCTGCACGGACTGCACGAGGTGCAGCATCGGCAGCAGCGCCGAGCGGGACTGCGGGTAGCGCGCGATCAGCTCCTGCGCCTTCGCGTGGATGTCGGCGTCGAAGATGTCCTCGAGGGGCGTCTCCGTGATGATCCCGGCGGCGACATCGGGGTCCGGCGCGATGGCGACGACGTCGGTGTCGGGCCCGGCCGCGGCGTGCGTGGTGTCCGCGTAGTTCGGCCCGGGCTCGGGAACTGCTGTGCTCATCGGTCCACTCCCCCCATGACGGGGTCGATCGAGGCGATCGCGGCGATCACGTCCGCGACCAGGCCGCCTTCGGCCATTGCGGGCATCGACTGCAGGTTCACGAAGCTCGGTTCGCGCACGTGGACCCGCAGCGGCCGGGTGCCGCCGTCGGACACCAGGTGCGCGCTCAGCTCGCCGCGCGGCGACTCGACCGACGTGTAGACCTGCCCGGCCGGCACCTTGAAGCCCTCGGTGACCAGCTTGAAGTGGTGGATCAGGGACTCCATCGACTGGCCCATGATCTTCTTGACGTGCTCGAGCGAGTTGCCCATGCCGTCGCTGCCGATGGACAGCTGCGCCGGCCACGCGATCTTCTTGTCCTCGACCATGACCGGGCCCGGCTCGAGCTTCTCGAGGCACTGCTCGATGATCTTGAGGCTCTCGTGCATCTCGTGGACGCGGATCAGGTAGCGCGACCAGCAGTCGGCGCCGTTGTCGACCGGGACGTCGAACTCGAACTCGTCGTAGCAGGAGTACGGCTCGGTCTTGCGCAGGTCCCACGGCAGGCCGGCGCTGCGCAGCACCGGGCCCGTGACGCCGAGCGCGAGGCACGCGTCGACCGGCAGGTAGCCCACGCCCTTGAGCCTGTTCCGCCAGATGGGCTGCCCGGTGAACAGCTTGTCGTACAGCGGAAGGCGCTTCTTCATCGTCTTGATGAATTCGCTGACCTTCTCGTGGTAGTCCTCGGGCATGTCCTGCGCGAGACCGCCGGGGCGGATGAACGCGTGGTTCATGCGCAGGCCGGTCAGGTGCTCCAGCAGGTGCAGCACCTCTTCGCGCTCGCGGAAGCCGAGCGTCATCGCGGTGGTGGCGCCGAGCTCCATGCCGCCGGTGGCGATGTAGACGAGGTGCGAGCCGATGCGGTTGATCTCCAGCAGCATCACGCGCAGCAGCTGCGCGCGGCGCGGGGCCTCGATCTGCAGCAGCTTCTCGACGCCGAGGCAGTACGCCATCTCCGTCGAAAGCGGGGCCAGGTAGTCCATGCGCGTCACGAAGGTGACGCCCTGGGTCCAGGTCCGGTACTCGCAGTTCTTCTCGATGCCGGTGTGGAGGTAGCCGATGACCGACCGCAGCTGCGTGACGGTCTCGCCCTCCATCTCCAGCACGAGCCGGAGCACGCCGTGCGTCGACGGGTGCTGCGGGCCCATGTTGATGACCATGCGCTCGTCGTGCTGGGCGTCGGCGACGACGTCGTCCCAGTCGCCGCCGGAGACCGAGTAGACGCGGCCTTCGGTGGTGTCGCGGGAATCCGCTTCGGGGACTTCGGTGGTTTCGTCGTTGACAGTCACGAGTACGACCTCCGCTGGTCCGGCGGCGGGATTTCCGCGCCCTTGTATTCGACCGGGATCCCGCCGAGCGGGTAGTCCTTGCGCTGGGGGTGGCCGTCCCAGTCGTCCGGCATGAGGATCCGGGTGAGCGCCGGGTGGCCGTCGTAGACGATGCCGAACATGTCCCAGGTCTCGCGCTCCTGCCAGTCGGCCGTCGGGTAGATCCCGACCAGCGACGGCACGTGCGGGTCCTCGACGTCGAGGGTGACCTCGAGCCGGATCCGGCGGCGGTAGGTCAGCGACGTGAAGTGGTACACCGAGTGCAGCCGCTGCGGGACGTCGACGCCGTAGTCCACACCGGACACCGAGGACAGCAGCTCGAAGCGCAGCCCGCCGTCGTCGCGCAGCACCTTCGCGATCGCGACCAGGTGCTCGCGGGCGACGTAGAAGGTGATCTCGCCGCGGTCGACCGTCGTCTGCAGGATGGCGTCGGCCGGGATCTTGTTGTCCGACAGGGCCGCGTAGAACTCGTCGGCGAACTGGTCGAACCAGCCGCCGTACGGGCGCTCGGCCGGCGCGGGGCTGTAGGCCGGGAGCCGGACGCCGCCGTAGCCGGAGGTGTCGCCGGTGCCGTGGACGCCGAACATGCCCTGGCGTTCGCGGCCGGTGACGACCGGTTCGGCGGGACGGACGCCCTGCGGCTCGAGGCCGCCTTCGGGACGGTCGGCGCTGGACTGCTCGCCGCCGGTCTCAGGAGTTTCAGTCATCGCTTACTTCTTCGCGTACTTGATCGACGACGGGACGAGCTCGGTGCGGGCCCCGCTGGCGGCGCGGATGGCGGCGCGGCGGGCGTTGATCGGCTCGTCCTGGATCTTGGCGTGCAGCTTGAGGATCGCGTCCAGCAGCATCTCCGGCCGCGGCGGGCAGCCGGGCAGGTACATGTCGACCGGCACGACGTGGTCGACCCCCTGGACGACCGCGTAGTTGTTGAACATGCCGCCCGAGGAGGCGCAGACGCCCATCGCGAGCACCCACTTGGGCTCGGCCATCTGGTCGTAGATCTGGCGCAGGACCGGCGCCATCTTCTGAGTGACCCGGCCGGCGACGATCATCAGGTCGGCCTGCCGCGGCGTCGCGCTGAAGCGCTCCATGCCGAAGCGGGCGATGTCGTAGCGCGAACCGCCGACGGTCATCATCTCGATCGCGCAGCAGGCGAGCCCGAAGGTGGCCGGCCACATCGAGTTCTTCCGCGACCAGTTGACGAGACCTTCGAGGCTGGCCAGCAGGATGCCGTTGGGGAGTTTCTCTTCGAGGCCCATGGGTCTAGTTCCAATCCAGGCCGCCGCGCCGCCACACGTAGGCGTACGCGAAGCCGACCGTCGCGATGAACAGCAGGATCTCCACCAGGCCGAACGTGCCCAGCGCGTTCGCCTGCACGGCGAACGGGTAGAGGAAGACCATCTCGATGTCGAACAGGATGAACAGCATCGCGGTGATGTAGTAGGCCACCGGCATCCGCCCGGCGCCGACGAGCGGCTGCGGGGACGGTTCGATGCCGCACTCGTACGCCTCGAGCTTCGCCTTGTTGTACCGGCTGGGTCCGACGAGCGGGCCCAGCAGGACCGACAGCACGGCGAAACCGAGCGCCAGGACGAACAGGATCACGATGGGCAAGTAGGGCTTCAGGCTCGGGGCCTCTTGCGCCAGCTGCACCGTGTCGGTTCGGGTCAGCAACGTCAGCACGGGGTCTTCGCCATCCTTTCCGCGCCGATGCGGTTGTGCTTGTGGTGGGGAACCGCTTGGCCTCGTCGGCACCCTAAGGGACCTGGGTCACACCGCCGAGGGTCAGGGTCTCCTTACGGCCCGTGGCTGCGCCGGGGCCCGCTTGTGAAATAGTTCACAAGCCACTCGTCGTGGATGTGAAGCGATTCACAAAGCATGGGGGGAGTCTAGGACGCGACTCACACTCTTGTCCCTAGGGCCCCGTGTTATAAGGGCACCCTAAGTTCCTGCGCCAACGTTGTCACGGCTCGATGACGGCGCGCGTGCGACCTGCGCGAAGTCTCCGCAAGATCACTTCTTGACCGGACAATCCGGACATCACGGTGTGAGCTATCCCACTGGCCGCACGGCCAACTTGCTAGGCCACTCGTGTGTCCGCGCGTGCGGAAAGACTGTGCCCGCAGGGGCATCACGCGTGTCTGGAGAGGCATCACGCGTGTCTGGAGAGGCATCACGCGTGATTGGGCGGGCATCACGCTGATGCCCCTCTGATCACGCGTGATGCCTTGCCGATCACGCGTGATGCCCCGGAGCGCACGGGCGTGGGGTCAGCGCGGGGTGGGGGTGGCGCGGGCGAGGGCGGCGATGAGGCGGTCGACGCCGTCGCCGCCCTTCGCGTCGTAGCAGCCCGACAGGCCCTTGTAGACCAGCGGCAGCAGCTTGTTGATGCGCAGGCCGTACTTGGTGCAGGCGTGCATGATCTTCGGCTTGCCGATGATCTTCGCGAAGACGTTGCCGAGGCGGTAGTAGCCGCCCATCAGCTCGCCGACGGCCCGCGGGTACGCCTCCAAAGCCCGCTCGCGCGACGGGCCTTCACGACGCGCCAGCGCCTGGACGACGACCTCCGCCGCGACCTGCGCGGACTCCATCGCCGCCGAGATGCCCTCGCCGTTGAACGGGCTGACCATGCCGCCCGCGTCGCCGAGCAGCAGGAGGCCGTCGCGGTAGTGGGGGGTGCGGTTGAAGCCCATCGGCAACCCGGCGCCGCCGACCTTGCCGATCGCGTTCTCCTCGCGGTAGCCCCACTCCTCCGGGGTCCCGTCGAGCCACTGGCGCAGCAGCGCGCGGTAGTCCGTGTTCCGGAACGACGCCGACGTCGACAGCATGCCGAGGCCGACGTTCACCGTGCCGTCGCCGAGCGGGAACGCCCAGCCGTAGCCGGGCAGCAGCTTCGGGTCGCGCGGGTCGGAGCGGTCCCACAGCTCGAGGTGGCCCTCGATGAACGGGTCGTCGTGGCGCGGGCTCTTGTAGTACTGGCGCACCGCGACGCCCATCGGGCGCTTCTCGTTCTTCTGGATGCCGACGCTCAGCGCGAGCCGCGCGGACACGCCGTCGCAGGCCAGGACCAGCGGCGCGCGGTAGTGCACCGGCGTCCGCTCCGGGCCGACCTTCGCCTCGACGCCGACCACACGCCCGGCGGGGCTGGTGATCGCGCCGGTGACCGTCGTGCGCTCGTACAGCCGCGCACCCGCCTTCACCGCGAGCTTCGCGAGCAGGTCGTCGAAGTCGTGACGGGTCCGCGAAACGCCGTACGGCGGGTAGCTCGTCAGGTCGGGCCAGTCGAGTTCGAGCGTGAGGTCGCCGGTGAGGATCCGCAGGCCGCGGCTGTGCACCCAGCCGGCGTCCTCGCTGGTGTCGATGCCCAGGTCGATGAGCTGCTTGACGCCGCGCGGGGTCAGGCCGTCGCCGCAGACCTTCTCGCGCGGGAATTCGGTCTTCTCCAGCAGCAGGACGTCGACGCCCGCTCGTGCCAGGTAGGTGGCCACGGTGGACCCAGCGGGCCCGGCGCCGACGACGATGACTTCGGCGTCCTGGTCTGCGGTGCGTCGCGTCATACTCGCGAGTCTAGGCAGGCTTGCGCGCCCGGTGGATGGCCACGACGCCGAATGTGAGGTTCAACCACTCGACGTCGGTCCAGCCCGCGCTCGCGATGATTTCGCCGAGGGTCCGCTGGTCGGGCCAGGTGAGCATCGATTCGGCCAGGTAGGAGTAGGCCTCGGGGTTCGACGACGTCCGCTTGCCGACCCAGGTCAGCAGCCGCAGCATGAACCGCCGGTGGACGAACCGGATCGGCGCGAACGGCGGCGTCGAGACCTCGCAGATCACCAGGCGGCCGCCCGGTTTCACCACGCGGGCGATCTCCGTCAGCGCCGCCTTCGGGTCGACGAAGTTGCGCAGCGCGAGGGAGATCGTCACGGCGTCGAAGCTCTCGTCGGCGAACGGCAGGTTGAGCGCGTCAGCCGCCACCATCGGCACGTTGCGGTGCTTGCCCGCGCGGAGCATGCCGAACGAGAAGTCCGCGGCCAGGCACCAGGCGCCGCCGCGGGCGTACTCGACCGTGGACACCCCGGTGCCGGCGGCCAGGTCCAGGACCTTCTCGCCGCGGCGGGCGTCGAGCACGCGGGCGGTGGTGGTGCGCCAGCGGCGGTCGAAGCCGAAGGTCATGAACGAGTTCGCCCGGTCGTACCCGGACGCGACGCCGTCGAACATCGCGGCGACTTCGTGCGGGTCCTTGTCCAGGCTTGCGCGTGACATGACACGAATCTAGACCGGTGCGCCGGGACGTTCAGCGGAAGGTGGCCAGCATCCCGGCCACGGCGGCGGGCCAGGTGAACTCCTCCGCGCGGGCCCGGGCGGCCGCGCGGCGCAGGTCTTCGGGGCTGTCGAGGAGGTCGGTGACCGCCGAGGCGAACGCGGGCGCGTGGTCGTCCACCGCCGCGCCGCAGCCCGGCCGCACGATCTCCCGCAGCGCCGACGACGCCGACACCACCACCGGCGTCCCCGAGGCCAGGGCTTCCAGGGCGGCGAGCCCGAACGTCTCGTGCGGGCCCGGCGCCAGCGAGACGTCCGCGCTGGCCAGCAGCCGGGCGACGTCGCCGCGGCCGGACAGGAACCCCAGGAACGTCACCGGCAGGCCCCGCGCCCGGCGCTCCAGCGCGCGCCGTCGCGGGCCGTCCCCGGCCACCACCAGCCGGACCTTCACACCGGCTTCGGTCAGCGAAGCGACGGTGTCCACGCTGCGCTCCACGTGCTTCTCCGGCGACAGACGTCCACAGTGGACGATCAGGGCGTCCGCTCCCCCGGCGAGGTCGGTGCGCCAGCCGTCGTCGCGCATCGCGGGGCGGAACGTCGCCAGGTCGACGCCGAGCGGCACCCGGTGGACGTTCGGCGCGGCGATCCGGTCGAACTCCGCCCGCGCGAACGCCGTCGTGCAGACGACCGTGTCGTAGCTCGCCGCCATCCGCCGGTTCGCGACGTCCGCGACGCGGCGCGCCACCGGCTCGGGCAGCAGGAACTGCTCCAGGAGCCGGTCGAGGCGCTCGTGGGAGATCACCGTGCTCGGGACGCCGTGCCGCCGCGCCCAGCCACCCATCCCCCGCAGCGTCAACCGGTCCGACACCTCCAGCCGGTCCGGCTCGAGTCTTCGCAGGACCGCGCGGACGCGGTGCGGGTCGACGGCCCGGTAGCCGCCGGTGCCGGGGATCTTCGGCGCCGGGAGCGAGAACCGGCGCACGCCGGTCGGCAGGACTTCGTCGGCGTAGCGCGTACCGGGCACCACGAGTGTGACGCTGTGGCCGCTCGCGACGTACCCCGCGCCGAGGTGGTGCAGCGCCGTGCGCAGCCCGCCCGAGCGCGGCCCGTAGAAGTTGGCGAGCTGGACGATGTGCATCGTCAGGCCGCGCGGGCGGCCCGGCCCTGCACGGCTTCGTAGTGCCCCATCAGCTCGCGGCAGACGGCCGGCCAGGTGCGGCCCAGCACGACCTTGCGCGCCTTCTCGCCGAGCCTCGCCCGCAGCGCCGGGTCCCGCAGCGCGCCGACCTTCTCGACGAGCGCGGGGCCGAACCGCTCGCGGTCGGCGGGCAGCAGGTAGCCGGTGCGGCCGGGCAGGACGAGGTCCTTCGGGCCGCCCGCGTCCGGCGCGAGGACCGGCAGGCCCGACGCCATCGCCTCCTGCACCGCCTGGCAGAACGTCTCGTGCGGGCCTGTGTGCACGAAGACGTCGAAGCTCGCGTACGCCGCGGAGAGGTCTTCGCCGTACTTCGCGCCGAGGAAGGCCGCGTCGGGCAGCTGCTCCCGCAGGCTTTCGAGCTCGGGCCCGTCGCCGACGACGACCACGCGGATCCCGGGCATCCCGGCGAGCGCGGCCAGCCGGTCGACCTCCTTCTCGGGCGCCAGCCGTCCGACGAACCCGACGAGCAGCTCGCCGTCCGGCGCCAGCTCGGCCCGCAGGTCCGGGTCGGCGTGCGCCGGGGAGAACCGCTCGATGTCGACGCCGCGGGCCCAGCGGTGCACGCGCGGGACGCCGTGCAGCTCCAGCTGCTCGACCGAGTCGCTGGACGGGGCGAGGGTCCGGTCGGCGCGCGAGTGCAGCCGCCGCACCCAGCGCCACGCGGCGCGCGCGGCGATGCCGAAGCCGTACGCGGCGGCGAAGCCGGCGATGTCGGTCTGGTAGACCGCGATCGACGGCACCCGCAGCCGGCGCGCCGCGGCCAGGCCCCGCGCGCCGACGACGAACGGCGACGCGAGGTGGACGACGTCCGGGCCGAACGCGGTGAGCGCGTTCAGCACCGTGCGCGTCGGCAGGCCGATCGGCAGGGAGTTGACCCCGGGGAAGTCGAGGGCCGGGATCCGGATCACCGGGGCGCCACGGTAGGAGTCCGGGCCGGGGCCGGGCGCGATGATCAGCACGTCGTGCCGGCGTTCGCGCAGGTGCTCGACGACCCGCAGGACGGAGTTGGTCACGCCGTTCACCTGGGGCAGGAAACTTTCGGTGACTATGGCGACTCGCACGATCCGACGATCGCACCCGATCCTGGCGGCCGCGTGACACGGCGGCCAACGCTTCCGGAACAGATCGGCTACGACATGTCATCTCAAGGTCGTGTCCCGGAAACCAGGCTGGCCCAGACTAAGCAGGCATGACCCTCTTGTCCTCCCGGCCGCCGCGGCCCGTCGAGCCCGGCCTGCTGTCGAGGGCGCTCGAAGTGGCCGGGCGGCTGGCCAACGACGCCACCGACGTGATCACCGCGACCGCCGGCCGCGGTGCGCACCCCTCGACACTGGATTCGCCGTTCGACTGGGTCACCGACACCGACCGCATCCTGGAGCGGCACACCCGGCGCGTGCTGACGGCGGAGTTCCCGGGCATCCCGGTGGTCGGCCACGAGTTCGGCGCCGACCACGGCGCGGACGTCGCCGAGTACCGCTGGGTGGTGGACTCGGTGGACGGCACGGCGAACTACGTCGCGGGCGTGCCGTGGTGCGCGTACAGCCTGGCGCTGGTCGACGCGTCCGGACCGGTGGTGGGCGTGGTGGCGGACCCGTACCGGGCCCAGATCTACGCGGCCGCGCGCGGACGAGGGGCCCGCGCGAACGGCAAGCCGGTCCAGCTGGCCGACCGCTGCGTGACGGCGGGCGCGATCGTCTGCACGGAGCTGGCCCGGAAGGGCCCGTGGCCGGGGATGGGCGGCTTCATCGAGCGCGCGGCGGCGGCCCACGCCGGGGTCCGGGTACTGGGGTCGGCGGCGTTGTCGATCGCCCAGGTCGCGCTGGGGCACGCGGCCGCGGCGGTGCTGCACAGCTACCACGAATGGGACGTGGCGGGCTCGGTGGCGATGGCCATCGAGGCCGGCGCGGTGGTGCTGGACAAGCACGGCGAGGACACGGCGCTGCCGACGGACGGCCTGCTGGTCGCGGCCCCCGGAGTGGCGGACGAGGTGCTGGGCTGGTGGCAGGAGACGGCCCACGCGGGATGAACTTTCCCGTGAAACTGACGCTCCGGGTCAGGCCGGGGCGGGCACCTTCGTGCGCTTGTTCACCCGGCGGATCCACCACAGCAGCGGCCCGGCCACCAGCCACGTGAAGAACACGAAGCTCCCCAGCGGCAGCAGCGTCAACGTCGCCGAGCGACCCGCGACCCGGGCCAGCTCGGGGTCCGACGCGTCGTACTCGATGCGGACCAGCTGACCGGCGGCCAGGCCGTCCGGGTACAGGACGCCGTTCGACGGGCTGTGGACGATGCCGTCCGGGGTTTCGAAGTGGATGATCGTGCGGTCGAACGCCACCGAGTCCACCGTGGCGTTCGCCGTGCCCAGCTGGGCTTCGATCGCGCCGTCGTTGCGGATCGCCGCGAAGAGCAGGCAGACGCACATCACGGTGAGGAGCGAGGCGACGCCGAGGGTGGCCCACCACCCGACGCGCCTCACCCGCTCACCTCTCGTGCTCACGCCGCGAGCGTAGCGGCTACCCCGCGTGTTCCGCGGCGAGGTTCCGGTGGTTCTGCTGGATCTGGTCGAACGACTTGGGCTTCACCGAGGCCGTCCGGGCCGCGAAAGCCGCCGCGCCGTTCGGGCCCACGGACGGCTTGCCCGCGGTGTACAGCCAGGTCTGGAACAGGTCGTGCAGCGGCTTGCCCGAGACCTTCTCCGCCAGCGCGATGAAGTCCAGGATCCGCCCGTTCGACCCGCCCCGCTGCGCCTGCCACGTCTTCAGGATGGTGAAGAACGCGTCGTCGCCCACGGCGGTCCGCAGCGCCTGCAGCGTCAGCGCGCCGCGGTCGTAGACGGCGTTGTCGAACTGGTTGTCCGCGCCCGGGTCGGCCGGGACGAGCTTCCACAGGTCGCCGTCGGCCGGGTTGGAGTCGTACGTGTACTGCGCCAGCTCGGCGACGGTGCCCTCGCCCTCGTGCTCCGACCACAGCCACTCGGCATAGGACGCGAAGCCCTCGTTCAGCCAGATGTCGCTCCAGCGGCCCAGCGAGACGTTGTCGCCGAACCACTGATGGGCGTTCTCGTGCGCGATCAGCGTCGTGTTCGAGCCCGCGCGGAAGTTGCGCACGCCGTAGGTCGGCCGGGTCTGGTTCTCCAGCGAGAACGTGATGCCGCTGGTCACGACACCGCCTTCAGCCTCAAACGGGTACGGGCCGAACTGGGTGGCCAGGAACTCGTCGATCTCCGGGGTCCGCTCGACGCTGGCCTTCGCCGCGTACAGCGAGTCGCCCAGGTCGGAGCCGTACGCGGTGATGAACGGCTTGCCGTCCGGGGTCGTCGACTGGTTCAGCTCGTACTTGCCGACGATGAACGACGTCAGGTACGTGGCCTGCGGCTTCGTGCTGCGCCACTGCCAGCGCGTCCAGCCGGCGCGGCTCTTCTGCGTCCGGACCAGGGTTCCGTTGGTGACGGCAACGTTGTCGTCCGGGGCTTCGATGGAGACGTCGTAGGTCGCCTTGTCGGTCGGGTGGTCGTTGGCCGGGAACCACCACGCCGAGCTCTGCGGCTCGTCGACGCCGAGCGCGCCGAAGGACCCCTTCTTCCACGCGTTCAGCCCGTCGACCTTCTCCGTCGACGGCGTGTCCGAGTAGGCGACGACGACGGTCGCGGTCTGGCCCTTGAGCAGCGGCTGCGCGGGCGTGACGACCAGTTCGCCGTTGCCGGTCTGGTTCGTGAACTGGGCCGGGCGGTTGTTCACCCGCACGCTCGACGCCTTCAGCGCGAAGTCCAGGTCGAACCGCGACAGGTCCTGCGTGGCGGTGAGCAGCAGCGTCGTCGTCCCGGCGAGGACGTCGGTCGCGGGCTGGTAGGTCAGGCGGATGTCGTAGTGCAGGACGTCCGTGCCGCCGTTGCCGGCGTTCGGGTAGTAGGGGTCACCGACACCGGGTGCGCCGGGCGCCGGGGCCGCACTGGCGGTACCCACGAGCAGCACCGAGGCGACGCCGGCCGCGAGCGCGCCGAGGCCGGTGCGAGTTCTTGCACGCATTCGAATCCCTCCAACGGGTGAGGATCAGCGCGCTCGAACGTAGCCAGCCAAGAAGGGGCCAGGTACAGCCGAAGGAAGGTTCTTGCCTACTGGGATCAAGATCGGAAACCGCTTGACGTGGCGTTATGTCCCGATCAGCCGGCCGAGACCGCGGTGGACACCGCCGCCCGCAGGCGGGCGTGCAGGTCACGGTGCCGCGACCGGTCGACGCGCACCTCGACGACCCGCAGACCCGGCGCCGGCCGCAGGGCTGCGCGGAACTCCGTCAGCGTCTCCGCCACCACGTGCGGCACCCGGTACCCCGCGCACAACGCGCCGAGGTCGGCCCCGTGCGGCGTCCCGAAGACGCGCTCGAAGCTCGCCGCGTGCTCGGGCGCGCCCTGCTCCAGCAGCGAGAAGATGCCGCCGCCGTCGTCGTTGCAGACCACGATCGTCAGGTCCGGGCGCTGCTCCGCGGGGCCGGTCAGCAGGCCGGACGCGTCGTGCAGGAACGTCAGGTCGCCCAGCAGGGCGTACGACGGGCCGCGGTGGACGTACGCCGCGCCGATGGCCGTCGAGACCGTGCCGTCGATGCCCGCGACGCCGCGGTTGCGGTGCACCAGGACGTCCGGGCGCAGGCGGCCCGCCAGGGCGACGTCGCGCGTCGGGTTGGACGAGCCGACCACCAGCAGCGAGTCCGCCGGCAGCGCGTCCACCAGCTCCGACGCCAGGCGCAGGCCCGAGGGCCACGGCTCCGCGGCCAGCACCGACGCCACCGCCGAGGACGCGGCCGCGTCGGCGCGGCGCCAGCTCGCCAGCCACTCCGGGTCGGCCGGCTTCGTCGGCTCGTCGAACCACTGCCCGACCTGCCGGACGTTGTGCGCGGGCGCCGGCCAGTCCGAGTCCGGGCGGACCAGCAGGACCTCGACGTCGGCGTCCGAGATCACCTTCTGGATCTGCCGGAACACCGTCGGCCGGCCGAGGCAGAGGACCTGCTCCGGCTTGTGCTTGGTGATGAACTCCTCGACGCCCAGCAGCCACGCGCCGGACGAGATCGCCGTGCCGCCGGACAGGCCAAGGCCGCCGGTCTCCGACACGACCGGCCAGCCGTGCTGCTCGGCCCACTCGCTGGCGGCCTGGACGCCGGTGTCGCACGCGATCACCAGGCCGTGGCGCGCCGAGGGCACGACGAACGACGGCAGCGCGCCGAAGTCCGGCAGCTCGGTCCAGCGGGAGCCGTCGGGACGGCCGTCGAGGGACTCGTACCACTCACCGGCAGCACCACTGTCGTCGAGGTCGGGCACGAGGGGTTCGCGGAACGGGATGTTCAGGTGCACCGGGCCGCAGCGCCACTCGCCGTAGGCGGCGTTCCACGCCCGGCAGATCTGGCTGCGCCAGTACGAGTTCTGGCCGGCCCGCCGCTCGGCGACGGCCAGCTCGTCGAAGTAGCGGACGGCGTCGCCGTAGAGCTGGTGCTGGTCGATCACCTGCGACGCGCCCGCGGCCCGCAGCTCGGGCGGCCGGTCGGCGGTCAGCACGATCAGCGGGACACCCGCCCGGTCGGCCTCGAGGACGGCGGGGTGGAAGTTCGCCGCCGCGGTGCCGGACGTGCAGAGCACGGCCACCGGGCGGCCGGTGCGCGCGGCGATGCCGAGGGCCAGGAACGCGGCGCCACGCTCGTCGATGCGGACGTGCAGCTGGAGCTTCCCGGCCGCCGCCGCGTCGTACAGCGCGATGGACAGCGGCGCGTTGCGGGAGCCCGGGCAGAGGACGACGTGCGAAACGGTGTTGCGGACGAGTTCGTCGACGATGACCCTGGCCTGCGCGGTGGAAGGGTTCACCGGCAGGCTCCAGACTGATCGCAAATGTCCACAGGTCCTATTCTCCCAAACGTGGATGACGCCCGAGTTTCCGAGCTGTTCGATCCGGCCGCGTGGACCGAGGTCGAAGGTTTCGCCTTCACCGACATCACCTACCACCGCTCCGCTGAGAACCGGGGCGGCAAGCGCGTCGTGCGCATCGCGTTCGACCGCCCGGAGGTCCGCAACGCCTTCCGCCCGCACACCGTCGACGAGCTCTACCGGGCGCTGGACCACGCCCGGATGAGCTCGGACGTCGGCTGCGTCCTGCTCACCGGCAACGGCCCCTCGCCCAAGGACGGCGGGTGGGCGTTCTGCTCCGGTGGTGACCAGCGTATTCGCGGACGCTCCGGCTATCAGTACGCGAGCGGCGAGACCTCCGACACGGTGGACCCCGCACGGGCCGGCCGGCTGCACATCCTCGAGGTCCAGCGGCTGATCCGGTTCCTGCCGAAACCGGTGATCGCGGTCGTGCCGGGCTGGGCGGCGGGCGGCGGGCACTCCCTGCACGTCGTGTGCGATCTCACGCTCGCCTCGGCCGAGCACGCGAAGTTCAAGCAGACCGACGCCGACGTCGGCTCGTTCGACGGCGGCTACGGCTCGGCCTACCTGGCGAAGATGGTCGGCCAGAAGTTCGCCCGCGAGATCTTCTTCCTCGGCCGCGAGTACTCGGCCGAGCAGATGCACCGGATGGGCGCGGTGAACGCCGTCGTCCCGCACGCCGACCTCGAGAAAGAGGCGCTGACCTGGGCGTGGGAGATCGTCGGCAAGTCGCCGACGGCCCAGCGGATGCTGAAGTACGCGTTCAACCTCACCGACGACGGCATGGTCGGCCAGCAGCTGTTCGCCGGCGAGACCACCCGGCTGGCGTACATGCAGGACGAAGCCGTCGAAGGCCGTGACGCGTTCCTGCAGAAGCGCGACCCCGACTTCAAGGACGTCCCCTATTACTACTGAACTGCTCCCGATCGGACTCGACGGCTCTCCGGAGGCGCTCGAGTCCCTGAAGAACGCCATCGCGGACGCGCTGGGCGGCGGCCCGGCCGTGCTGCCGTTCACCGACCCGGCGCTGCGGGACGCGATGGCGCCGGACGAGCCCGCCGAGCCGGACACCGCCGTGGTCATCGCCACGTCGGGGTCGACCGGCGCCCCCAAGGGCGTGCTGCTGTCG
The DNA here is from genome assembly GCF_053602455.1 of Amycolatopsis sp. NPDC004378. Classification (NCBI taxonomy): domain Bacteria; kingdom Bacillati; phylum Actinomycetota; class Actinomycetes; order Pseudonocardiales; family Pseudonocardiaceae; genus Amycolatopsis; species Amycolatopsis sp. NPDC004378. The sequence continues at coordinate 173,542 of NZ_JBSGDR010000014.1, forward strand.
GCCCGCGCCCTGATCGCGTCCGCCGAAGCCACGCACCTGCGCCTCGGCGGCCCCGGACAGTGGCTGCTGGCCACGCCGGCGCACTACATCGGCGGGCTGCAGGTGCTGGTCCGGTCGCTGCTCGCGGGCACCGAACCCGCCTTCCTGACCGGCACCGGCTTCCGGCCGGACGACTTCGCGGCCGCGGCGGCGAAGCTCGACGGCGGCCCGCGCTACACGGCGCTGGTGCCCACCCAGCTCGTCCGCCTGCTCGACGACGGCGGTGCGGGGCTGGCCGCGGCGAAGACGTTCGACGCGATCGTGGTCGGCGCGGCCGCGACGTCGGCCTCCCTGCGGGACCGCGCGGCCGACGCCGGCGTCCGGATCGTGCCCGCGTACGGGATGAGCGAGACGGCCAGCGGCTGCGTCTACGACGGCTTCCCGCTCGACGGCGTCGAGGTCGACGTGACAGGCGAACGGATCCGCATCGCGGGCGACGTCCTCGCCCACGGCTACCGGCGCCGGCCGGACCTGACCGCGGCGGCCTTCCACGACGGCTGGTTCACGACGTCCGACCGCGGGGTCCGGCACGACGACGGCCGCATCGAGGTCCTCGGCCGCGCCGACGACATGATCAACACCGGCGGCGTGAAGGTGTCCGCGCACGCGATCGAACGGGTCCTCTGCGCACAGCCGGGCGTGCGCGACGCGTGCGTCGTCGGCGTGCCCGACCCGGAGTGGGGCGAGGCCGTGGTGGCGCTGGTCGTCCCGGCCGGTGAACCCGGCGACCTGCGCGCCGCGGTCCGGGCCGAGCTGGGCGCCGCGTCGACGCCGAAGCACGTCGAATACGACGCCGAGCTGCCGCTGCGCGGACCGGGCAAGATCGACCGCGAGGCCGTGAAAGCGCGACTTACGTCGGGTTCGCGCGGCTGAATGGCGGGACCGCCGTTGACATGCACGGGGTGCACCCGCTTGGCTACTCACCATGACGCGCTGGATCAGAACCGCTTTCATCGGCGCCGCCGTCACGCTGGGGGTACTCCTTCCCGCGGGCGCGGCCTTGGCTGACGGCCCCGGGGCCGACCCCAACAGCGGCCAGCTCACCTGGCAGCTGCCCACCACGGACTGACTCCCCGGGTTCCCGTCGCCGGGTGATCGAGATGGCGTTGAATGGCGCCATGGCGACAGTGAGCGAATGGATCGAGGGGGCCCGGCCCCGGACGCTGCCGAACGCGGTGGCCCCGGTCGTGGCGGGCGTCGGCGCGGCGATCGCGCTGGACGGGTTCTCGTGGTGGCGTTCGGTTCTGGCGCTGCTGGTCTCGCTCTCGCTGATCGTCGGCGTCAACTACGCCAACGACTACTCCGACGGCGTCCGCGGCACGGACGAGAACCGCGTCGGCCCGCTGCGGCTGGTCGGCTCCGGCGTCGCCGCGCCGAAAGCCGTGCTGCGGTCCGCCCTGGCCGCGCTGGGCCTGGCCGGGGTGCTGGGCCTGGTCCTCGTGCTCTCCAGCGGGCACTGGTGGCTGCTGGTCATGGGCGCGCTGTGCATCCTCGGCGCGTGGTTCTACACGGGCGGCAAGAAGCCCTACGGCTACTACGGTTTCGGCGAGATCGCCGTGTTCGTGTTCTTCGGGCTGGCCGGCGTGCTCGGCACGGTCTACGTCCAGGCGGGCCGGGTCAGCTGGGCCGCGCTCGCCTGCGCGGTGGCGGTCGGCTCCTTCTCGACGGCGGTCCTGACGGCCAACAACCTCCGCGACATCCCGACCGACATCGAGTCCGGCAAGCGCACCCTCGCCACGCGCCTGGGCGACGGCGGGACGCGCCGGCTGTACCTGGTGCTGCTCGCGGTGCCGTACGTGCTGAGCATCGTCCTCGGCATCGACCGGCCGCTGGTGCTGATCACACTGGTGACGGCGCCGATGCTGCTGAAGTCGGTCCGTGCGGTGGGCAGCGGGCAGCAGGGGCGCGCGCTGATCCCGGCGCTGCGGGACACGGGCTTGGCCATGCTGGCGTGGGCGATCCTGGCCGCGGTCGCGCTGAGCTTCTAGACCTCGATCAGCCGGAGGTCCCGGGCGGCGACGAGCGCCGCGGCCCGGGTGTGCACCCGCAGCTTGCGGAACAACGCGCCCTGCAGGTTCTCCACCGTCCGCGCCGAAATCCCGGCAGCCCCATCTGCACGCACATCGCGCGCGACGACGTGATCGTCATGCCCGCGTCGAACCGCGGCGAGGCGATCGGGCGGCCGACGAGCCGGCCGCTGCCGCCGAGCCACGCGACGACGTCGGCCACGTAGCTCCAGTCGTCGCCGCGGATCGTGAACAGGACGTCGTTGTCCTCCAGCACCAGCGGCACGGTGAACTCGGGCCGCCGCAGCTCGAGGACGCGCGCCCCGGGCGCGACGTCGGTGGGCCCGGCGAGCGTGCGCGGCATGTTCGCGTTCACCGGCGCCGCGGGGAACCGCGCGAAGTAGCTGTCGCTGTAGGCGACGTGCGTGCAGACGCCGCCCGGCGCGTACGGGTAGTTGCTTTCGATGGCGCGCAAAGCGCTTTCCATCCGGCCGGCGTCCGCTTTGGACTGTGCCCGGCTCAGCCGCGCGGTGACGAACGTGGTGCGGATCGGCGGCATCCCGACCGGGACGCCGTCCATCGTCTGCGCGGGCGGCATGAACGGTCCGAGGTCGAACTGGACGTCGGGGAAGGCGACGTCGGTGTCGGCCCAGGCCAGGCGCACCGGCACCCGGGCGAAGCCGGACACCAGGTCGAGCGTGCCGAGCGCGGCCATCGCCCCGGTGCGGCGCAGGGCGGTCCGGCGGTCGACCGGACGGGACAGGATCTCCCGCGATGCTCGCTCCCGCGTCACCGCCGGAGCGGTGCGCGAGCGGCCACTTCGACACGGGACGTTCCGGGACAACGGACACGGCGACTTCCGGGGACCCGCCGCCCCTCGTCGGCGCGGAGCGACCGTAGATCTTCCCGCGGGCCCGTCACCATGACGAGAAGAACCTGGGTATGCGGGGAAAACCCAGGTACCCGGCCGTCCACAAGGGATCAGTCTTCGGGGACGAACTTCCCGGTCGTCAGGAACTCCTCGAACAGGGCCGCGTGCGGCGCCAGGTCGAGTCCCTGCTGGTCGAGCCACTCGTCGTTGTAGTACGTGTGCGCGTACCGCTCGCCGCCGTCGCACAGCAGCGTCACGACGCTGCCCGCCTGGCCGTCCTCGACCATCCGGGAGATGAGCCGGAACGCGCCGTACAGGTTCGTGCCGGTCGAGCCGCCTGCCCAGTGCCCGGTGCGCTCGCGCAGCAGCCGGATGGCCGCCAGCGAACCGGCGTCGGGGATCCGGAACATCTCGTCGATGACGCCGGGTACGAACGACGGCTCGCAGCGCGGCCGTCCGATGCCCTCGATCCGCGACGGCATGCCGGTGGCGTAGTCGAGCGCGCCCGTCTCCCAAGCGCCGTAGAACGACGAGTTCTCCGGGTCGACGACGCAGATCTTCGTCGTGTGCCGCTTGTAGCGGACGTACCGGCCGAAGGTCGCGCTCGTGCCGCCGGTGCCCGCGCCGACGACGATCCACGTCGGCACCGGGTGGCGCTCCGAGCGCATCTGCGCGAAGACGGACTCGGCGATGTTGTTGTTGCCGCGCCAGTCCGTCGCGCGCTCGGCGTAGGTGAACTGGTCGAGGTAGTGGCCGTTGCACTCGGCCGCGAGCCGCTCCGCCTCGGGGTACATCGCTGGCGCTTCGTCGACGAAGTGGCACTCGCCGCCGTAGAACTCGATGAGCGCGACCTTCTCCTTCGACGTGCGCCGCGGCACGACGGTGATGAAGCGCAGGCCGAGCATGCGGGCGAAGTAGGCCTCGGACACGGCAGTCGACCCGCTGGAGGCCTCGACGAGCACGGTGTCCGGCCCGATCTGGCCGTTGACGAGCCCGTACAGGAACAGCGAACGGGCCAGCCGGTGCTTGAGCGAGCCGGTCGGGTGGACGGACTCGTCCTTCAGGTAGAGGTCGATGCCCCACTCCGGGGGCAGCGGGAAGACGTGCAGGTGGGTGTCGGCGCTGCGGTTGGCGTCGGCCTCGATGATCCGGACGGCCTCGCGGACCCAGCTGCGCGCGTGGCTCATTCGGTGCGGCCGGGGGTGTCGCCGCGCAGCTGCGCCCGCAGGTCGGCGCGGGCCCGGGCGCGCTTCTCGTTGCGCTTCGCCAGGCCGGCCGTGACGCGGGCGTTGAGCGGGCGGAACAGCAGCAGACCCAGCGGCAGCCCGACGACCAGGCCGACGACCAGCGCGACCAGCAGGGGCACGGTCGCCAGGGTCAGGCCCCACGCGATCACCCCGACCAGCACGAACCGCGCCAGGAGGTACAGCGTCAGGTCACGCGGCAAGTTGGTGCTCACATCAACGCAGGTTACGCCCCGCCCGCACGGTCCTTCTGCAGGCCCGCGTTGTTCGGACGGCCTTCGAAGCGCGTCGAGAGCACGACGGTGGTGTTCGTCCGCCCGACGCCGGGGATGCGGCGGAGGCGGCCCAGCGTGCGCTCGAGCTCGTCGACGGTCGGCACGCGCACCTTGACGACGAAGGCCTCGTCCCCGGCCACCGCGTAGCAGCTCTCGACCTCGTCGAGCTCACCGAGCGCGTCGGCGACGTCTTCGTCGGTCGCGGTGTCGGTCGGATGGATGCCGACGAGGGCGGTGACGCCGAGGCCGACCGAGCTCGGGTCGACGACCGCGTGGTAGCCGGTGATCACGCCGGCGGCCTCCAGCTTGCCCACGCGCTCGTGCACCGACGACGCCGACAGCCCGACGGCCCGCCCGAGATCGGCGTAGGTGGCCCGTCCGTTGATGCGCAAGGCCGCGATGATCTTCCGGTCCAACTGATCCACGGGATCACTCTATGCGGTTGGACAATCCCCCATTGGCACCACGCCCGGCCGCCGATGCCCCGGTGGAATGACGTCTTCGCGCGTCACGTCACCGGAAATTTAGTTGCAGAACGTAAGCAAGGTGTCCGTTTTGACCTTTAAGGGCTCTTTACTCTTGGACAACCGTTCGAGTACCCGACGGGTGAAGTGCAACGATTGCCGTGTTGGCTACCCCGGCGGAACGGGCCAGAAGGGCCCGGACGCCTCCGGTATAGCAGTGAGGTCGTTAAGGAGGCGGAAAATGACCGCGACGATGGGCGGACGCCTGCTCACCCCTGGCGAGGTGGCGGCGCTGTTCCGGGTGGACCCGAAGACGGTGACCCGGTGGGCGACGGCGGGCCGGATCGGCTCGATCCGCACCCCGGGCGGGCACCGGCGGTTCCGGGAGTCCGAGGTCAACGAGCTCCTCGCGGAGCTGACCACGGACGCCAGCGAACCGGCTCGCAAGGCCTGATCCACCTGGACGCCGGGGCCGTGACGGGCACGGGGGACCTCCCCCGCCCCGCCGCGGCCCTTCGTGTTTCGCGGACCCCGCCGCCGCGGGTGCCCCGACAGACGATGTTCTGACGCCGCGGGGATGGACCGCGCCCGGCGAACCCAGCCGCGCCCTGGCCCCCACGGCGAACAGGCCCCGCCGCAGGTGCAATCAACAATCCTGCGCGGCCACTCCCGCCAGCCCTCGGCCCGCGCGGCGAACAGGCCCCGCCGCAGGTGCGATCGACGATCCTGCGCGGCCACTCCCGCCGGCCCGCGCGGCACTCGCAGCCCGTTCGAGCGCTGTCGCAAGCCGTTCGGGTACTTCTGCGCCGAATCGCCCGGGTCGCGAGGCCTCACGGCTTCCTGCGAACCATCCGCGCAGCGGAGCCGTATTCAGGTAATGGGAAACCTTTTCCCGCCCCGGTGCGGCCTTTCGTGTTCCGGTCGTCACCCCGCTCGACGGGGTTCGGGCCGAAACCCGGTCCGACGGGTTAACCTCGGGGGACCCACACGGAAGGATCCGGCATGCTCGCTCTGCTCGCGGCGGTCGGCGCGCTGGTCGTCGCCCTGCTCCTGTGGCGGTCGTTCGCCGGCCAGCGGATCGGGGTCACCTCGGCTCCGCGCCGGGCCCCGATCGCCCCGGACGACGATCCCGATTTCCTGCGCCAGCTGGCCGAACAGCAGCGCAAGCGCCGGGACGAAGACGACTAGCGGTAACCCTGCGAAAGCGGGGTCGCGAAGCCGTCGGCCACCGTCGCCGCCAGGTCCAGCAGGGCCAGGCGCGTGTCACCCGAAAGCCGGTCCAGCTCGATTTCCGCGCCTTCTTCCAGGTGCGGGTCGAACGGGATCTTGCAGACCGCCCGGACCTTCGCGCCGAAATGCGCCGAAAGCTTGTCCAGGTCGACCGAGCCGCCCTTCGGACGGACCGAGTTGATCACCGCGACCGAGCGCTTCACCAGCTCGCCGTAGCCGTGGGCCTCGAGCCAGTCCAGCGTCGCCGACGCGCTGCGGGCCCCGTCGACCGAGCCCGACGACACCACGACCAGCGCGTCCGCGACGTCCAGGACGCCCTTCATCGCCGAGTGCATCAGGCCGGTGCCGCAGTCGGTGAGCACGATGTTGTAGAAGTGCTCCAGCAGGTTGACCGTCCGCCGGTAGTCGTCCTCGGAGAAGGCCTCGGAAACGGCCGGGTCCTGCTCGCTCGCGAGGATTTCCAGCCGGCTGGAGCCCTGGGACGTGTACGACCGCACGTCGCTGTAGCGCGTGATGCGGGCCGCGTCGCGCAGGAGGTGGCGGACCGTCGCCGTCGTCTCCAGCGGGAGCTTCTGCGACAGCGTGCCGCGGTCCGGGTTGGCGTCCACCGCCACCACGCGATCGCCGCGCAGCGAGGCGAACGTCGCGCCCAGCGTCGTCGTCACCGTGGTCTTGCCGACGCCGCCCTTGAGCGAGAGCATCGCGATCTTGTAGCACCCGCGCAGCGGCTGGTTGACGCGCGCGATGAGGTCGCGGCGCTGGGTGTCCGCCGGGCTCTCGCCCGGGTTGATCAGCTTGCCGGACCCGACGTAGACGGCCTTGCGCCAGCCGGACTGCGGCGGCCGCTTGACCTGCTTGACCAGGTGCGCGGTCGACAGGTCGTGGCCGTGGCCCTGCGGGGGCGCCGCGTGCCGGCCGCCCTGGGGCTGCGGGAGCCCGGACGGCTGCTGCTGCTGCTGCTGCGGGTACTGGCCCTGCGCGTACTGCGGCTGCAGCGGCGGCAGGTTCTGGTCGTAGCCGTACTGGCCCTGGGGCACCTGGTGCGGGCCCGAAACGGCCGGGTTGGGCACCTGGTGCGGGCCCGACACCGCGGGGTTGGGCACCTGGTGGGGCCCGGACACCGCGGGGTTGGGCGGCGGCGTGACGGCCTGCGTCGGCTGCACGTCGTAGGCACCCGAGGTCTCCGGATGCGGGTGCGAGTCCGTCCGGTCCTCGGCGAACAGCCCCGGCTGCTGCTGCGGCGCAGCGGCCGGCTCGGCCTGTTCGGGGTGGCCAGGAGCCGATTCTTCATTGGGTCCGGTCACCGGTGTAAACCTCCGCGCACTCCGCCCGACATCACTCCCCCTGAGGACGACGGTAGTCGGCGGCCCCGCGTTCTGCTCAGCCCACCCCGGCGTACGAGTGCAGGCCCGCCGTGACGAGGTTCACGAAGAACAGGTTGAAGATCATCGCGGCGAACCCGACGATGTTGATCGCCGCGGCCCGGGCGCCGCGCCAGCCCGCGGTCGCCCGCGAGTGCAGGTAGGCCGCGTAGATCACCCAGGCGATGAACGCGACGGTCTCCTTGGGGTCCCAGCCCCAGAACCGGCCCCAGGCCGACTCGGCCCAAACCGCGCCGCACAGGACGCCGAAGGTGAAGACCGGGAAGGCGAAGATGGTCGTCCGGTAGGCGATCCGGTCGAGGACGTCGGCCGCGGGCAGTTTCGACGCGAACCGGGCGAACTTCGTCTCGTCCTTCTCGTAGGCCGAGCGGAACAGGTACAGGACGCTCGCGACACCCGGCACCAGGAAGACGCCGGAGCCGATGATGGCCGCCGAGACGTGGATGACCAGCCAGTACGACTGGAGCGCGGGCTGCACCGGCGCCGCCGTGGTGTACAGCAGCGTGCCGTTGATGAACATCAGGATCACGACGGGCAGCAGCAGGAAGCCGGTGAGGTGGCGGACCGGGAACTTCCCCATCACGACGATCCAGGTGACCACCGTGATGAAGGTGACCGCCATGCCGTACTCGTACATGTTGCCCCACGGCGCGCGGTGCACGGCGAGGCCGCGCAGCACGATCGCCGACAGCTGCAGCAGCGCGCCGAGCACGAGCAGCGACGCGCCCATCTTGCCGATCCGCTCGGGACGGCCGGACGTGCGCTGCGCGGCCTGGGCCTCCTCGGCCGGCGGCCCGCCGGCGCCGACGAGCTCGCGCGCGCGGAGCTTCGCCCGCTCGGTGGCGAGCCGGCCCTTGGCGCCGAAGCCCTGCTCGACCAGCGTCATCATCAGGGCGACGACGTAGATCGCGGCGGCGGTGGTGTACAGCCAGTCGCTGTAGGTCGACAGCGTCTCGTTGATCGGCATGCCTCAGCCCTTCTGACCACTGATCAGGCGTTCACTGATCCGGTGGAACTCTTCGCCGTACCCCGCCTGGTCGGTGCGGGCCAGTCCGGCGACCTCGATCACGGTACCCGGGTCGTCCTCGGTGCCCGGCTTGACCCGGACCCACAGCCGTCGGCGCTTGACCAGCAGGGACGCGCCGAGGCCGAGGAACATCGCGATGGCGAAGCCGAGCACGAACCCCTGCGTCGGGTCGTGGGAGACCTGCAGGGAGACCCAGTGGTTGACGCCGTCGAAGCGGATCTTCGTGCCGTCGTCCAGCGTGATCTCCTGGCCGACCTTCAGGTTCTCGCGAGCGACCTTCTTGAGCCGGCCGTCGTCCACGAGGGACTGGTCGATCTCGAACACCGACTGGCCGCGCCCGGCGTCGAGGCCGAGGTCGCCGCGCATGATGTCGACCGCGACCGCGGGGTCCTTCACCTCCGGCGCCGAGGACGTCAGCACGTTCCCGTGCATGAACGCCGTCGGCGCGAACAGGCCGGTGATGGCGAGCTGGCGGGTGCGCCGCTGCACCTCGTCGGTGATGCCGGGCTGGTCGAACTTCGTCGCGCCCTCGGCGAGCATCGTCGTCGGGTCGACCGTGCGCCACTGGGTGTTCTGGGTGCGCTTTTCCCCGTTCGGGAAGGTCACCGTGAACTGCGGCGAGTTGCCCTGGCCGAGCAGGTAGACGCGGTCGCCCGCGGTGCGCAGCGGCGAGTTGACCTCGAGGCCGTAGGGCTTCCAGGTGTTCGTCTCCAGGTCCTCGCCGGACTGGTACTGGATGTTCGAGTGGTAGTACTCCGGCTCGCCGGCCGGGGTGTACCGCACGGTGAAGTCGTTGATCTTCACGCAGAACGGGTCGAGGTCGGTGCCGTCGACGCGCAGGCCCGCGTTGAAGGAGTCGTAGTTGTAGATGCCGGAGTTGCAGAACGTGCTGCCGTCGGCCTGGACGATGACCTGGCCCTCGTAGCCGTACAGCTTGCCCAGCGCGAAGAACACGATCAGGCCCAGCATGCTGAAGTGGAAGAGCAGGTTGCCGGTCTCGCGCAGGAACCCGCGTTCGGCGGAGATCGTGCGGACGCCGTCGGCTTCCTCCCGCTCGACCCGGCGCCAGCCGGACAGTCGCTTGTGGACGGCCGCGATCTCGGCGTCGACGTCGGACTTGCCCCGGCCGAGCCGGTAGTGCGGCATCCGGGCCAGGTTGCGCGGGGTCAGCACCGGCTTGGCGCGCATCGCCTTGACGTACTCGAAGGTGCGCGGCGTCAGGCAGCCCACCAGGGAGATCATCAGCAGCAGGTAGATCGCCGAGAACCAGATGCTGGAGTAGACGTCGTAGAACTCGAGCTTGTCGAGCAGGGTGCCCCACCAGCCGTGCGCGCTGATGTACTCGTCGACCTTGGGGGCGTTGAGCTTGCGCTGCGGCAGGAGCGCACCCGGCAGCGCGGCCAGGGCGAGCAGGAACAGCAGGACGAGCGCGGTGCGCATCGACGTCAGGCCGCGCCAGGTGTTGCGGAGGAAGGCGAAGGCGCGCTTGACCGGCGTGTTGCGCGGCGGCTTCGGGGCCGCGGGCGGCGCTTCCGTGGTGGTCACAGCGGCAGCTCCAGGTTGCCCGCGAGCTCGTTGCGCAGCCAGCCCATCAGATCTCCCCACACGCCGGTGACCAGCAGGATGCCGACGATCATCAGCAGCGCGCCGCCGAAGACCTGCACCTGGCGGCCGTGCCGGCGGACCCAGTCGGTGGCGCGCACGGCCCAGCGGGCGCCGAGCGCGATGAGCAGGAACGGCAGCCCGAGGCCGAGGCAGTAGACGGCGATGAGCAGGTAGCCGCGGACCTCGGCGCCGCCGGTCGCGCTGGCCAGCGTCGTGACGGCCGACAGCGTCGGGCCGATGCAGGGCGTCCAGCCGAGGCCGAAGATCGCGCCGAGCAGCGGAGCGCCCCAGACCCCGCCGCCGGGGACGCGGTGCGAGCGGACCTCGCGCTGCAGGCCGGGGATCCAGCCGAGGAACACCAGCGCCATGGCGATGGTGAGGACCCCGCCGATGCGCTGGAGCAGGTCCTGGTTGACCACGAGGGTGTCGGCCAGCCAGACGAGGGTGCCCAGCGTGGCGACGAAGACGACGGTGAACCCGAGCACGAACAGCAGCGCGGCGCCCAAGACGGCCCAGCGGCCCTTCTTGCGGTCTTCGTCCGCGCTGACCGCGGGGGCGTCCGCGCCGACCAGCGCGGCGAGGTACGCGAGGTACCCCGGCACGAGCGGCACCACGCACGGCGAGGCGAAGGAGATCGTTCCGGCCAGCAGCGCGACGCCCGCGGCGAGCAGCAGCGGTCCGGAGATCGCCAGCTCGGTAACGGAGTTCACCCCGTTGAGGGTAGGCAGTGAGGTCCCGGTGAGAACTCCGGGGCCGGTTCACAGGACCTCGGTCACAGCAGTTCAGGACCTTGGTCCCGCGGGTTCCGCGGCCTCGAGGACGCTCCCCGGGAAGTGCGGGGCCGCGTCAGGCCTGCTCGGCCGTCAGCCGCTGGGTCACCGGGAGGAGGTCCTGGGCCAGCACCGGCCGCAGGAACACCGCCGCCACCCGGTGCTGCTTGTCCAGCACGATCGTCGACGGGATGATGTTGCGGGGGTAGCCGCTCAGCTTGAGCAGTACCCGGCCGTCCGGGTCGTAGATCGAGGGGTACGTCAGCTTGCGGTCGCGGACGAAGTCCTGGGCCACCTCGCGTGCCGGGTCGCGGACGTCGATGCCCACCACCTGGACGCCCTGCTTCGCGACCGCCTCCATCTCCGGGACCTCCGTGCGGCACGGTCCGCACCACTGGCCCCACAGGTTGAGCACCACGACCTTGCCCGGGTAGTCCGCGAGCGACAGCTGCTTGCCCTCGTTCATCAGGTCCTCGCCCGCCAGCACCGGCGCGGTCTGCCGCTGGGCGAGGTCGTACGTGATGTCGACCTTGCCGCCCGGGGAGACGAAGCTGAAGCTGCTCCCCTGCACCACCGCGTCCTTGCCGCTGCTGCACCCGGCCACGGCCAGCACGACGAGCGCCGCGCCAAGAAGCCGTTTCATGCCCCGGTCACCTTCGGGTCGGTGGTGCCCGCCGGCTCGCTGTAGACGATCTCGCGCAGCTCGTCGCCGTCGAAGACCAGCGACGTCAGCGACGCCAGCGAGCACTGGCGGCGGCGCGGGTCGTGCCACAGCTTCTTGCCCTCGAGGAACCGCCGGAGCGTCCAGATCGGCAGCTGATGCGAGACACACAAAGCCTCGTGACCGAGGGCCGCGTCCCGCGCGCGGTGGACCGCGCCCAGCATCCGGTGCGCGATCTCGAGGTACGGCTCGCCCCACGACGGCTTGAACGGGTTGACCAGCTTCGGCCAGTGCTTCGGCTCCCGCAGGGCGCCGTCGCCGACCGCGACGTGCAGGCCCTCGAACTGGTTGCCGGCCTCGATCAGGCCCTCGTCGGTCGCGATGTCGAGCCGGTGCGCCGAGGCGATCGGGCGGGCCGTCTCCTGTGCCCGCTGCAGCGGCGACGCGACGACGTGCACGAGGTCGTGGCCGGCGACGGCCTCGGCGACCGTGAGCGCCTGCCGCTGTCCGCGCTCGGAGAGCCGGTAGCCGGGCAGGCGGCCGTAGAGGATCTTCTCGGGGTTGTGCACTTCGCCGTGCCGAAGCAGGTGGACGACGGTGGTCACTTGACCGCCTCCGCCGCCGCGCGAGCCGCCGCGGGCAGAGCCGCTTCGATCACCGAGAACGCTTCGTCGTCCATCGCCGCGTTGACGAACCAGGCCTCGTACGCGCTCGGGGGCCCGTACACGCCCGCGTCGAGCAGCGCGTGGAAGAACGCCGGGTAGCGCCAGGTCTCGGACGCCTGCGCGCCCGCGTAGTCGCGGACCGGCCGGTCGCCGAAGAACACGCTGACCAGGTTGCCCGCGTACTGGACGTGGTGCGCGACACCCGCGTTGCCCAGTTCGCGGTGGAAGAGGTCGCCGAGGCGCTTCGCGTTGGCGTCGAGGGCCGCGTACACGGCGTGGTCGGCCGCGCGCAGCGTCGCGAGGCCGGTGGCCACCGCGACGGGGTTCCCGGACAGCGTCCCGGCCTGGTAGACCGGCCCGCCCGGGGCGAGCTTGGCCATCACGTCGGCGCGGCCGCCGAAGGCCGCCGCCGGCAGCCCGCCGGACATCACCTTGCCGAACGTGTAGAGGTCCCCGGCCACGCCTTCGAGGCCGAACCAGCCTGCGCGCGAGACGCGGAAGCCGGTCATGACCTCGTCCATGATGAGCAGGGCGCCGTGCTCGCGGGCGATCTCCAGCAGCCCGGCGTTGAAGCCTTCGTCCGGCGCGATCGCGCCCATGTTGCCGGCCGCGGCCTCGGTGATCACCGCGGCGATCTCCCCCGGGTTGTCCACAAAGGACTTCCGGACGGCGTCGAGGTCGTTGTAGGGCAGCACCAGCGTGTCGGCGGCCTGCGCCCCGGTGACGCCCGGCGACGTCGGCAGCCCGAGCGTCGCGACGCCGGAGCCGGCCTGCGCGAGCAGCGCGTCGACGTGACCGTGGTAACACCCGGCGAACTTCACGACCTTCGAGCGGCCGGTGAACCCGCGGGCCAGCCGGATCGCGCTCATCGTGGCTTCGGTGCCCGAGTTGACCAGGCGCACCTGCTCGACGGGCTCGACGCGGTTGATGATCTCCTCGGCCAGCTCGACCTCGCCGATCGTCGGCGTGCCGAACGACAGCCCGGACACCGCCGCCGCGCGCGCCGCCTCGACCACCGCCGGGTGGGCGTGGCCCAGGATCATCGGCCCCCACGACGACACCAGGTCGACGTAGCGGTTGCCGTCGGCGTCCCACAGGTGCGGGCCCTCGCCGCGGACCATGAACCGCGGGGTGCCGCCGACCGAGTTGAACGCCCGGACCGGCGAGTTCACCCCGCCCGGGACGGCCACCTTCGCGCGTTCGAACCATGCCTTGGACTGCTCGGTTCCGTTGCTCACCTGTCCAGTGTGGCAAACCCGCCTAAGATGGCCGGACGCCGCCCGGGAGGGGAACAGCCGGTGACCGAACGTGTCCCGCAGCGCAACCCGTGGCTGGTGCTGGCCTGCTTCTTCGGCGTCGTCGCCGTGGTCGCGGTCGTCGGTGCCCTGGCCGCCGTCTCGGCCAAGGACGTCTACGCCCGGCTCGAGCTGCCGTCGTGGGCGCCGCCGGCCGGCCTGTTCGGTCCGGTATGGACGGTGTTGTACGTCATGATCGCGCTGGCCGGCTGGCTGTACTGGCGCACGGACGGCGAGACGCGGGGCTTCGCCGCGTACGGCATCGGCCTGCTGGCCAACCTCCTGTGGACCCCGCTGTTCTTCGAGGGCGGCGCGGCGAAGGCGGCGCTGGTCGACATCGCCGTGCTGGACGTCGTCGTGGTCGTGACGATCGTCCTGTTCGGCCGCCGCTCGAAGGCCGCCGCCGCGCTGCTGGTGCCCTACCTGGCCTGGATCCTCTACGCGACGGCCCTCACCGCCGCGATCGTCGTCCTGAACTAGCGCGCCGCCTGCTGGGTGATGGCCTGCGCGGTCACCGTGCCGTCCTGGCCCGCCTGGCCCTGCACGACCACCGTCGCGCCCGGCTTGAGGTCGGCCAGCTTGCCCGGCTGGGTGACGCCGACCGTGGTCGAGTCCGATGTGGACACCTTGACGTCGTCGCCCTGCACGGTCTTGACGTAGACCGTGGTGCCGTCGACGCGGTCGACGGTCCCGGTGGTGCCGCGGCCGCCCCCGCCGCGGAACCCGCCGCCCTGCTGGCCGGTGCCCGCCTGCGTGCCCCCGGCCTGGGTGCCGCCGAAGCCGCCGCCGTTCTGGCGCGCCGACGGCGTCGACCCGCTGCCGGACGACGAGCCGAACGCCGCGTGCGTCCAGGCCCCGCCGCCGAAGGCGATCGCGAGGACGACCAGCCCGGCCAGCACCAGCGTCGTGCGGGAGAACGGCTTCGCGGCCCGGCGCATTTCGGCGTTGAGATCGCCTTCGACCGCCGGGCTGGCGACGATCTCCTCCGCGGTCGGCGGGTTCGTGGTGGAGGAAGACATGCGAAAGACTCCTTATTCGTGACGCAGGGCGTCGATGGGCCTCAGTTTGGCGGCCCGGTTCGCCGGGAAGCTGCCGAAGAACAGCCCGATCAGGGCGGACACCGCGAAGGCGAGCAGGATCGAGGAGGGCACCACGACGGGTTTGATCCCGGAGATGGTGAACCGGCTGCCGATGATCCCGATCGCGACGCCGAGCAGCCCGCCGAACAGGCTGAGCATGGTCGCCTCGGCGAGGAACTGGCCGAGGATGGCCGAGCGCGGCGCGCCGATGGCCTTGCGGATGCCGATCTCGCGGATCCGCTCGGTGACCGTGACCAGCATGATGTTGGTGACGCCGATGCCGCCGACCAGCAGTGAGATCGCCGCGACCGCGGCCAGCAGGACGGTGAACGTCTCGGTCGCCGACGTCCGGGTCGCGAGGAGCTGCTCGGAGTTCTGGATCTGGTAGTCGGCGGTGCCGCCGAGCCGGATGCCGTGGCGGGCGTTGAGGATCGCGGTGATCTCGGACTGGGCGAGCGACACCGAGTCGGCGCTGGTGGCCTGGACGGCGATCTGGTTGAGGCTGCCGTAGCCGGCGAGGGAGTTCTGGACGGCCGAAATCGGCGCGATCGCGACGTCGTCGGCGTTCTGCAGCCCGGTGCTGCCCTTGGCCTGCAGCACACCGATCACGGTGAACTGGATGCTGTTGAGCAGCACGTTCTTGCCGACCGGGTCTTCGGTGCCGAAGATCGACTGCGCGGTCGTCGGGCCGAGGACGACGACCTTCCGCGCGGCCGTGACGTCCTCGCCGGTGAACAGCTGGCCCTGGGCGAGGTCGCGGTTGGTCGTCGTGAAGTACGCCGGTTCGGTGCCCGCGACGCTGGAGATGTCGTACGACGTCTGCCCGTAGGTGGCGGTCGCCGTGGTGTTGACCACCGGGGAGGCGGCCTTGACGTCCGGCGCGCCGACGGGGTCGACGAGCGCGTGCGCGTCCTGGACGGTCAGCGGCCGCGCCGACGCGCTCTGCCCGCCGCCGCGGGCCGGGGAGACGTTGACGACGTTGGTGCCGAGGCCCTGGATGCTGGCCGCGATGGCCGCCGAGGCCCCGTTGCCGACCGCGACGAGCAGGATCACCGCCGCGACGCCGATGGTGATGCCGAGCGTCGTGAGCGACGAGCGCAGCTTGTTGGCCGTGAGCCCGCGCACGGCGAAGCGCAGGATTTCGAAGAGGTTCACGAGACCGCCCCCACCGCGCGGGTCACTTCGTCGGACACGATGAGGCCGTCGTCGACCCGCACGACGCGGTGCGCGTGGTGGGCGACCTCGTCCTCGTGCGTGATCACGACGATGGTGCGGCCGAGGGAGTTGAGCCGGTCGAAGACGCCGAGGACGTCCTCGGTGCTGCGGCGGTCGAGGTTGCCGGTCGGCTCGTCGGCCAGCAGCATCGCCGGGCCGGTGACCAGCGCCCGCGCCACGGCGACGCGCTGGATCTGCCCGCCGGACAGCTCGCTCGGCAGGTGCTTGGCCCGGTCCGACAGCCCGACCATGTCGAGCGCGGCGAGCGCGCGGCGCCGCCGCTCGGCCCGCCGGAGTCCGCTGTAGACGAGCGGAAGTTCCACATTGGACAACGCGGTCGTGCGCGGGACGAGGTTGAACGACTGGAAGATGAAGCCGATCTTCCGGTTGCGCAGCAGGGCCAGCTGGCGCTCGTTGAGCTTGTCGACGCCGAAGCCGTCGAGCAGGTACTTGCCCGAGGACGGCACGTCGAGGCAGCCGAGCATGTTCAGCAACGTCGACTTGCCCGAGCCCGAGGCCCCCATGATGGCGACGTACTCGCCGGGCCACACGGTGAGGTCGACGCCGCGCAGCGCGTGCACGGCCGTCTCGCCGGCGCCGTAGGTCTTGCGCAGTCCGGAGACCGCGATCACCGGGTTCACCCGCGGCCGCCGAAACCGCCACCGGCGCCGGTGCCCGTACCGCGCGTTCCGCCGCCGGGGAAGCCACCGGTCCCGCCGCCCGGGAACCCGCCGGTGCCGCCCGTGCCGCCGGTCCGGCCGTTGCCGCCGGTGGTCCCGGTCGCGGCCGTCGCGGTGAGCACGACGTTCTCGCCCTCGGTGAGCCCGGAGGTGATCTGGACGGTCGACTCGCCGCGGATGCCGACCTGCACCTGGCGCGTCACGTTCTGGCCGTTCGCCTGCACGGTGACGATGTTGTTGCTGCCCACGGTCGTCACCGCCGCGGCCGGCACGCTCAGCGCGTTCTGCGCCTCGGCGACGGTGATCACGACGCTCGCCGACTGCCCGGGCCGCAGCCCGTCCGGCGGGCTCGTCAGCGCCAGCTGCGCGCCGTAGGAAACGACGCTGCCGCTCGTGGTCGGCGTGAGGTTGATGCTGGAGACGGTCGCCTGGATCGGCTGGTCGGGCAGCGCGTTGAGGGTCACGGTGGCCTTCTGGCCGGTCTTCACCTTGCTGATGTCGATTTCGGCGACCGAGGTGTTCACGACCAGGCCGGTCATGTTCGTGATGGTGATGAAGCCACTGCTGCTGGAGCTGCTGCTCGACGACGAGCTGTTCGAGTTCGACGAGCCCTGCCCGCCCTGCCCGCTGCCGCCGCTGCTCGACGTCGCCTGGCTGCTCGCGGCGGACCCGCTGGAGGACTGCTGGCCGACCGAGCCGTTGACCGCGGTGACCGTGCCGGAGCCCGGCGAGTAGAGCGTGGTGTTGTCGAGGGCGGTCTGCGCCGTCTGGACGTCCAGCTGGGCCTGGTCGAGCTTCGCCTGCGCCGAGGTGACGTTGTTCGCGGCGGACTGCGCGGAGTTCTGGCTGTTCGGCCCGGTCGCCGGGGTGGCTTCGGCCGTCTCGGCGGTGTCCAGGCTGTCCTGCGCGACCGCGAGGTTCGCCTTCGCGACCTGCAGCTGCTTCGCGGCCTGCGTGCTGTCGACGGTGGCGAGCTTCTGCCCGGCGCTGACGACGTCGCCGACCTTCACGTCGATCGACGTGACCTTCCCGGCCGTCGCGAAGTTCGCCGCGCCGGTGTAGCTGCTCGCGAGGGTCCCGGCCGCGGAGATGGTCTCGGTGACCGTCGCGCGGCGCACCGGGGTGCTGCGCGTCTGGGCCTGCGCCGTGGTCTGGGACGGGCTGAATGCCTGGTATATCCCGAATCCCGCTCCGGCCAGCAGCACGACCAGAGCACCGTTGATCACCCATGCCTTCGAGGCACGCACGCGCGTCATGCGGCAACCTTGGTGCCGCTGTTTAGCAATTGACTGTTCGTTCCCTGTGCGGGAGCTGTGTATCAGGCCTTGGGCTCGCGGTGGCGCGCACGCACCGCGAGCGAGAGCTGACGCACCGCGTCGACCAGCAGGATCGCGGCCACCGTGCCCAGCCCGATGGCGGCGGCGAGCAGCCCGCCGAAGTACCGGTGCGACTCGAGCGTCGCGCCGTCGTCGGTGTGCGTGACGACGGTGGCGATCCCGCCGTGCCAGCACGCGTAGGCGGCCCACCCGGCCGCGACGGCGAGCAGGACCTCCACGACGGCGACGAGCGTCCGCCACGGCTTGTGCAGCCGTGCGCGCGGGCCGGGTTCTTCCGGCGGCCAGAGCTCGGCCCCGGTGGGCTGCGGAAGGTCGATCACAGCGGGGATTTTCTCATGCCTGCCCCGGCGTCGCCCGGACGAGCCGGTCCAGCGCGTCCCGCAGGGCCTCGACGTCCTTCGCCCACGCCAGGACCACCGTGCCGTCCGCCAGCTCCACCGGCAGCGAGTCGTACTTCCGCGGCACCGCCCAGCCGCCGCCCAGGACGCGGGCGCCCACCGGCGCGCCGACGTCCGTCACCGAGGCGAGCTGGTCGGCCGGGACCTTCTCGCGGCCCTGGCGCAGCTGCTTCGTCGTGACCTCCAGCGACAGGAACCGGCGCCGGGCGTACACCCACGGCACCGTGATGACGCAGAGGCCGAACCCGACCATCAGCCAGCCCACGACGTGCACCGGGCCGCCCGTGGCCAGCTCCGCCAGCGCGCCGAGCAGCGCGAACACCGGGCCCCACGCGATGGCCCCCCAGCTCACGCCCGATTCGGCGTAGAGCCGGTCGCTCACGGCTTCTTGCCGGCCTTCGGGAAGTAGCCCGCCACCGACGGCAGGTACAGCATGACCAGGGCGACCACGAACACCAGCACCGCGACCAGCGTCAGGTAGTTGATGATCGGCGCGATCGTCATGATCAGCAGCAGCATCACGATCGGCAGGATCGTCAGCACCGTCCGCGCCGAGCGGGTGCCCTCGCGCGCCTTGTACGCGAAGAGCAGGAACAGCAGCACGAACACGACCGCGCCGCCGAGCAGGTACCACAGCAGCGCCGTGACGCCGTCCGCGATCGTCTGCGGTGTGTACTTCGGGTCGTTCGTCGCCTTGACGAACTGGTCGATCACCGCGGACTTGCTGCTCAGCAGCTGGACGTAGCTGAGGATCAGCACGACGCCGCCGGCGAGCCACAGCCAGAACGAGATGGCCACCGGCCGGGGCGGTGCCGCCTTCGGGGCCTTTTGGCCCGGCAGCACCGGGTCGGGCGAACGGCCGCGTTTGCGCCGTTCGTCGTCGGTGAGACCGCTGAGATCCTCGGTGTCTTTGTCCGCCACGGCGGTGACTCTAACCGCTCAGTCCAGCCAGGCGGCGGCTTCGGTGGCCCAGTACGTGAGGATCAGGTCCGCGCCCGCCCGGCGGATCGACGTCAGCACCTCGAGGATCGTGCGCTCGCGGTCCAGCCAGCCGTTCGCCGCGGCCGCCTCGACCATCGCGTACTCGCCCGAGATGTTGTACGCCGCCACCGGCACCGGCGAGATGTCCGCGGCCGCCTTGACGACGTCCAAATAGGACAGCGCGGGCTTGACCATGACCATGTCCGCGCCCTCGGCGAGGTCCAGCTCGATCTCGCGCAGCGCCTCGCGCGCGTTGCCCATGTCCTGCTGGTAGGTCTTGCGGTCGCCCTTGAGCTGCGAGTCGACGGCCTCGCGGAACGGGCCGTAGAACGCGCTCGCGTACTTCGCGGAGTAGGCGAGGATCGCCTTGTCGCTGTGCCCGACCTCGTCGAGCGCCCGGCGGATGACGCCGATCTGGCCGTCCATCATCCCGGACGGCCCGAGCACGTGCGCCCCGGCTTCGGCCTGCGCGACGGCCATCTCGGCGTAGATGCGCAGCGTGGCGTCGTTGTCGACCGCGCCGTCGGCGTCCAGGACACCGCAGTGGCCGTGGTCGGTGAACTCGTCGAGGCAGGTGTCGGCCATCAGCACGGTCGCGTCGCCGAGCTCGTGGCGCAGGTCGCGCAGGGCGACGTTGAGGATGCCGTTCTCGTCGACGGCCCCGGAGCCCTCGGCGTCCCGCGTCTTCGGGATGCCGAAGAGCATGAGCCCGCCGACGCCGGCGTTGACCGCGTCGACGGCGGCTTTCCGCAGGGTGTCCCGCGTGTGCTGGACGACCCCCGGCATGCTCGAGATCGGCCGCGGCGCGTCGATGCCTTCGGCGACGAACATCGGGAGGATCAACTGGCGTGGCCGCAGTGTCGTCTCACCCACCAGCCTGCGCATGGCCGGGGTGGTGCGGAGCCTGCGGGGACGATGCTCTGGGAACACCCTTCCAAGTTACTCCCGCCCTGATCGCCGGGGTTCCGCAAGGGTGCTCAGCGGTCTTCCCCGATCGCCGAAACGCGCGGTCGCCGACCACCCCGGCCGAAAGCCGTGAATGGCACATTAAGGGACTCAGAGTCCCTCAATGTGCCATTCACGGACCTTGGAGCGTCAGGAGCGGCGGGCCCGCTTCGCCTTGCGCGGCGGCGGCAGGGCGCCTTCCGCACGCAGGCGCGCGGCGTGCTCGGCCAGGGCGTCCACCAGGTGCGGGACGTCGGCCTTCTCCGGCTGGACGTCGACCCGGAGGCCGAACTCCACCGCGGTCTCGGCCGTCTTCGGGCCGATGCACGCGACCAGCGTGCGGGTGTGCGGCTTGCCGGCGATGCCGACCAGGTTCCGCACGGTCGAGGACGAGGTGAAGCAGACCGCGTCGAACCCGCCGGTCTTGATCATCTCGCGGGTCTCGGCGGGCGGCGGGGCGGCCCGGACGGTCCGGTAGGCCGTCACGTCGTCGATCTCCCAGCCGCGGTCACGGAGGCCGGCCGACAGGGTCTCGGTGGCGATGTCCGCCCGCGGCAGCAGCACGCGGTCGACCGGGTCGAGCACGTCGTCGTACGGCGGGAACTCGGCCAGCAGGCCCTCGGAGGACTGCTCGCCCGAGGGGACCAGCTCCGGGATGATGCCGAACGAGCGCACCTTCGCCGCGGTCGATTCGCCGACGCAGGCGATCTTCACGCCGGAGAACGCGCGGGCGTCGAGCCCGAACTCCTCGAACTTCTCCCACACCGCGCGGACCGCGTTGGTGGAGGTGAAGACGATCCACTGGTAGCGGCCGTCGACCAGGCCCTTGACCGAGCGCTCCATCTGCGCCGGGCTGCGGGGCGGCTCGACCGAGATGGTCGGCACCTCGTGCGACGTCGCGCCGTGGCCGCGCAGGCGCTCGGCCATCTCGCCGGCCTGCTCCTTGGTGCGCGGCACCAGGACCTTCCAGCCGTACAGCGCGCGCGACTCCCACCAGGACAGCTTCGAGCGGTGGCCGGCGGCCTGGCCGATCGTGACGATCAGCGGCCCGACGAGCTCGCCCGCGTCGTTGGCGACCTTCTCGAGCGTGGTGTCGAGGGTGCGCTGGGTGTTGATCGTGCCGTTCGCGGTGACCGCGACCGGGGTCGACGACGGCAGGCCGTTGCCGGTCAGCGCCGAAGCGGCCTCGGCCAGGTGGGCCGACGTCGCGTGCAGCACCAGCGGGCCCGGTGAGGCGGCCAGGGCCGCCCAGTCGACGTCGCCGCGGACGTCGACCTCGGTGTGCGTGCCGCCCAGCGCGACGCCGGCGTACGCCGGGACGGCCGCGCCCGGGGAAACGCCCGGGATGACGTCGAACACGGCGCTCGTGCGCGCGACCGCCTGCACCTCGGCCACGACGGCCGGGGTGGTCAGCGGGTCGCCCGCGATCAGCCGCAGCACCAGCCGCCCGGCCTTGGCCTCGGCGGTCAGGTCCTTGGCGACCTCGGCGGCCTCGCCGACGGCGGGCCGGACCTCGGCGCCCTCGGCGGCCATGGCCAGCACGGCCTGCGGCACGTCGGGGTCGGTCACCACGACCTCGGCCTTGGCGAGCAGTTCCTGGGCACGGACCGTGAGCAGGCCGGCGTCGCCGGGGCCGGAGCCCACGAACGCTACGCGCCCGGTGGTCTTTCGCGCGGGGGTCATCTCTCTCCTCTTGCGGCGGCCATGCGGGATCGCAGGGCCACAGGTCTCCTACACGTCTTTCGAAGCGCCCGCGGGGGCGCTACTGCGCGGGGCCGGAGAACACTCCGGCGCCCAGGTCCAGCAGCTCGGCGGCCAGGTCCTTGCCCAGCTGGGCGGCCTGGTCCTTGTCGGCCAGCGCGGAGGCCCGGACCATGTCCACCGCGCCGTTCTCGCCTTCGGCCGCGGCGGTGCCGCGCAGCGAGATCCGTTCCACGACCTTGCCCTCGGCGTCGAGATCTTCGACGATCTCGGCGAGCGCGCCCACCGGCGCGCTGCACCCCGCCTCGAGCGCGGCCAGCAGGGCCCGCTCGGCCGTCACCGCGACCCGCGTGCCCTCGTCGTCCACTGTGGATGCGAGCAGCTGCTCGATGTCCACGTCGGCGGACCGGCACTCCACTGCCAGCGCCCCCTGGGCGGGGGCGGGCAGCATCTGGATCGGGTCGAGGGTCTCGGTGATCGCCTCGACCAGTCCGACCCTGGCCAGTCCGGCACGCGCGAGCACCACGGCATCGAGCTCGCCGTCGGTGACCTTGCGCATGCGGGTGTCGATATTGCCGCGAATCGGCACGATTTCCAAACCGAGGCCCAGCGCGCGCAGCTGCGCGGTGCGCCGGGCGGCCCCGGTGCCCACTGTGGACCCCGGCGGCAGCTCGCCCAAAGTGAGGCCGTCCCGCGCGATCAGCGCGTCCCGCGGGTCCTCCCGCGGCGGCACGGCGGCGAGCGTGATGCCCGGCTCCGGCGCCGTCGGCAGGTCCTTGTAGGAGTGCACGATGACGTCGACCTCGTTGCGCAGCAAGGCTTCGCGCAGCGCGGAGGTGAACACGCCGACGCCGATCGTCGCGATCGGTGCCATCGACTTGTCGCCGGGGGTGGTCACCTTGACGATCTCGACCTCGACGCCCTGGGCGCGCAGCGCGTCGGCGACCGTCCCGGTCTGGGTCAGCGCGAGCTTCGAGCCGCGCGTGCCCATGCGAATGACTCTGGTCACTACTACTTCTTCTCCGGTGGGGGCTTCGGGCTCGCCACCGCGGCGGGGGCCTGCGGGTCGAGGCAGAACAGTTCTCGCAACGCGTTCGCGTAGTCGGTGTCAGCCGAATCGGCGGCCAGCTGCTTGACCCGCACCGTCGGTGCGTGCAGCAGCTTGTCGACCACCCGGCGGACGGTGCGGCCGACCTCTTCCCGGACGCCCGGCTCCAGGTCCGGCAGCCGGTGGTCGAGGCGCAGCAGCTCGGCGTCGACGACCTCGGCGGCGCGGCGGCGCAACGCCGTCACGGTCGGGGTGACCTCGGCGCTGCGCTGCCCGGCGAGGTAGTCGCGCACCTCGTCGAGCACGATCCCGGTCGCCTTGGCGGTCTGACGCTCGGTGGTCGGGGTGCCGGCTTCGCGCATCCGGCGCTGGATGGTGGCGAGGTCGACGACGCGGACGCCGGCCAGCTCGCCGACCGCCGGGTCGACGTCGCGCGGCAGACCCAGGTCGCAGACGACCAGGTCACGGCCGCCGCGCGGCAGCACGTGCTCCGGCCCGAAGACGGCGTCCTGCGCGCCGGTGCAGCAGATCACGACGTCGGCGTCGCGCACCGCGTCGGCGACCCCGGACAGCGGGATCGCGCGGGCGGGGACGCCCTGCTCGGTGACGTTCGCGGCGAGCCGGCGGGCGCGGGCGTCGGTGCGGTTGGCCACGGTGATCTCGCCGATCCCGGCCTTGCGCAGCTGCGACGCGCTCAGCGCGCCCATCGACCCGGCGCCGACGATGACCGCGTGCTTGCCGGCGACGTCCCCGGCCGCGGCGAGCGCCTCGGACACGACCGACGCGCCCAGCTGGTCGAGGCCGGTCTCGGAGTGCACGCGCTTGCCGACGCGCAGCGTGGTCTGGATCAGCTCGTGCAGCGTGCGGCCGACGGTGCCGGCCTCGCGCGCGGTGGCGTAGGCGGACCGGACCTGCCCGAGGATCTGCGTCTCGCCGACGACCATCGAGTCCAGGCCCGAGGTGACCGAGAACAGGTGCTCGACGGCCGCACCGGCGTAGTGGACGTACAGGCTGTCGTAGAGGTCGGCCGGTTCCACCCCGGCCTGGCGGGACAGCACGCGGGTGACGTCGTCGAGGCCGCCGTGGAAGGTCTCGACGACGGCGTAGACCTCGATGCGGTTGCACGTCGAGACGAGCATGACCTCACTGACGTGCTCGGCCTGCTGCAGCTCGTCGAGCACCTTGCCGACCTCGGGCGCCGGCACCGCGACGCGCTCGAGCGTGCTCAGCTCCGCAGTGCGATGCGAGAGACCGACCGCCAACACGCTCATGAGCGCACCACCATTTCCCGTCCGCCGTCCGGACCCGAACCGTTCCGCCCGCCCTTGCCATTCTCGGACGGCAGGCCCGCACCGGGTAATCCGGAATTGCCCTGATTACCGGCGGCGTCGTCCGCGCGGCGGGCCACATGGAACGAGAGTATCTGCAGCTCCACAGCCAAATCCACTTTGCGGACCTCGATGTGAGCAGGAACCTGCAACACGACCGGGGCGAAGTTGAGGATGCACTGGACACCGCCCGCGACCAGGCGGTCACAGACCGACTGCGCGGCGGTCGGCGGGGTGGCGATCACGCCGATGGAGATGCCGCGCTCGGCGCACACCCGCGGGATGTCGTCCACGTGCGACACCGGAAGGCCGCCGACCGGCACGCCGATCAGGTCCGCGTCCAGGTCGAACAGCGCTTCGACCGGGAACCCGCGCCCCGGGAAGCCGCCGTAGTTGGCCAGGGCGTGACCGAGGTTGCCGATCCCGACGACGGCCACTTTGTGCTGCCGGGTCAGGCCCAGGATCCGCTCGATCTGGCTGACCAGGACGCTGACTTCGTAGCCGACCCCGCGGGTGCCGTACGAGCCGAGGTAGGAGAGGTCTTTGCGCAATTTCGCGGAATTGACGCCGGCCGCCTGCGAGAGCTCTTCGCTCGAAACGGTCGTCGCGCCCTGTTCCGACATTCCGGACAGCACCCGGAGGTAGACGGCGAGCCGGGCGACGGCGGCTTCGGGGATCGACTTCGCCCGGACGGCCTCGGGGGCATCCCCGTTGCGGGCGGACCCGTGCGCGGGTACGGCCGGGATCTCGGCGGTGGGCGCGTTGTCGGCGTCCGGGGTGCCCTGCCGGCGGGGCCGTCGCGGCGGCCGGCCCGGGGAGCCCGCTTCGTCGCGCCTCCCCCGCTGTGTCACCACGCCGTCGTCTCCTGCCCGCTGTGCACCCGGCGGCCATCGCCACGGCCGTTCCGAACTGTGTCTTGACCCAGGGCACGAGGTCCGGTTCGATGCCGGACCACCCGGGGGCGATGGTCCTACGGTAGACCACTTGTGAACGCGCGCACAAAGTCACTGGTCGGAGGCGGTTCCGCCGGGCCCGCGATCATGACACCGCGTCAGAATCCTTGCCGGGCAAGGCAGTTCGGGCGGACGGCCCCGGCCGAGCCCGCCCGGGTGCCGGCCCGGCGACGCCGTGAGCGGGCCGTCCGGCGCGGTGAACGGCTCCGCCGCGCCGGTCGCGTCAGCTCGCGTCGAGGCTCACCGAGTGCCAGCCGGTCGCGCCGTCCGGGACCGGGTCCGCGCGGTTCTCCGTCTGCGTGTAGCCGTCCTGGTCGGTCGCGCGGACGAACGCCTGGTGCGTCCCCTTCGGCACGTCCAGCTCGGCCCACCACATGCGCCAGGTGTCCTTGCTGATCTCGGCCGAGAGCGTCGCCGGCTGCCAGGGGCCCTGGTCCAGCCGGACCTCGACCTTCGCGATGCCCGTGTGCTGCGCCCAGGCCGTGCCGGCCAGCCGGACCTTGCCCGCGCTCACCTTCGCGAAGCCGGTCGGGGTGTCGATCCGGGACTCGGTCTTGATCGGCGCCTGCTCGGCCCAGCCGCGGCTGAGCCAGTACGCCTGCCGGGCGTCCCACTTGGTGAATTCGAGGGACTCGACCCACTTCGTCGCCGACACGTAGCCGTACAGGCCGGGGATGACGATCCGCGCCGGGAAGCCGTGCTCGACCGGCAGCGGCTCGCCGTTCATCCCGATCGCCAGCATCGCGCCGCGCTGCGGGTCCAGCGCCACGTTCGCCGGGGTGCCGCACGTCCAGCCGTCGACGCTCGTCGCGTACATCTGCTCGGCGCCGGTCTGCACGCCGGCTTCGTCGAGCAGGTCGGCGAGGTCGACGCCGATCCAGGTCGCGTTCGAGATCAGCGGGCCGCCGACCTCGTTGGACACGCAGGTCAGCGTCACGCGCCGTTCGACCAGCGGCCGGTTCCGGATGTCGGCGTAGGAGAAGGTGACCTCCCGGTCGACCATCCCGTGGATCTTCAGGCTCCAGTCCTCGGTGCGGACCTGCGGCACGACCAGCGCGGTGTCGATGCGGTAGAAGTCGCCGTTCGGCGTGATGAACGGCGGCGAGCCGAGCTTCGCGAAGTCGGCGTCGGCGGGCAGCGGCGGCACGGTCCGCGCGGGGACGAGCGGCCCGACGGCGGCCCGCGAGTCTTCGGCGTTCGTGCTGGTCCCGGCCACCTGCCCGACCACGGCCGCGATCCCCGACCCCGCGGCGACGCCGATCCCGGCGCGCAGGAACTTGCGGCGGTCGAAACCCCGGTCGGGCACGACGGCCACGGGCAGCGCGACCCGGTGCAGCTGGGTGAACACGACGAGCCCGGCGACCAGGGCGGCGACCGGCGCCAGCAGCGAGACCTGCCCCAGGTCGCTGCGCGAATACACGGCGGCGACCCCGGCCGCGCCGAGCAGGAAGACCAGCACCTGGCCCGCGCGGGGCGTCCGCCGCGAGAGCTGGCCGGCCAGCACCGCGAGCAGGACCAGCACGACCCCCAGCCCGATCTTGAGGACCGGCTTGTCCCAGGTGCCCAGCGTCCGCTCGGCCCACTTCACGATCCCGGTCGGGCTGTGGTCGATGACGTAGTTCGCCACCGCGATGAACGGCGAAGCCGTGTAGCCGACGAAGCCCGCGACGAGGTGCCCGACGCCGAGCGCGGCGGCCAGCGCGAGGAGCCCGATCAGGGTCGCGACGGGCAGCGAAAGCCGCCGGGGTGCTTCGGGCGGCGCTTCCTGCAGAGTGCTCACGCCTCCATCTTCGGAGCCGGAGCGTGAAGCGGCTGCTCGATCCCCCTTACGAGCGTGTTACGGCTTGAGGGCCTTGCGCAGCCGGTCCTCTTCGACGCGCCAGTAGCCGTGCTCGGCGCCGTCGACCAGGATCACCGGCACGCGGTCGCCGTACTCCGCGCGCCACTCCGGGTCGGTGTCGACGTCCTGGGTCGTCCACCCGACGCCCAGCTCGCCGCAGATCCGCGCGACGTCCGCCTCCGCGACCTCGCAGAGGTGGCAACCGACCCGGCTCATCACCGTCACTTCGTGCGCCATGCCGTCTTTCCTACCGCAGCCGCACGCGGCGCAGCTTCCCGGTGGCCGAGTGCGGCAGCGACTCCGCGAACTCGACCAGGTGCGGCACCTTGTACCCGGCCAGGTGGGCCGTGCACTGGTCGACGACCTGCTGCTCGGACAGCGCCGCCCCGGCCGCCGGCACGACGAACGCCTTCACCGCTTCGCCGCTGCGCTCGTCCACGACCCCGACGACCGCCGCCTCGGCCACCTCCGGCAGCTGCCCGATGACCTCCTCGACCTCGCGCGGGAAGACGTTGAAGCCGTTGACGATGATCAGGTCGTTGGCTCGGTCGACCAGGTGCAGGTCGCCGTCGACGTCGAGGTAGCCGACGTCGCCGGTGCGGAACCAGCCCTCGTCGTCCGGGCCGTGCTCGCCGTCGGGCCAGTAGCCGGAGAACAGGTTCGCGCCGCGGATCGACACCAGCCCGGTCTCGCCCTCGGCCTCGAAGACGTCGTCGACGTCGTCCGGGTCGAGCGGCACGGCCTGGTCGGTGCCGTCGCTGTCGACCAGCCGCAGCTCGATCCCGGGCAGCGGCCGCCCGACCGACCCGGGCTTCGGGTAGCCGGTGACCAGCGTCGACGTCACCACCGGCGCGCACTCGGTGAGGCCGTAGCCCTCGTAGACGTCCAGGCCGGTGGCCTCGCGGATCGCGCCGAGGACCTTCGGGTGCAGGGGCGCGGCGCCCGACGTCATCCGGCGCAGCGTCGCGAGCTTGGCGCGCAGTTCGTCGGCGCCGAGGGCGGCGAACTCCGTGTACATCGTCGGGACGCCGGTGATCGTCGTGACGCCGTGTTCGGCGCAGTCGTCGAGCGTGCGCTGCGCCTCGAAGCGCTCCGAAAGGATCGCGGTCGCGCCGACGGCCGTGGCGTGCAGCAGGCCGGGCCCGAGACCGTAGACGTGGAAGAGCGGGATGGTGATCAGCACGCGGTCGTCGTGGTCGAGGACGCCGTCGACCTCGTCGAGCTGCGCCAGGTTCGCCAGCAGCGCGCGGTGCGAGAGCATCACGCCGCGCGGCGGCCCGGTCGTGCCGGAGGTGTAGGAGACGACGGCGATGTCCTCGCCGCCGCGGCCGGCGTCCTCGGCTACTCCATCCGGGTCCGATTCCGGCGTGAGCCCGCTCACCCCGGCCGGCAGCTCCTCGTCGGCGTGGCGCGTGATGACAACCTTGGCACCGCTGTGGTCGAGCAGCTTCGCCAGCTCGGGGCCCGGGGCCTGCGGCGACATCGGCACGACGACCGCGCCGGCGCGCAGGGCGCCGAAGAACGCCACCACGAAGTCCACCGACGTCGGCAGCCGCAGCGCCACCCGGTCGCCGGGTTCGACACCGGCGTCCACGAGCCGCCTGGCCTGCGCCTGCGCGGCCGCGTCCAGCTCGCGGTAGGTCAGGCCGTGCCCGGTGCCGGTCTCGCGCACGGCCGGGTGCTCCGGCCAGGTCGCCGCCGCCCGCGTGAGCAGCCCGCCGACCCCCGACTGCGTCGCCTCTGGAGCACTCACCCGCGGTCCACCTCTCTTCTCCCGGCCAAACCGTTGCAAGTCTGTCATTCGGAGCGACGTCATGGGTGCTGACCGCGAGCGTCGCGTCTGCACAACCCCGGAGCCACTACCTACTTCGCGGTAACTACACGTATGCTGCACTGCGTCGCGGGGTGGTGTTGATCACCGCCGCGACCGGAGAGAGGGAGTCGCCGTGACGAACTTGCCTGCCCACGAGGCCGTGGGGCATGCGAGCCGGCAGGCCCCTGCTCGCCCGTGGTCCGGGGGTACCGTGGCCCGCTGGGTCAGAGCCGCCGCCGGAGGTGCCGCCCGATGACCGTGCCGACCGCCGTGAGCCGCGGGCCCGTCTTCATGTTCGCCGAGCGCGTGTTCGGGCGTTCCGCGTCCGTGCCGCTGAGCAGGCAGAACTCCGACGACGAGCGCGCCGAAGCCGCGAAGGCCGAGGCCTGGGACCTGGTGCGCGCCGCGCAGGACGGCGACTCGTCCGCGTTCGGCCGGCTCTACGACCGCTACGTCGACGTCGTCTACCGGTACGTGCTCTTCCGCCTGGGCGACCGCGACCTGGCCGAGGACGTCACCAGCGAGACGTTCCTGCGCGCGCTGCGCCGGATCACGTCGGTGAGCTACCAGGGCCGTGACGTCGGCGCCTGGTTCGTCACCATCGCCCGCAACCTCGTGCTCGACCACGTCAAGTCGAGCCGGTTCCGCCTCGAAGTCGTCACCGACGAGGTCACCGAGCCCGGCTCGGCACCCTTCAGCGTCGGCGCGACCGCCCAGGCGGGCCCCGAGCAGGAGGCCATCTCCCGCGCGACCCGCACCGAGCTGCTGCGCTGCGTCGCGGAACTGGGCGACGACCAGCGGGAATGCATTGTCCTGCGGTTCCTGCAGGGCCTGTCGGTGGCGGAGACGGCGCAGATCATGAACCGCAACGAAGGGGCGATCAAGGCGCTCCAGCACCGCGCCGTACGCCGTTTGGCACAACTTCTGCCCACCGGATTGCGCTGATCCCGCGAACTTTCCGGTCCGTCGACCGAAACCGGTAACCCTCACGCCTTCTGGATCGTTACTCCTGCCAGACCGGTGTCAGGACCGGCCAACGGTTTGAGATGGAGCAGCGCAGTGAGGTTTGCGCGTGAGCGAGCCGAGATCGACCGGTTCGCGCGTGCCCTGGAGCCGTCCCCGAAGCAGCGGGACGGTGAATTCGCCGACGAACTGGCCCTCGTCGGCGCATTGCGCGAGCTCGGTGCGGCCGGGGCCCCGGACCTGGAGACGCGGCAGCGGATCCGCGCGGAGATCGCGGGCCGCCTGGAGACGGCGGCGGCCACCCCGCGTCGGAGGTGGCGGCCGCGGACCGCCGACCTGGTGGCCGCCGCGCTCTTCCTGTTCCTCGTCCTCTCCGGTCTCACCCTGGTGCTGTCGCGCAACGCAGTACCCGGCGACGCGCTGTACGGCGTCAAACGCGCCGGGGAGTCGACGTCGCTGGGCCTGACCTTCGGCGACGAGGCCCGCGCCCGCAAGCACCTCGAGTTCGCCACGAACCGCGTCACCGAGCTCGGCGAGATGGCCGCGCAGGGCGCGAGCCAGGCCGACTACCAGACCGCGTACAACGACTTCGCCGCCGACCTGAAGGCCGGTGTCGCCCAGATGGCGACGGTGGCGACCAGCGACGGCGGCGGCGCGCAGGCGCTCGCGGACGTCCGGCTGTGGGCGCGGAACCAGGAGGCGCGGCTCGCGGAGCAGCGGCCGACGCTCCCGGCGAGCGCGGCCCCGGTGTTCGACGACGTGCGGAACCTCCTCGGCAAGGTCCAGGAGCGCACGAGCGGGCTGGCCGCGCGGATGAACTGCTACCAGATCACCACCGGCACGTCCGACGACCTGGGCCTGCTCCCGGCGACCGGCGAGTGCACCCAGCGGCCGGCGCCCTCGGCGGGCGGCGACCCGGCGTCGTCGGCGCCCCAGGCGCCGACGACCGAGACGACCCCGGCGCCGACGACCACCACCCAGCCGCCGCCGTCGGAAGCGGCCACGACGCCCGGCGTCCCGAAGGCGACCGGCGGGGTCACGCCGCCCCCGGTGTACGGCCAGGTGCCGACGACCACCCCGCGGCTGCCGGTGACGTCGACCACCACACCGCCACCGCTGGTTTCGATCCCGCCGCTGCTCCCGGGTCTGCCGCCGATCGTCATCGGCTGAGGTCCGGGCCACACCTGCGACGGGGCGGTGGGCGGCTCGCTACGCTGTGCGAAGGATCCGGACGTTCGCAGGGACGTGGAGGCGGTGTGCGTGTCAGCTTGGCGTGGCAGGGATAAGAGTCAGGAGCTGGAACGGCTCGCCACGCTCGCGGGCGAGGCGTCGGCCGAGGCCGCCCACGCTCTTTCGGAACCGCCTTCTCCGCCGGCGCCGCCCGACCTCACCGCGGCCGCGTTCTTCGACGTCGACAACACGATGATGATGGGCGCGTCGATCTTCTACTTCGCGCGCGGCCTCGCCGCCCGGAAGTTCTTCACGTCGTCGGACCTGGCCGGGTTCGTCTGGGGCCAGATCAAGTTCCGGCTCGGCGGCCGCGAGAACAAGGAAGACATCAAGACCCACCGCGAACGCGCACTGTCCTTTGTGGCCGGCCGCACGGTGGCCGAGCTGACGTCGATCAGCGAAGAGATCTACGACGAGCTGATGGCGGACAAGATCTGGTCCGGCACGCGCGCGCTCGCGCAGATGCACCTGGACGCGGGCCAGCGCGTCTGGCTGGTGACGGCCACGCCGATCGAGCTGGCGGCGATCATCTCGCGCCGCCTGGGCCTGACCGGCGCGCTGGGCACGGTGGCGGAAACCCGCGACGGCGTCTACACGGGCCGTCTGGTGGGCGACCTCCTGCACGGCCGCGCGAAGGCGCACGCGGTCCGGGCCCTGGCGTCGCGCGAGGGCCTGAACCTCAAGCGCTGCACGGCGTATTCGGACTCGGCCAACGACATCCCGATGCTGTCCGCGGTCGGGACGGCGGTGGCGGTGAACCCCGATGGTGGCCTTCGGGACGTCGCCCGCGCGCGCGGCTGGGAGATCCGGGACTTCCGGACCGGTCGCAAGGCGGCGAAGATCGGGGTGCCGTCGGTGCTGGGCGCGGGCGCGCTGGCCGGCGCGGTGGCGGCGGGAATGGCTTACCGCCGCCGCTGAGCGTCAGCCGCGGAAAACGGACTTCCGCTGCGAAAGCCGGCGGTACAGCGTCTGCTGGATGGACTCGCGGACCTGGTCCGTCAGCTGGAACACCAGCATCGGGTCCTCCACGGCCTCCGGGCCGTACGCGTCCGTCGGGATCGGCTCGCCGAACTCGATGCTCCACTTCGTCGGCAGCGGGATCGCGCCCAGCAGGCCGAAGTGCGGGAACAACGGCGTCACCGGGAAGTACGGCAACCCGAACATGCGCGCCAGGAGCTTGATGTCACCCAGCTTCGGGTAGATCTCCTCGGCCCCGATGACCGAGACCGGGATGATCGGCACGCCCGCGCGCAGCGCCGCCGACACGAAGCCGCCGCGGCCGAAGCGCTGCAGCTTGTACCGGGACGAGAACGGCTTGCCGACGCCCTTGAAGCCCTCCGGCCAAACCCCGACGAGCTCGCCGCCGCGCAGCAGGCGTTCCGCGTCCTCGTTGCAGGCCAGCGTCTGCCCGGACTTGCGGGCGAACGAACCCACCAGCGGCACCTGGAACACCAGGTCGGCGCCGAGGCCGCGCAGGTGCCGGCCGCCCGTCTCGTCGTGGACCGCCACCGCCGTCATCAGCGAGTCGAGCGGGATCGTGCCCGAGTGGTTGGACACCAGCAGCGCGCCGCCCTCGAGCGGCAGGTTCTCGACGCCGAACGTGTCGACCCGGAACCACTTCTTGTACAGCGCCCGCAGCGGCGGCAGGAACACCGCGTCCGTCAGCTCGGCGTCGAAGCCGAACTCGTCGACCGTGTAGTCGCCCGTCAGCCGGTCGCGGAGGAAGCCGAGCGCGGAGCGGGCCGCGTCCGAAAGGACGTCCGGCGCCTGCGCCACCCGCTCACCGCCGGGGAACGGGACGACCGGCGCGTCGGCTTCCCGCACGCGTTGGTCCCGCTCGGCCTCCGGCTTCTCCCGGCCTGGCCCGTGCAGGGGGATGACCTGTGCCTCGGCACCGCCCACCGTCTCCGCCTCGCTTTCGTCCAAGTCGTACGGCCTGTGACAACCGGAGCTCCGCTCCGGGCCGGGGGCTCCGCCACCCGGACCCCCGAAAGAATGGGTCACCGGCTCGCCTGCCCGGTAGCCGCGGCGACGAGCACCTTGCCGGCCAGGCCGGCCAGCTTGCCGCCGTCGAGCACCGGCCGCAGGCCGCGCCCGGTGATGTAGTCGTCGAACGCCTCACGCGTCGTCCACCGCGGGGTGTAGCCGAACTCGTTCTTCAGCTTGGCGATGTCGACGACCCGGCCGAAGTTCAGCAGCCGGACCTGGTCGGCGGAGAAGTCCACGACGCGGGCGCCGCGCAGGACCTTGCCGACCGACGGCACCACGCTCCGCGGCATCGGCAGCTCGACCCGGCCCGCTCGCCGGATCGCCTGCGAGAGGGTGAGTACCCCTTCCGAGCCGACGTTGAACACGCCGGGCCGATCCGTCAGAGAAGCCTTTTCCAGCACGGCCAACGCGTCCGACGAGTGCAACAGTTGCAGCCGGGCGTCGTAGCCGAAGACCGTCGGGACGACCGGCAGCGCGAAGTATCGCGAAAGGACGGTGTCCGTCGACGGCCCGATGATGTTGGCGAAGCGGAACAACGTCGTGGTGATGTCGGGACGGCGCCGCACCAGGCCGCGCACGTAGCCCTCCATCTCGACGGCGTCCTTCGCGTACCCGCTCGACGACGTCGGGATGAGCTCCGAGTCTTCGGTGAACACCGCCTGCGAGCGGGCGCCGGCGCCGTAGACCGCCGCCGTCGACTTGACCACCAGCTTCTTGACCAGCGGCGAGCGCTGGCACGCGGCCAGCAGCCGCATGGTGCCGATGACGTTGACTTCCTTGATGGCCGTGCGGCGCCCGGGGCCCGCCGGGTGCGCGGTGCACGACGCGTGGATCACCGTGTCGACCTTCGCGGTGCTGATCACCTTCGCGATCAACGGGTTCCGGATGTCCGCGCGGACGAATTCCGCGTGCCCCATGCGCTGCAGCACCGTCTTGTCCGGGGCGACCGTGTCGACACCGATGACCCGCTCGAAGTCGGGGTTGTTGCCCAGCCGGGCGAGGAGCTTCCCGCCCAGTTCCCCGGCGACCCCGGTGACGAGCACGATGTTCGACGGCATACGGCTCCCTGCGGCGTAGGGCGTGGTGGGGGTGGACGATCACCCGAAGTGCGCGAACCTGCACTCACTGGAAGCATCGCGCGGACGCCCTTGAGATGTTACCGCTCTTCAGTGGTAGCTCCGGGGTGTCTTACGTGCTATTAACCGCATCGCGCCGGAATGCGACGCAGACCTCACTCGAACGGGGGGAACCGGCCCACCAAATGGACGTGGCCCGTCCAGAGACTGGACGGGCCACGGCTACGCACGGCTGGGTCTTACTTGCCGGCCTTACGACGCTGCACTCGCGTGCGGCGCAGCAGCTTGCGGTGCTTCTTCTTCGACATGCGCTTGCGGCGCTTCTTGATCACAGAGCCCATGGGCGCTCCTTAGGTCGTCGTCGGTCACGCTGCCCGGCGCAGCGTCCAACGGGTGGAGCGCACAGGCACGAGCGGTCTACCAGGTTACTCGGCTCCTCCGGCGGGCCGGTCGGCGGGCGGGCCGTAGCCCGGCGCGCCGCCGGCCGCGGCGAACTCAGCCCACGTCGTAGTAGGCGCCCTGGAGGTACTCGTGCACTGCTTTCTCCGGCACCCGGAAGGACTTCCCGACCCTGACGGCGGGCAGCTCACCCGAGTGCACGAGACGGTAGACGGTCATCTTGGAGACCCGCATCAGCGTGGCCACCTCGGCGACCGTCAGGAACTGGACCTGCCCGACAGCCGGCAGATCCTCCTTCTTGTTCGGCGACATGTTTACCGCGTCCTTCGACACGTGTCGCGCCACGAGGCTTCCCCACCTGTGGTATCGACACGCACGTGCTCTATCGAGAGTAGCGGGACTGGTGGGACTAATGCGACGCCTGTCACCGAGATGGGCCCTTACCAGCGCTAACGCACGGGCACCCGCGCGTGCAAGACCGCCGGAATCGCCCATTACGGCGAATCCGGGCGCGCGGTGCCCGGTTCGAGGGGCAGCCGCAGCGCGCGGACGGTGAACGAGATGGCGTGGTACCAGCCGCAGACGAGCAGCAGGTCGAGCGCGCCGTCCTCGCCGGCGGCGGCCACCAGCGCCGACCAGGTCCCGTCCGCGAGGTCGCTGGTGGCGTGCAACTCGTCGACGGCCGCGAGCACCGCCCGGTCCCCCGCGTCCCAGCACGCGTCGGCCGGGCTGCCCGTGGCCAGCGAGCGCACCTGCTCCGCGCCGAGACCGGCCTTCTCGGCGAAGACCGCGATGTGGACACCCCATTCGTAGTCGGCGCCGCACAGGGCGGTGGTCCGGTCGATGACCAGCTCGCGCTGCCGGACGGTCAGCGCGGACTGCCGCGAGAAGTAGTAGCGGCCCCACTCCGCGATCCCGCGGGCCAGGTCGGGACGCCGGGCCCAGACGCGGAAGAGCCGAAGGGGCGGCCCCAGCCGTTCGAGGAGCGAGGCCGTCTCGGCGTCGAACGGCGGCTCGAGCGGCGCGATCCGGGGCTGCTTCGATTTCAGAGGCATACCGGGCAAGCTAACATCGGCGCTTCGGAAAGGAAAGCACGATGACCCCACTGCCCGGCCGTCCCGTCCGGGGGTCCACGACCGGCCGCCCGGTGATGGCGCTGCTCGACCTGCTCGGCCGGCGCTGGGCGCTGCGGATCCTCTGGGAGCTGCGCGACGACGCGAAGCCGACGTTCCGTCAACTGCAGCAGCGCTGTGACGGCGTCTCGTCGAGCGTCTTGACCACCCGCCTGCGCGAACTCGGCGAAGCGGACCTCGTCGACCACGCCGACGACGGCTACGCGCTCACCGAGCAGGGGAAGTCCCTGTTCGGGACGCTCGTCCAGCTGGACGCCTGGGCGAACGGCTGGCGGCCCCGTCAGCCTTCGTGAGCTTTGCCCAGCTCCACCGAGCGGTCCTTGGCGGCCTCGATGGCGGCGAGCAGCGCCGCGCGGACGCCGTGCTTCTCCAGCTCGCGGATCGCGTTGATGGTGGTCCCGGCGGGCGACGTGACGGCCTCGCGCAGCAGCACCGGGTGCTCCTCGGACTCGGCGAGCATCTTCGCCGCGCCGACGGCCGACTGGATGATCAGCTGCCCGGCCAGTGCCCGCGGCAGCCCGAGCAGGATGCCGGCGTCGATCATGGCCTCGACCAGGTAGAAGAAGTACGCCGGGCCGGAGCCCGAGAGCGCGGTGACGGCGTCCTGCTGCGCTTCGGGCACCTCGACGACCTGACCGACGTGCGAGAGCAGGTCGCGCACGATCGCCAGGTGCTCGGTGGTCGCGTGCCGCCCGGCGGAGATGGCGCTCATGGCCTCGTTGACCAGCATCGGCGTGTTCGGCATGACCCGCACCACGGGCACGCCGTCGGCGAGCCGGCGCTCGTAGAGCGAGGTCGGCAGCCCGGCGCACAGTGACACGACGAGCGACGAGGGCCCGAGCAGCGGCGCGAGCTCGTCGAGCACCGGGTCGATGTCCTGCGGCTTCACGGCCACGACCAGGACGTCGGCCTGCTTCGCGGCATCCTCGACCTCGACACCGCGGATGCCGTAGCGCGCGGTGAGTTCCTCGACGCGCGCCGGGTACCGCTCGGTGAAGAGCAGGTCGCCCGGCTCGTGGCCGCCGTGCAGCAGCCCCGAGAGCAACGCCTCGCCGATCTTTCCCGCACCCAGCACCGCGATGACCGTCATGCCGTAAAGCGTGCCAAACGCGCCTCAGGCACCCGGTGCCGGGGCGAGGCCCAGCTGCCGGGCCTGGCACACCAGCCGCCCCTGGGAGTCGACCACCGTGGCGTCCGAGTCGAACCAGGACTCGTGGACCGACCTCGACTCGACCACCACGCGGAGCCAGCCCGGGGCCGGGCGGGTGCGCAGCAGGGCCGTCAGCTGGACCGTCGGGGCCCAGCCGATGCGGCCCAGGTTCATCACCACCGGCGGGTTGACGTCGGAGGCGAGCAGCGTGAAGTACGGGTCGACCAGGCCGTGGCGCGGCCGGACCCACAGCCGCATCCGGGGCGGCTCGCCGGTGCGGCCGGCCAGGTAGCCCGCGGTCGCCGGGTCGAGCCGCACTTCACAGCCCTTGGCCAGGTTGAACGGGCCCTCGGGGCTCTCCGGCATGGCGAGCGCGCCGGGTGCGGGCTCGGCCGGCATCGACGGTACGTCCGTCCACTCCGGGCGCCGCATCGGCAGCCGCCCGGTCGTCACCCTCGCCTCGACGCAGCTGCGGCCCCGCTGCTCCAGCCGGACCTCGACGACCGTCGCGCGGCGGCCGACCTTGCGGACGTCCGTGCGCAGCAGCACCGGCCCCAGGGCCGGCGCGTGCAGGAACTCCGCGCTGACGACCAGCGGCTCCGCGTGCGGCTCGCCGCGTTCGTGCAGGGCGGAGATCGCCGCCCGGGCCAGCAGGGCCAGCAGGAAACCCCCGTGCGGGTGCGAGCCGATGGCCCACTCCGCACGCAGCACCGCGGTGAAGGTGCCGTCCCCCAGCGACCGCGCCGCACTCGCCACGTCGAAGGACGCGACGGTGCCGTCCGGTCCGCTCACGAACGCGCCGTGCCGATGGGGGAATCCGGGTAGGTGACGATCAACGAGCGCGACGGGTTCACAGTCGGAACTTTACGTGTTCGACCGGCGGAAATGGAGGCGGGAGCAGCCGTGTCTGTCCGAAAGTGCGCAATTACTGGCCGAGGTGGAATCGCGCGAACAGCACTGCCTCGGCCAGATCGCGGACCCGCTCGGCCCCGGTGAGGGCGTGCCGCGTGTTGACCTCCAGCACGATCTGCCCGGCGAAACCGCTGCTGACCAGCTTTTCCAGGAGTTCGGCGCAGGGCTGACCACCCCGTCCGGGTACCAGGTGTTCGTCCTTCGGGACGCCGGTCCCGTCCGCCAGATGGACGTGCGAGAGGCCTTCACCCATTCGCTGCGCCAGCGCGAGCGCGTCCATCCCGGCTGCCGCTGTGTGGGACAGGTCGAGCGTGTAGTGCCGGAAACCGACGTCCGTCGGGTCGATCGACGGCCGGAACGCGGACACGCGCGAATTCCGGGAACCGCCCGGCGGGCGGACCTTGAACATGTTCTCGACGGCGATTTCGATCCCGCTGGTCTCCTCCAGCTCGTCGACGAGATCGCCGAACGCGTCGCCGTAGCGGCGCTGCCAGCGGAACGGCGGGTGCACGACGACCGTGCGCGCGCCGAGCTCCTGGGCGGCCTCGACGGACATCCGCAGCCGCACCACCGGGTCCGGCGACCAGATCCGCTGGGTGATCAGCAGCGACGGCGAGTGGATCGACAGCACGGGCACCCCGGTGCGGCGCGACCAGCGGCGCAGCGCCGAAACGTCCTGGCTGACGGCGTCGGCCCAGACCATCACCTCGACGCCGTCGAAGCCGAGCTCGGCGGCCAGCTCGAAGGCCGTCCCCGCCTTGAGGGGCCACACGGACGCCGTGCTGAGCCCGACGGGGACCGGCTGCTCGTCTGTCACGCGCGCCATCCTGCCCCGTCACCGACGGTGCGGGGAATCGCCGGGCCGCGAAGGGGACGCGGATCTCACCGCGTCCCCGCCGGACGTCAGCGGCCGACGAGCAGCAGGGCCGCCGGGGACACCGTGACCACCAGGCCGACCAGCACCGCGAGCACCGTCGTCTGCAGGTCTTCGGCGCGGCGGATCTTCCGCACGATCCAGACCAGCGCGACGACCACCAGCAGCGCCGCCACCAGGGCGGCCGCCGGGATGTTCACCCAGAGCCAGTTGAACCCGAGCCACACGGCGGCGCCGCCGACGACACCCATCGCCAGCTGGCCGGCCAGCGCCAGCCACGCCTTGCCGGGCGAGGTCTCGGGCTCCTCCGCGGCCACCGGTTCCGGCGGGACGTCGTCGTACTCGTCGTCCTCGTAGCCGTATTCGTCGTGCTCGAAGTCCGGGCCGTCCGCCGGGTAGCCGTCGGCGAACTCGCGCTCGTACGGCTCGAGGTCGTCCGGGATCGGCGTGCGCGACGCGCGGTCGCCGGGCGCGAACGGCATCGGCGGCGGGTACGCGCCCGTCGGCGGGCCCGCGTCGTAGGCGGCCTGGTAGCCGCTGCTCTCCGGCGCGAAGCCGTCGGGCTCGAAGTCGTCCTCGGGGTAGCCGTCGTCCGGGGTTTCGGTGGGCACCACCGGCATGACGCCGATCTCGGTGTCCTCCATCTGCTCCTTCTGCCGGCGCTTGCGCCAGTTCGCCAGCCCCGCGGGCGACGAAGGCTCGTCCGCCTTCTTCGGCGGCGCGGGCGGTTCCTCGTCCGGGACGGCCGAGAACTGCTCGGTGTAGGCCTCCTGCTGCGGCTGCGGACGGCGGGCCGGGGCCCGGCGCGGGCGCCCGGGCGCCGCGGGCGGCGTCGCGAAGGTGCCGCTGGCCATCGGACCCGGCGGGACGTCGGCCTCGGCGTCCGGGGTGCCGTTGAGGCCGTCGAGCCGGGCCGACAGGGGACCGCCGGCCGGGGGTGGCGTCGGCAGCTGCTGCGACGCCTGGGGCGGCGGCCCCGGGCGGCGCCGGACCGGCGGGACGGCCCCGCGGGTCTCCTCGGCCGTCGGCGGCGGGGCCGGCAGCTGCTGCGAAGGCTGCGGGGGCGGCGGCTGGCGCCGGGGTGCGCGCGGCGGCACCGGCAGCTGCTGCGACGCCTGGGGCGGGGCCGGCGGCTCCTGCGGCGGCCGCGAGAACTGCCCGGACTCCTGTGGGCGGGCGTACTGGCCCGACTCCTGCGGCGCCGGGCGCGCGTACTGGCCGGACTCGGCGCCGCCGGGAGCGGGCCGGGCCGGGGGCGGCGGGGGTGGCGGGACCGGCCGCGGCAGCGGCTGGGAGTCCTGCGGGACCGCGCGGGGTGCGGGCGGCGGCGGGGACGGCGGCTCGGCGCGGCGCCGTCCGGCGGGCCGCGAAGGCGGCGGCGGGGTGCCTTCGGAGGCGACCCGGTCGATGATCGCCTGCGGGCCGGTGTCGCCGACGCCGGGACGCCGGTGCGAGCCGGTCGCGCCGGGCGGGGCCTCGGGGGTGCCCGGCTCGTCGTCGTCATCGGCCGCGCGCCGGCGGCGACGGCGTCCGCCGTCGACCTGGGCGCCGTGCTGGGCGAGCAGCTCAGCCACGGTCTTCTGCGGCTGATCGCCTCCGGTCTGGTCCGTCATACCTGGTATTCCCCTGCGCGCTCCGGGTCCTCGGCGTTCGGCGAAGCGGTACCCGACGGCACGCCGGCGGCGCAGCGCGCGCTGTACGCCGTCCTCTGCATGTCCGTCACCTCTCCACCGTGCCCGTCCACCTTCCGGGAAGTCCAGCCGCGTGCTTTCACCGGTCCTCCTGTGCGCCGAAGCGCGCCACGAGAGCCGCTCCAGTCTCATCCGCGCCGTTGGAATGGTCCAGCCGCCGCAGGATCACACCCTCTCGCAGAGCCCATGGGCAGATCTCGAGTTCCGCCAAACCCAGGGCCCGCATCGTGGCCTGCGCGACGAGCGCCCCCGCCACCAGCTGGTGCGACCGGCTCGAGCTGACTCCTTCGAGCTGAGCCAGATCGGCCGAGGTCATCCGGGAGATGAAGGCCAGGAGCTGGCGCAACGCGGTGTCCGTGAGCGTACGTCGCACGCGCGGGCCCGCCGCCGAGGGGGCGGCGCCGGTCAGCCGGGCGAGGGAGCGGAACGTCTTCGACGTCGCGACCACACGATCGGGTTCACCCCATTTGGTGACCTTCCGCGCGAGCTCGGTGAGCTGGTCGTCCAGCCACGCCGACGTCGCGACGAGCTCGGAGCGCGTCGGCGGGTCGTGGCGGAAGCGGGTGCGCGTGGTGCGGCCGGCGCCCAGCGGCAGCGATTCGGCCAGCACGGGCTCTTCGTCGCGGCCCATCGCGATTTCGAGCGAGCCGCCGCCGATGTCGAGCACGAGCAGCTGGCCGGCCGACCAGCCGTACCAGCGGCGGACGGCCAGGAAGGTGAGCCGGGCCTCGTCGACCCCGGACAGGACCTGCAGCTCGACGCCGGTGCGGTCGGCCACGCGGGCCAGCACCTTGGCGGAGTTCTTCGCTTCGCGGACCGCGGAGGTGGCGAACGCCATGACCTCCTCGCAGCCCAGCCGGGCCGCGGCGTCCTTCGCGGATTCGACGGCGGTCACGAGGTCGTCGGACCCGGCCTTGCTGAGCTCACCGCCGGGGGTGAGCTGCTCCGCCAGGCGCAGCACGGACTTCTCGGAATGCATCGGCGTCGGGTGGGCGCCACGGTGGGCGTCGACCACGAGCAGGTGGACGGTGTTGGAACCGACGTCGAGTACCCCTAGGCGCACGGGGGTCCAGCGTACCGGGATCGGCGCCAGGTCTCGAACATGTAACCAACAACACTCGGTGCGGTACCGCCCCGGCGCGCCTCCCACCGGGGCGGCAACCGCACGAAAAGGGGCTTATGTCTCGAACTTGTACCCGAGGCCGCGCACCGTCACCAGGTGCCGCGGCGAACCCGGGTCCGGCTCGATCTTCGAGCGCAGGCGCTTCACGTGGACGTCGAGGGTCTTCGTGTCGCCGACGTAGTCCGCGCCCCACACCCGGTCTATGAGCTGCCCGCGCGTCAGCACCCGGCCGACGTTGCGCAGCAGGTACTCCAGCAGGTCGAACTCCTTGAGCGGGAGCGAAACCTCCTGCCCGTCCACGGTCACGACGTGCCGCTCGACGTCCATCCGCACCGGGCCGGCCGAGAGCACCAGCGGCGCCAGCTCGCCTTCCGCGCCCGGCTCGCCGCCGCGGCGCAGCACCGCGCGGACCCGCGCGATCAGCTCGCGCGCCGAGTACGGCTTGGTGACGTAGTCGTCCGCACCCAGCTCCAGGCCGACGACCTTGTCGATCTCGCTGTCGCGCGCGGTCACCATGATGACCGGCACGGCCGAGCGCTGGCGCAGCTGCTTGCAGACGTCGGTGCCGCTCATCCCCGGCAGCATGAGGTCCAGGAGCACGATGTCGGCGCCGTTGCGGTCGAACTCCTCGAGCGCGGCCTGGCCGGTGCCGGCCACGGCCGCGGTGAACCCTTCCTTGCGCAGCAGGAAGGCGAGCGGGTCGGCGAACGACTCCTCGTCCTCGACGATGAGAACCCTGGTCACAGGTTTCCTCCATGATCTGGGCTTTCCTGCCCGGTAACCACGAGCCTCTGGGTGCGCTCGGGGGTCTTCTCCTGCCGTGGTCCCGGCGAGGTCTTGGCGGCCTTGGCCGGCTCGGGGGCCGGTTCGGGGCGGACGTGCGCGGGGATGCGCAGGGTGAACGTCGAGCCGGTGCCGGGACGGCTCCACAGCCCGACCGAGCCGCCGTGGTTGGCCGCCACGTGCTTGACGATCGCCAGGCCCAGCCCGGTGCCGCCGGTGGCGCGCGAGCGGGCCTTGTCGGCGCGGTAGAAACGCTCGAACACCCGCTGCTGCTCTTCCTCGGCGATGCCGATGCCGCGGTCGGTGACGGCGATCTCGACCATCCCGTCCGCGAGCCGGCGCGAGATCGACACCGGGCTGCCGGCCGGCGAGTACGCGACGGCGTTCTCCAGCAGGTTCGACAGCGCGGTGACCAGCAGCGTCCGGTCGCCCTCGATGAGCAGGCCGCTGGGGGTGTCGGTGGTGATCCGGATGTGGGCCGACTCGGCCGAGAGCGTCGTCCGCCCGAGCGCCTCGCGGACGACCGCGTCGACCTCGACGACGTTGAGGTCCGGCAGCCGCTCGGCGCCC
Source organism: Amycolatopsis sp. NPDC004378 (assembly GCF_053602455.1). NCBI lineage: Bacteria > Bacillati > Actinomycetota > Actinomycetes > Pseudonocardiales > Pseudonocardiaceae > Amycolatopsis > Amycolatopsis sp. NPDC004378. The sequence goes on from NZ_JBSGDR010000014.1 coordinate 216,287, forward strand.
TGCAGCCGGGAGAGCGCGATCAGCTCGGTGACGAGCTGGCCGAGCCGGGTGGACTCGCGGAGGATCTTGCCGCCGAAGCGGCGGACCTCCTCGACGTCCTCGGCGGCGTCGAGCACGGCCTCGGTGAGCAGCGCGATCGCGCCGACCGGGGTCTTCAGCTCGTGGCTGACGTTGGCGACGAAGTCGCGGCGCACGGCCTCCAGCCGGATGGCCTCGGAGTGGTCGACCGCCTCGACGACGGTGAAGCCGTCGCCGAGGGGCCGCACCTGGCCGAGCACCGCCTCCGGCTGGCGGCCGCGCGCCTCCAGCGGCGAAAGGTCGATCTCCATCGGCTCGTCGGTCTCGACAACCTGTTCGGCGGCCTTGCGGGCCCGCGGGTCGGCCTGGTTGACCTTGACGAGGCCGAGCTCGTACGCGCGCGGGTTGTGCAGCACCATGTCGCCGAACTTGTTGAGCACGACGACGCCGTTGTGGGAGGACCGGACCAGCCGTTCGAGGAGCTCCGCGACGGTCGGGCCCGGCGGACGGGCTTCTTCGCGGCGGGTCCTCGCCCGGGCGAGGAAGTAGCCGACCACCGCACCGGCCACCAGTGCCCCGATGGCCAGTGCGACAGAAACAGGCGTGGTCACAGGCCGATCGTAAGCCGTGATGTGGCCCTTCGGCCTAGCGTTGTCCGCCTTGTCGTGAGCACCGCGACACCTGGAGAAGACCTGTTCGCCGGTGCTTCAACCGGCGTTCACCCGATCGATTCCGCGGCGAGACATTCCGGGTGAATCACCCGTTCGCATCAAGGGTTTTCAGATCGTCGTCCGAGAGCCGCAGCGCGGCCGCGGCGACGTTCTGCTCGAGGTGCGCGATATCGCCGGTGCCCGGGATGGCCAGCACGTGCGGGCCCTGGTGGAGGGTCCACGCGAGCCGCACCTGCGCCGGGGTGGCGTCGTGCCGGCGCGCGACCTCCGCGACCCGCGCGTCCTCGCCCGTCCCGCTCGCGACGGCGAAGAACGGCACGAAGGCGATCCCCCGCTCGGCGCACATCCGGACGATCTCGTCGTCCTCGCGGCGCGCGGTGAGGCCGTACTGGTTCTGGACGCAGACGACCGGCGCGATCTCCAGCGCCTCGGTCAGGTGGTGCGGCGCGACGTTGGAGATGCCCAGTTCGCGGATGAGGCCTTCCGCACGCAGTTCGGCGAGGGCGCCGAAGCCGTCGGCGAGCGAGCCCTCCCCGCGGTCGAGGCCCTGGCCGATCCGGTAGTTGGCGACGTCGAGGTGGTCCAGACCCAGCTCGCGCAGGTTCTCCTCGACCTGGGCGCGCAGCTGGTCCGGCCGCGCGGTGTAGAACGCGCCGGTGAAGTCGCGGCCCGGCCCGACCTTGGTGGTGATCGTGAGGTCGTCGTAGGGCGCGAGGGCGGTGTTGATCAGCTCGTTCGCCGAGCGCGGGCCGGCGAAGTAGAAGACGGCGGTGTCGATGTGGTTGACACCGAGCTCGACGGCGCGCCGCAGCACGGCGATCGACGTCTCGCGGGCGCGGATGCCACCGTCCGAAGTGGACATCAGGCGCATGGCGCCGAACCCGAGCCGGTTGACTTCGAAGGAGCCGAGCTGCCAGGTGCCCGCCGCGGCGGCGGGGGTGGTGGTGGTGTTCGTGGTCATGGCTTCAGCTTTCCGAGGGAGCGCCGGTGACCTCCGGGTTTGGCAGTTTGCTGCCACACTGGAATGCGTGGAGAGAGTCAGTGACGTCGTCGTGGTGCGCGGCGAAGCCGAGCTGTTCGAGCGGACCGCACACCTGTTCGCGACCGCGACCGAAGTCGCGTGCGCGGCCCGCGACCTGCACACCTGGTCGGTAGCGCACCCGACGGTGCCCGAGCGGGAGCAGGCCGTGCGCACGACTTCCGTGCGCAAGATGTACCTGCCCGGCGTGCTGTTCGACCCGGCGCTGGCGGAGCACCTGCGGTTCATGGCCACCCACGGCGCGCGCATCCGGATCACCGAACGCGAGGTCAACGAGACGATCCTGCTCGACCGGCGGATCGCGATCGTCGCCGGCGACCAGGTCGGCGGCGTGCGCAGCTACACCGTCGTCAGCAGCCCGGAACTGGTCCAGGGCATCCAGTCGCTGTTCGAGGCGGCCTGGGCCGGCGGCACCGATCTGGAGTCCTACCAGGCGCGGTTCACCGAGCTGGGCGCGCGCGAGATCCTCGAGCAGCTCGCGTCCGGCTGCAAGGACGAGACGGCGGCCCGCACCCTCGGCGTCGGACTGCGCACCTACCGGCGGCGGGTGGCCGAGGTGATGGCGATCCTCGGGGCGTCGTCCCGGTTCCAGGCCGGGGCGCGGGCCCGCGAAGCCGGGCTCTTGTGAAGCGGGCGGCGCTGCTCGCCCTGCTCCTGACGACCTCGGCGTGCACGTCGGCGATCTCCGGCGCGCCCGTGCCGCTCACCGGGAACCTCGCGCTCGTCGACGCCCTCGGCACCGGAGCCGCGCTCGACGGCGTGAAGTCGGCCGCCGAGGCGGTGTTCAGCTACGACTCCGCGAACCCGGCCGCGTTCGACCAGGCCGTCGCGGCGAACGTCACCGGGGCGGCGAAGGACCAGCTCACGAAGCTGTTCGACCAGGTCAGGAAGAGCCCGCAGCCGGTTCGCCTGACCACGCGGGTGCGGCAGGCGGCCGCGCTCGAGTTCACCGGCGACCGGGTCCGCGACCTGGCCGTGCTCGAACAGGACAGCGGCGCCACCAAGGGGTTGGCGACGGTCGCGTTCACCGGGCAGCGGTCGAACGGGCACTGGCGGCTCTCGGACATCGCCGTCAACCCGGCTCAGCCGCCGCCCGCGCCGCACGCCGACGACGGCAGCGCGGCGGGCGCGCGCGACGCGGCAGTGGCCGGCGCCCGCGCGGTCGCGGGCGGGCTGTTCACCACCGACAGCGCCGACCCGGAAGGCTCGTACGCGCGGGCGGAGGCGGTCATCACCGGCACCCTGCTGAGCGACTACCGGGCGAAGAAGGCCGACTACGTCGAGGCGATCCGCAAGAGCGGCACGAAGGTCGCCCTGGGCCCGGACCCGATGGCCGGGGTCGTCGCGCTCGCCGACGGCAAGGCGGTCGTGTTGTTCTTCACGACGCTGCAGGTGGCCGACGCGACCGGCAAGGTCACCGGCAAGCCGTTCACGGCCGAGTTCGACGTCGCCCGCGAAGGCACGGCCTGGAAGGCCACGGCCATCCGCCCGCTCACCACGGCCTGAGCCGCCGTGAGGGCACCTTCACGGCGGTGAAGGTGCCCTCACGGCAAACGGGTCAGCGGCCCTGGTTGGCGACCGCGGCGGCGGCTTCCTTGGCGGCCTCGGGGTCGAGGTACTCGCCGCCCGCCTTCACCGGCTTCAGGTCGGCCGTGAGGTCGTAGCGCAGCGGGATGCCGGTCGGGATGTTCAGGCCGGCGATGTCGGCGTCGGAGATCCCGTCGAGGTGCTTGACGAGCGCGCGCAGCGAGTTGCCGTGCGCGGCGACCAGCACGGTCTTGCCCGCGCGCAGGTCCGGCACGATCGCGGACTCCCAGTACGGCAGGAGCCGCGCGACGACGTCCTTGAGGCACTCGGTGAGCGGCGCGTGGTCGCCGAGGTCGGCGTACCGGGGGTCGCCGACCTGGCTCCACTCGTCCTTCGGGTCGATCGGCGGCGGCGGGGTGTCGTACGACCGGCGCCAGAGCATGAACTGCTCCTCGCCGAACTCGGCGAGGGTCTGCTTCTTGTCCTTGCCCTGCAGCGCGCCGTAGTGGCGCTCGTTGAGGCGCCAGTCGCGCTTCACCGGGATCCAGTGCCGGTCGGCGGCGTCCAGCGCGATGTTCGCGGTGGAGATCGCGCGCCGCAGCAGCGAGGTGTGCACCACGTCCGGCAGCAGCCCGGCGTCGGCCAGCAGCTTGCCGCCCAGGCGGGCTTCGCCCTCGCCCCGCTCCGACAGCGGCACGTCCACCCAGCCGGTGAACAGGTTTTCCGCGTTCCACGTGCTCTGCCCGTGCCGCAGCAGCACCAATGTCCCGAGTTCAGCCATGCCGTCAGCCTGCCAGACGGGACCACGCGATCGACTGGTGACCTGGTGTCCTACGCAGAGTGTGTTACCGAGCAGTAACACCTTCACCCTCATGCAAGTCCGGGTGCCAACAACGCGCAAAATCCCCGCAACGGACTGCGCACCGTTATCGCCGTGGAGTAAATTCACTCGAACGGACTAGTGAGTAGTCTTGTGATTACAGGTCGAGATCTGACAGGTTGACTACGTCCCGAGCGGCCGGATTCCACGCACTCCCCGGCCCGCTTCGGGCGTTGACCGCGGCTCGTCTCCCCCCTGCCGAGCCGCGGCCCGCCGGCCCCGTTGGCATCCCCCTCGTCACCGGGTCCTGATCGGCGGGAACTTCAGCGGGGCGGCTCGAGATCGCGACTCCCCCCTCCCTCGAGCCGTCCCGCCTGCCCGCTTCACACCTCGGTCGGCACTGGCTCCGGCTCCGGCTTCGCGAGCCGACGGCGCCGGTTGAGCCGCCAGGCCACCCACCCGAGCGGGCCCACGACCAGCAGGAACGGCGCGATCGCGCCCAGCACCGTCAGCAGCCCGCCGCCGAAGGTCAGGAACGCGGACCAGCCGCCCGCGAGGCCACCGAGGAAGCCGCTGTGGTCCTCCGACGGGGGCGGCGGTGCGGCCACGCTGCGGATGGTCATCGCGACCGTCGCCATCGCGACGCTGCCCGCCAGGGAGTTCCGCTGCTGTTCGAGCGACTCCAGGGCCGACTCGCGGCTCGTCAGCTCGCTTTCGATCGACGTGATGTCCGACACGGACGTCGCCTGCGAGAGGAGCGCGCGGATCCGCTCGACCGACTTCCGCTGCGTCGTCAGCCGCGCTTCGACGTCGACGACCTGCTCGGTGACGTCCTGGGTGTTCAGCTCCCGCTTCACCATGCTCGAGCCGAGGTGCGAGAGCTGGTCGAGCACCGGGTCGAGCTTGTCCGAGGGCACCGCCAGCGACAGCGTCGCCGACTCGTCGCCGGTGCTTTCCTGCCCGGTGTAGCCGCCCGCGCCCACCGCGATCCCGCGGGCCTGGGCGACGACGTCGACGACCTTCGTGGCGGTCAGCTCCAGCCGGGCGCTGCGCGACAGCTTGCGGTCGGTGGCACCGGCCTGCGGCGGCGTCACCTTCGACTCGGCCTTGCCCCCGGTCCCCTGCTGCGGCGCGGCCGGAACGCCGGCACTGTCCGCCGTGGACGATGCCCCGTTCTGCGCCGCCGAGCAGCCGGCCAGCGCCAGCGCCACCGCCGTGATCGCGAGCGCCGCTCTCCATCGAGTCCGCATCCTGGTCTCCCTCCAGTTTTGCCTGGCGAGGAGACGGATGCCCGGTTCAGGGCCGTTGCACGGCCCGGGTCACGACTCGGTCAAGCCTGGTTCGTGCGGCTTCTCGGGCGCCACGAGGTGCTTGAACGCCTGCAGGTTCGCCAGGGACTCGCCGCGGGAGACGCGCCAGTCCCACTCGCGCTTGATCGACGTCGCGAAGCCGATTTCCAGCAGCGTGTTGAAGTCGCCGTCGGCGGCTTCGAGGACCTGGCCGAGCACCTTGTCGAGCTCGTCGGCAGACATCGTGTCCTTGCCGAACCGGCCGACCAGGTATATGTCGCCGAGACTGTCCACTGTGTAGTGCACGCCGTAGAGCTTCGCGTTGCGCTGCAACAGGAAACGGTAAACGTCCTCATGGGACTCGTCGGGACGCCGGCAGACGAAGGCTTCGACGGAGAACGCGTGGTCGCCGTCGACGAGCCACGCGTTCGTCTGCAGCTTCTTGGTCCCCGGCAGCGTGACGAAGTACTTGCCCGGCCCGCGTTTGTCGTATTCGAGCTCCGCCGAGTCCAAAGTAGACTGGATCAGCCGGTCCAGGCTCACACCGCCACCTCCGTGCGCAGGTCCAGGGCGCGCCGGAACGCGCCGGTGGCCTGAGCATAGATGTCGAGCAGCGCGTCGGTCGTGCGGCGCCAGGAGAACCGCTGTGCGTGCACGACGGCGTTGGCGCCGAGCTCGGCGCACCGCTCGGGGCGCAGCGCGACCGCGGCCAGCGCGTCCGCCCACTCCTCGGCGCCGTGCCCGGGCACCAGCAGGCCGGAGACGCCGTGCGGCACCGCCACCGGCAGCCCGCCGACCTCGGCCGCGACGACCGGGGTCCCGCAGGCCTGCGCCTCCAGGGCCACGAGCCCGAACGACTCGTTGTAGCTCGGCACCGCGACGACGTCGGCGGCGCGGAAGACGCGGGCGAGCGACTCGCCGGGCTGCGGCGGCAGGAACCGCACCTGCTGGTCGATGCCCAGCGAAACCGCCAGTTCGCGCAGGGCCTGCGGTTGTTCCAGCCCGGTGCCCGACGGCCCGCCGACGACCAGCACGACCAGGCGCGAAGCCAGCTCGGGACGCCGTCGCAGCATCGCCGCCGCGGCGTGCAGCAGCACGTCCGGTGCTTTGAGCGGCTGGATCCGGCCGGCGAAGGCGAGCACGACGTCGCCGTCCGCCAGGCCGAGCTCGGCGCGCGCGGCGGCCGTCGGACCGGGTGTGAAGCGTTCGAGGTCGACGCCCGGCGGCACGGCGTGCACCGCGTCCGGTTCGGCGTCGTAGAGGTCGATGAGCTGACGCGCCTCGACCGCGGTGTTGGCGACGAGCCGGTCGGCCTCGGCGACCACCTGTTCCTCGCCGATGACGCGGACGCGCGGTTCGGGCTTGTCCCCCTCGGCGAGCGCGGCGTTCTTCACCTTCGCCAGGGTGTGGGCGGTGTGCACCAGGGGCACGGACCACCGGTCGCGCGCGAGCCAGCCGACCTGGCCCGACAGCCAGTAGTGCGAGTGGATGAGGTCGTAGTACCCGGGCTCGTGGAACGCCTCGGTGCGCAGCACGCCGGAGGTGAACGCGCACAGCTGGGCGGGCAGCTCGTCGCGGCCCAGCGGCTCGAACGGCCCGGCCTGCACGTGCCGCACGGTCACGCCCGGCGCCAGCTCGGCCACCGGCGGCTGGTCGGACGCCGTGGCCCGGGTGAACACCTCGACCTCGACGCCGCGGCGGGCCATCTCGGTCGCCGTCTGGCTGATGTACACGTTCATGCCGCCGGCGTCGCCGGTGCCCGGCTGCTCGAGCGGCGAAGTGTGGACTGAGAACACCGCGATCCGGCGCGGCGCAGCACGGAACCCCCGGATGGAGCTGGTCACCTGGTCTCGTCTCCCGCGTACGTCAGCATTCCTCGGCGAACTGCCGCAGCACCGCGTCGAACTCGGCCGCGGACTCGGCGAAGGGCGCGTGGCCCCCTTCAGCAAACCAACGCCCGACCGCACCCGGAATCTTCCCGAGTGCGTACTCGGCCGCCGAGGGCTCGATCACGGGGTCGGCCGTGCCGTGCACGACCAGGGCCGGCTTATCGATCGCGGTCAGCACGTCGCCGCTGCCGACGTCCCGGCGGAAGAGCGCCGAACGGACCGCGGGAGGCACGCTCAACGACGCCCCGAGCAGGGCCTGGGCCTGTGTTCCGGGCACCGGACGGGTGACCATCCCGCGGCTGAACGCGGTGAGCGCCGGGACCGCGGTGTCCGGATCGTCCGAAAGCATCGCGCGCATGTGCTCGCGCATCAGCGCACCGACGCGCCCGCCCGGGCGCTCGCGGCCGATTTCGGTGATGGCGCCGACGAGCACGATCCCGCCCAACCGTGCGGTGCCGTGCACGCGGACGTGGTCGGCCAGCACGAGCCCGCCGTACGACCAGGCGACGACGATCGCGCCCGGCCCGGCGAAGTCGAGCACCGCGGCCAGGTCGTCGGCCCAGGCGACCGGGTCGTCGTAGCCCGAGGCGGGCACGTCGGACGCGCCGTGGCCGCGCAGGTCCACCGCGACCAGCCGGAACCGCGCGGTCAGGGCCGGGTCGGCGAGCTGCGCCGCCCAGCACCCGGCCGACTGCGCCCAGCCGTGCACGAACACGATCGGCCTGGTGTTTTCGGCCCCCTCGACCCGCAGTCCGAGCCGGGTCCCGCCGTGTCCGACGACTTCGGTGCGCACGGGGTTACTTCGCGCCCAGCGACTGCCAGGCCGACCAGCTGTAGTTCCAGTCCTTGACGTCCGAGGCCATCGGCGCGCCCAGCTGGGAGCCGGTGATCTCGACCGGGTCGCCGATCAGCGCGGAGTCGAAGAAGTCCTTGGCGTCGGCTTCGAGGAGGTTGACGCAGCCGTGGGAGTTGTTGGTCTTCCCGATGTTGGCCGCGTTGTCCTGGTTCTCGTGGATGTACTCGCCGTGGTTGGAGAAGCGGCAGGCCCACTTCTTGTTGACGTTCGTGTAGCCGTAGCGGGCGTTGTCGAAGACGGCGGTCGGCTCCTTGCTCATGATGATGTAGGTGCCGTTCGGGGTGTTGCGGTCGACCTCGGCGTCCAGCCCGTTCGCGCACGGGTAGCTCTTGTACTGCGCGCCGCCGCGGTAGACGTGCATCTGGTGGTCCGGGGTGTTGACCTTGACCACCTGGTTGCGGCCGATCTTGAACTTCGTCGTGACGTCGGCCTTGCCGTACGCGCCGCCGCCGAGCTCGACGCCGTACAGCTTCGCTTCGACGCTCACGGTGATGTTCTGCGGCCAGTACTCCTTGGGCCGGTAGTCGACCTGGCTGTCGGACAGCCAGCCCCACGCGCCCTCGACGTTCTTGTCCGTCTTCACGGACAGGGCCTTCTCGACGGCCGCGCGGTCCTTGACCGGCGACTGGAACTTGACGCTGATCGGCATCGCCACGCCGACCTGCTGGTTGTCGGCCGGGTTCAGCGTGGCGCGGACCTGCTTGGCCGGGCTGACCGTGCTGAACGTGCCGGTGAGCTCGACCGGCCTGCCGTCGGTGCCGGTGGCCTTGGCCGCGTAGGTGTAGGTCTTGCCGTAGCCGAGCGGCTCGGAGCTGGTCCAGGTGAGCCCGTCGGGCGCCGTGTCGCCCTTGACGCCCTTGCCGCCGTCGGCGGTCACCTTGCACTCGGTGAGCTTGCCGTCGGCGACCTTGATGACGACCGGCTTGAGCACGGAGGCGTCCTTGGCGTTCACCGCCGGCTCGGCCGTGATCTTCGCCACGGGCTGCGCGCCCCCGCCGTCGGCCCCCGCGGCGCCGGTGGGCAGCGCGGTGCCGTCGTTCGTGCTCGAACACGCCGCGGCGACCAGTGCGGCCCCAGCCGCGAGAGCGGCCTTGAAGACCGTACGCCGTTCGATCACCGCAACCTCCTGTGTCTTGCGGGGCCGAGCCCCCGCACCCCGCCGTGGGGGCGCTGCCCCCCGGACCCCCCGAAGCGTCAAGTCCCCCGCCTACCAGCGGGTCCACGCCCTTAGCGCTGGTAGCCCGTCCGACGTTACCGCCCGAAAGGTAAAGACCATCCGATCAGGTGGCGACGCCTTTGTCGACAAAGACGTCCCACACACGTCCGGGTTGCCCGGTTCGGCTCAAATTGCGCAGTTGATCAGCAGCGGCTCGGGGTGCAGCGAGACGCCGAACCGCGCGAAAACGCCGTCGCGCACCTCGCGGGCCAGCGACAACAGGTCTTCGGTCGTCGCGTCGCCGCGGTTGGTCAGTGCCAGCGTGTGCTTGGTCGACAGCGAGACGCGGTTCCCCGGCCCGGGGTACCCCTTGCCGAAGCCGGCGCGCTCGATCAGCCAGGCCGCGGACAGCTTCACGCCGCCGTCGGCGGGGTACTGCGGGACCTCCGCGCCGACGGCGTCCGTGATGCGCGTCAGGACGGCTTCCGCCTCGGCCGACGGGACGATCGGGTTGGTGAAGAACGAGCCCGCGCTCCACGTGTCGTGGTCGCCGGGGTCGAGCACCATCCCCTTGCCGCGACGCAGCTTGAGCACGGCGTCGCGGGCGTCGGCCGCCGGGACGCGGGCGCCGATCTCGACGCCCAGCGTGCGCGCCAGCTCGGCGTAGCGGATGGGCGCGGAGAGGCCGTCTTCGCGGATCTCGAAGCGGACCGAGAGCACGACGCCGGAGTCGGTGCCCTTGAGCACACTGGTGCGGTAGGCGAAGCCGAGCTCGTCGGCCTTCAGCGTGCGCACTTCGCGCGTCTGCCGGTCGTAGAGGTCGACGCTGACCAGGGACTCGGCGACTTCGCAGCCGTACGCGCCGACGTTCTGGATCGGCGTCGCGCCGACGCTGCCCGGGATGCCGGAGAGGCATTCGAGCCCGCCCAGGCCCGCTTCGACGAGCCCGGCGACGAAGCTGTCCCAGTTCTGGCCGGCCGCGACCTCCACGACGTCGCCGTCGCGGCGCCAGCCGGTGGTGGCCACCTCGACCAGCGTGCCGTCGAACCCCGCGTCCGCGACCACCAGGTTGGAGCCGCCGCCGAGCAGCAGCACCGGTTCGCCCGCGGCGTCGGCCTCACCGACGGCCGCGACCAGGTCTTCGCTGGTCACGGCGCTGACGAACCGGCGGGCCGGGCCGCCGAGGCGCAGCGTGGTGTACGCGGAGAGCTTCGGGGAAGCGGGAGTTCGGGCGGAGTTCACGCGTCTGACGGTACTGTCCGGCTCATGGGATCCCGGATCGAGCACCGCGCTGAGTTCTCCGCCGACGTCGCCGCGACGTACGCGGCGGTCGCGGGCGAAGACGCGCTGCGCGCGCGGCTGGAGCAGCTGGGCGGGCACGGCGCGGCACTGCTGTCCTACGAGGTCTCGGGCACGGACCTGCGGTACGAACTGCGGCAGGGGATCAGCGCGGACAAGCTGCCGTCGGCGGTCCGGACGCTGCACAAGGGCGACCTGATGGTGACCCGCACGCAGACCTGGCGGGTGAGCAAGGACGGCACCGGCCGCCAGGGCGACGCGACGGTCGAGGTCGGCGGCGTCCCGGGCGAGATCGTCGCGCGGACGGCCCTGCTGGCCACCGACGCCAAGACGGTGTTCCGGACCAGCGGCGAGGTCACCGTCCGGATCCCGCTGTTCGGCGGGAAGCTGGAAGCCGTGATCGCCGAACAGGTCACGAAGCTCTTGGAGCGCGAAGCCGAATTCACGGCGAAGTGGCTCGCCGACGCGAACTGAGCCCGGTCGGGGCGCCGACCCGCGGCACGACCAACCCGAACCGCCTCCGCCGGGTCGACCGGTGGATCACGTACGCGCCGGCGACGACCCGCCTGCTGCGCGCGGCCGCGTCGCCGCTGGTCGTCGACCTCGGCTACGGCGCTTCCCCGGTGACGACGGTCGAGCTGGCGCGCTGGCTGCGCCGCGTCCGGCCGGACGTCCGGGTGCTGGGCCTGGAGCTGGACCCCGAGCGCGTGGCCTTCGCGCGGCCGGCCGCTTCCCCGCCGCTGCTGGACTTCCGCCGCGGCGGGTTCGAGCTGGCCGGGACGCGGCCGGTGCTGGTGCGGGCGTTCAACGTGCTGCGCCAGTACGCGGAGGACGAGGTCCCGGGGGCGTGGGCGCTGGTGCTGGACTCGATGGCCCCGGGCGGCCTGTTGGTCGAGGGCACGTGCGACGAGATCGGCCGACTCTCGACGTGGGTGCTGGTGTCCGCGGCCGGCCCGGTGTCCCTGACGCTGTCGATGCGGCTGGCGGGCCTCGACCGCCCGTCGACGATCGCCGAACGGCTGCCGAAGGCGCTGATCCACCGGAACGTCCCCGGCGAGCGCGTCCACGCGCTGCTGGCCGCGCTCGACGCCTGCTGGGCGACGGCCGCGCCGCACCAGGGGTTCGGGGTCCGGTCCCGCTGGCGGGAGACGGTCCGGCTGCTGGCGGCGCGGGGCTGGCCACTGGTCGATCCGCCGTCGCGGGTGCGGCTGGGCGAGCTGACCGTCCCGTGGGCCTCGGTGGCCCCGGCCTGAACGTTCACCGGTCCACCCCCGCTGCGTCACCCCGAAGTGACCTGCGGTGATCACCATTGAGCTGTGGAATTCCTGGGGCAGCTCACCGACCTGCTGCGCGACGCGCTCGGCTCGCCGTGGCTGTGGGTGCTGGTGTTCGCCGTGTCCGGGCTGGACGCGCTGCTGCCGTTCATGCCCAGCGAGACGACCGTCGTGACGGTCGCCGTCCTGGTCGGTCCCGATCCGCGGCAGCTCGCCCTGCTCGCCGCGGTCGCCGCCGGCGGGGCGTGGGTGGGCGACTGCCTCGGGTACGCCGTTGGCCGGGCCGCCGGGCCGCGCGCGATCGCGCGGCTGCACCGCGGTCCCGAAGGCCGGCGGCGCTACGAATGGGCGCGCGAGCAGGTGCGGCGCAACGGCGGGCTGCTGATCATCGCCGCGCGCTACCTGCCCGGCGGCCGCGTCGCCAGCGCGCTCGCGAACGGCGGCCTCGGCTACCCGCTGCGCCGGTTCGTGCCGCTCGACCTCGCCGGGGCGGCGATCTGGGCGGTGTACAGCGTGCTGATCGGCCTGGCCGGCGGCGCCGCCTTCGCCGACGAGCCGGTCAAGGGCCTGCTGCTGTCGTTCAGCCTCGGCCTGGGCCTGGTGTTCGCCATCGAGGCCGGCCGGCGGCTACGGTCGGCGCATGCAGCTGCTGGAGGCGATCGACGTCCACGCCGACGGGCTGAAGCGGGCGGCACTGAAAGCCGGTCCGGCGACGCCGATCCCGAACTGTCCGAACTGGACTGTCCATGACCTGGTGGCGCACGTCGCGTCCGTGCACGCCCTGGCGGTCGGCCTGACGCTGGGCAAGCCGGGCGAATCCGACCCGCCGGCGAGCTGGGACGACGTCCTCGGGTGGTGGGACGGCCAGCGCCTGGCCCTGCGGGAAGCCTTGCTGCGGAACCCGGAGTCGCCGTGGGGCCGCCGGATGGCCCACGAAACGGCGATCCACCGCCTCGACGCCGAGTCGGCTCTCGAAGACGGCACGACGCGCTTCTCCCCCGAGTTCGCGAACGACGGCATCGACGAGTTCCTGACCTTCGTCGTCCCGCGCCGCGGCTTCACCTTCGGCGTGCGGGTCACGACGCCGGAGCGGACGTGGACCGTGGGCACCCCGGGAACCGAGGTGTCCGGCGCCGCCGACGACGTCTACCGGGCGCTGTACGGCCGCCCGAACCACGCGGCGACCACCGGGGACCGGCTCCCCGCCGTCTGACCGGCGCGGGGGACAATGCCCTGGTGACCGCTCCAGAACGCCGCTACGTCATCACTTTCGGCTGCCCCGACCGCACCGGCATCATCGCCCGGATCTCCGGGTTCCTCGCCGAGCACGGCGGCTGGATCGTCGAGGCGGCCTACCACACCGACCCGGACACGGGCTGGTTCTTCACGCGCCAGGTCGTCCGGGCCGACTCGCTCCCCTTCGACGCCGCGGAGCTGCGCGCCCGGTTCGGCGAGGTGGCCGCGGACCTGTCCGCGGAGTCGAGCTGGCAGGTGAGCGACACCGGCGAACGGCGTCGCGCGGTGGTCCTGGTGTCGAAGGCGGGCCATTGCCTGTACGACCTGCTCGGCCGCGTCGCGTCCGGCGAGCTGGACGTCGACATCGCCGCGGTGATCGGCAACCACGAGTCGCTGGCCGACATCACCCGCGCGCACGGCATCCCGTTCCACCACGTGCCGTTCCCGCCGGGTGACCGGGCGGCGGCGTTCGAGCAGGTGCGGAAGCTGGTCGGCGAGCACGACCCGCACGCCGTGGTGCTGGCCCGGTTCATGCAGATCCTGCCCGCCGACCTGTGCCGCGAGTGGGCGGGCCGGGCGATCAACATCCACCACAGCTTCCTGCCGTCGTTCATCGGCGCGAAGCCGTACCACCAGGCCCACACGCGCGGGGTGAAGCTGGTCGGCGCGACCTGCCACTACGTGACGGCGGACCTCGACGCGGGCCCGATCATCGAGCAGGACGTCATCCGCGTCGACCACGGCGACTCGGTCGAGGACATGGTCCGCAAGGGCCGCGACATCGAGAAGGTCACCCTCGCGCGCGGCCTGCGCTGGCACCTGGAGAACCGGGTGCTGGTGCACGGCAACCGCACCGTGGTGTTCTGACGCGGTTGCCGTGCGCGCGCGTCACGCCCCGATGGTCGAGGCGTCGATGACGAAGCGGTAGCGCACGTCGGAGTTCTCGACGCGCTCGTAGGCCTCGTTCACCTTGTCCGCCGAGATCGTCTCGATCTCCGCGCCGATGCCGTGCTCGGCGCAGAAGTCCAGCATCTCCTGCGTCTCGGCGATCCCGCCGATCATCGAGCCGGCCAGCACCTTGTTGCCGCCCAGCAGCGAGAAGGCGTTGTAGGACAGCGGTTCGCCGGGCGCGCCGACGTTCACCATCGCGCCGCCGACCTTGAGCAGGCTCAGGTAGGCGTCGACCGGCAGCTTGGCCGAGACGGTGTTGAGGATGACGTCGAACTTGCCCTTGAGGACGTCGAACGTCGCCTCGTCGCTGGTCGCGTAGTAGTCGGTCGCGCCGAGCTTGAGACCGTCCTCCTGCTTCTTGAGGCTCTGGCTCAGCACGGTCACTTCGGCGCCCATCGCGGCGGCGATCTTGACGCCCATGTGGCCGAGCCCGCCGAGGCCGATCACGGCGACCTTCTTGCCGGGGCCGGCGCCCCAGTGGTTCAGCGGCGAGTAGGTGGTGATGCCCGCGCAGAGCAGCGGCGCGGCGACGTCGAGGCTGATGCCTTCCGGGATGCGGCAGACGAAGGCGTCCTTCACGACGATCTGGTTGCTGTAGCCGCCGTAGGTGTTCTCGCCGTCGAAGCCGACGCCGTTGTACGTCTGGACGTTGCCCTTGACGCAGAACTGCTCGGTGCCGGCCTTGCAGTACTCGCACTCGCCGCAGGAGTCGACCATGCAGCCGACGCCCACGCGGTCGCCGACCTGGTACTTCGTGACGTCCGAGCCGACCGCGGCGACGACGCCGGCGATCTCGTGGCCGGGGACCATCGGGAAGATCGCCTGGCCCCAGTCCTCCTTGGCCTGGTGGATGTCGCTGTGGCAGATGCCGGCGTAGGCGATGTCGATCAGCACGTCGTCGGGGCGCAGGGCACGGCGCTCGATCGTGGTCGGCGCGAGCGGCGCACCCGGCGCCGGGGCGGCGATGGCGTGCGTGGTGGTGCTCATGGAACCCTCCAAGTTCAAGTACCGTTGTCCTCGTAAGAGGTCTCTTACATGCACGACGTGAGAGTGCTCTTACATATTCCGAGCGAAAGATGTGAGCCAGGTCATGGGCGGCAAGTACCACCACGGCGACCTCCGCGGCGAACTCGTGCGCGTCTCCCTGGACCTCATCGCGGAGCAGGGCCTCGCCGGCTTTTCCGTCGCCGAGGTCGCGCGGCGGGCGAAGGTCAGCCCCGGTGCGCCGTACCGGCACTTCCCGACCCGCGAAAGCCTGCTGGCCGAGGTGGCGTGCAACGTCGCCTGCCAGCTCGCCGAGCGCGTCGCGGCCGCGGCGGGCGAGTTCGACGACCCGGCGGACGCGCTGGCCGCCGCCGCGGGCGCGTACACGCGGTACCTGATCGAGCGCCGGGCCGGGATGAACGTCCTCTACGCCGACGGCCTCCACGGCCCGGACCACGTCGAGCTGCACGAACAGACCCGGCGGCTGACCGACGAGTTCCTGATGCGCTGCCTGCTCGTCGCGCCGAGCCCGGCGGAGGCCCTGGAGCTGATGGAGCAGCTGTTCACGCAGGCCCACGGCTACGGCACGTTCCAGCTCGACGGCGTCTTCGTGAAGCACGGCTATTCGGTGGACCAGGTCGTCCGGAAGTCCACGGAGGCCGCGCGGATCGCGATCGCGGGCCGGATTGTCGGTGGTCCGCGCTAGCTTGGGGGCATGGGGATCATCGACTCACACGAGGCCTTGCGCGAGCTGATCGGCGACCCGAAGCCGAGGACGACGCAGAAGGTCCAAGACCACATCGACGAGCACGCGCGCACGCTGATCGCGCACTCGCCGTTCGTGCTGCTGGCGACTTCGGCGCCGGACGGCAGCTGCGACGTCTCCCCCCGGGGCGACCCGGCGGGCTCGGTACTGGTGCTCGACGAGAAGACGCTGGTGCTCGCGGACCGGCCGGGCAACAAGCTCATCGACAGCTTCCGCAACATCGTCGACAACCCGCACGCGGGGCTGCTCTTCCTGGTGCCGGGGATGAACGAGACGCTGCGCGTGAACGGCCGCGCCCGGCTGATGTCGGACGCGCCGTACTTCGATTCGCTCGTCGTGCAGGGCAAACGCCCGAAGCTGGCGGTCGTCGTCGAGGTCGAAGAGCTGTACATGCACTGCGCGAAGGCGTTCCTGCGCTCTTCGCTGTGGGACCCGTCGACCTGGCCGGAGCGGTCCACGCTGCCGACGCTGGGCACGATCCTGCGCGACCAGATGGCGCTGCCGGTGTCGGCGCAGGAGCTGGACGCGGACCTCAACGAACGGGCGGTGAGCCAGCAATACTGAACCCATGCTGTGCGTCTTCGACGTCAACGAGACTCTGCTCGACCTCGCCTCGATGGACCCGCTGGTCGGCGGGCCCGAGCTGCGGCGCGAATGGTTCGGGCTGGCCATCCACACGGTCCTTACCGTCACCGCGACCGGCGGCTACCGCGACTTCGCGGGCATCGCCGGCGAAGCCGCGCTCGAGGTGGCTGCCCGGCACGGGCGTGAGGTGGACCTCGCGAAGATCGGCGAGGGCCTGCGCTCACTGCCCGCCCACCCGGATGCCGTGGGGGGTCTGACAAAGCTGCGCGAAGCGGGCCACGACGTCGTCGCGCTGACGAACTCGCCGCTCGCCACCGCCGAGACCCAGCTCCAGAACGCCGGGCTGGCGCCCTTGTTCGACCGGATCTTCTCGGCCGAGCAGGCGGGCCGGCTCAAGCCCGCGCCCGAGCCGTACCGGCAGGTGCTGGACGCCTACGCCGCCGAGCCCGGCGCGGCCGTGATGGTCGCCGCCCACGACTGGGACGTCGCGGGCGCGCAGGCGGCCGGGCTGCGGACGGCGTTGCTCGCCCGCCCCGGCGTCCGCCCGCTGCCCGGCTCGCCCGCGCCGACGTACACGATCTCGGCGTTGACCGAACTGGCCCCGCTGCTGGGTTAGTCGGCGATCCGGACCAGCATCTTGCCGGTGTTGGCGCCGGAGAGCAGGCCGAGGAAGGCGTCCGGCGCGTTGCGGATGCCGTCGACGAAGGTCTCCGAGTACTTGATCTGCCCCGACTGCACCAGCGGCGCGACCTCGCTGACGAACTGCTGCTGCAGGCCCCAGTGGTCGAGCACGAGCAGGCCGCGGATGGTGATCCGCTTGGCGATGATCTGCGCGAGGTTGCGCGGCGCCGGCGTCGGCTCGGTGGCGTTGTACTGGGAGATCATGCCGCAGACGGCGATCCGGCCGTGCAGGTTGATGGCGCTGATCGCGGCTTCGAGGTGCTCGCCGCCGACGTTGTCGAAGTAGACGTCGATGCCCTCGGGCGCCGCCTTGTGCAGCTGCTCGGCGACCGGGCCGTCCTTGTAGTTGAAGGCGGCGTCGAAGCCGAGGTCGTCGATCAGGTGCCGCACCTTCTCCGCCGAGCCGGCCGAGCCGATGACGCGCTTGGCGCCCTTGAGCTTCGCGAGCTGGCCGACGAGCGAGCCGACGGCGCCGGCCGCGCCGGAGACGAACACGGTGTCGCCCGGCTTGAACTCGGCGGACTCCAGCAGGCCCGCGTACGCGGTCAGGCCCGGCATGCCGAGCACACCGAGGTAGGTCGAGAGCGGCGCGGCGTCGGCGTCGACCTTGACGAAGCGCTTGTCGTCCAGCACCGCGTGGGTGCGCCAGCCGGCCTGGTGCAGCACGTGGTCGCCCGGTCCGACACCGTCGATTTTCGACTCGACGACCTCGCCGACCGCCCCGCCGGACATGACCTCGCCGACCTCGAACGGCGGCGCGTACGACTTCACGTCACGCATGCGGCCGCGCATGGCCGGGTCGACGCTCATGACCAGGTTGCGCACCAGGATCTGCCCCTCGCCGGGGGTCGGGATCTCGGTGTCGACCACGTCGAAGTTGTCGTGCGTCGGAACACCTTCCGGGCGCGAAGCCAGCCGGATTTCGGTCGCCTGTGCGTTCACCGTCGAACTCCTCAAGTCTCTCGAAGCGGGGCACGCGCCCCGGATTCCACCGGGTAGAACCGGCTAACCGGGGCGCACATTCCGATTGTGAGCCGTCACACGATCTCCGCGAGCTTCCCCAGGACGCCGTCGTAGATCTTCTTGAGGCCGCCGGGCGCGAAGGTCTTCTCGAAGAAGCCGCCGATGCCGCCCGCGCCGTCCCACGACGTCTCGATCCGGACCACGCTCTTCTCGCCCGCTTCGGCGACGGTCCAGGTGGTGACCATGCTGGAGTTCGCGTCGGTCTCGACCAGGGTGCCGGGCTTCGGCTCGGAGACGGTGGCCTTGACGTCGCGCACGCGCTTGGACGTCGCCTGCAGCTTCCAGCCGGCCTGGGTCCCGGCGCCGACGCCGCCCGCGGTCACCTCGTAGTCGCGGTAGTGCTCGGTGAGCAGCTTCGGGCGCGTTTCGGCGTAGTCCGCGACGAGCGCGCGCACCTTGTCGGCCGGGGCGTCGATGGTGCGCTCCGCGGTGGCCGTGACCTTTCCCATTTCACTCCTTTGCCCGAGGTACCGATCGTGGACCACGATTCCACCACCGGCTCGGACGCCGCGCACCGCGTTAGGCTGACCCCCATGAGTGTCACCCCGGACGCCGCCCGCCGCCGGCGCGCGACTGTGGCGCTCAAGGAGTCGCTGCGCGACCTGCGCAACCAGCTTTCCCTGCTGAACCACCAGGTCAGCGCGCACCTGGCGCTCAAGGACGTCGACCTGGACTGCCTGGAGCTGATCGCCCGGTACGGTCCGCTGAGCCCCAGCGCGCTGGCCCGCCGCGCCGGCCTGCACCCGGCGACGATGACGGGCATCCTCGACCGGCTGCAGAAGGGCGGCTGGATCGTCCGCGAGCGCGACCCGGAGGGGGCCGACCGCCGCGCGGTGGCGGTGCGCGCGGTCCGCGGCCGCAACGCCGAGCTGTTCCGGCTCTACGCGGGGATGAACACGGCGATGGACGACCTCTGCGCCGGCTACAGCGAAGAGGAACTGGCCCTGATCGCGGAGTTCCTGCGGCGCGCGACGTCAGCGGGTCACACGGCGACGGGTGATCTGGCTAACGGCTGACCAGCGCTTTCTGTGCTGTACTCCACGCATGTGGCAGTCGGGCGACGCTTACGAGGCCTACATCGGACGGTGGAGCCGCCGGATCGCGGAGACCTTTGTCCGGCAGCTCGGCGCGCCGCCGAGCCGTCGCTGGCTCGACGTCGGCTGCGGCACCGGCGCGCTGACGTCGGCGGTCCTGACGGCGGGCGACCCGGCCGAGGTGGCCGGCGTCGACCCGTCGGACGGCTTCCTGAAGACGGCCCGCGCGAGCGTGACGGACCCGCGGGTGACGTTCTCCGTCGCCGACGCCCAGTCCCTCCCGTTCCCCGAGGACCGCTTCGACGTCACGGTGTCGGGCCTGGTGCTGAACTTCGTCCCGGACCCGGCCGCCGCGGCGGCCGAGATCGCCCGGGTGACCGTCCCGGGTGGACTCGCGGCGGCGTACCTGTGGGACCTCGCCGGGGGCATGGAGCTGATCCGGCTCTTCTGGGACACCGCGACGGAGCTCGATCCGGCCGTCGCGGACCTGCACGAGGGCCGCAGGTTCCCGCTGTGCCGCCCCGAGCCGTTCGGCCGCCTGTGGACGGACGCGGGCTTCGCGGCGGTGTCGGTGAGCGAGCTCAAGATCCCGACGGTGTTCGCGGGCTTCGACGACTACTGGCGGCCGTTCCTCGGCGCCCAGGGCCCGGCCCCGGCGTACCTCGCGACTCTTCCCGAGGCACGCCGGGACCAGATCCGTGAACTCCTGCGCAGCCGCCTGCCGACCAACCCGGACGGCTCGATCCCGCTTTCGGCGAGCGCCTGGGTCGTGCGCGGCACCGCCGGTTAGAGACCGGCCTGCGACAGCCAGTCCTTCGCGACGTCCGCCGCCTTCTCGCCGTCGGAGTCGACCCGCTTGTTCAGGTCGCGCATGACGTCCGTGGTCAGCTTGGCGCTCACCGCGTTGACGGCGTTCGCGAAGTCGGCGCCGCGCTCGTCGAGCACCTTCTTGTTGACCGCCGGCACGACGTTCTCCGTCGGCACGATGTTGAGGTCGTCCTTGAGCACGGTGTAGTTCGAGTCGCCGGTCAGCGGGCTGACCGAGTCGACCGGGATCACCGTGACGGCCCCGGACTTGAGCTGCTCGACCCGCGGCCCGGCCTCCTGGATCGTCTGGAAGGTCGCGTTCGTCAGCTTGTAGACGTCCTTGAAGCCCTGGAAGCACGGCAGGCGCTTCTCGCACTCCGGCGGGCCCGCCATGACGACCTTGTCCAGCTTCTTCAGGTCGCTGATCGACGCGATGCCCTTTTCCTTGGCCAGGTCGGACTTGACGATGTAGGTGTTCTTGTCCTCCGCCGCGGCGAAGTTCAGCAGGCCGACGCCGCTGGGCTCGAACAGCTTGGCCAGCTGGTCGTGCTCCTCCTGCGCGGTCTTGCCGGCCTCCTTGCCGAAGCCGGTGGTGATCGCCGCGCCCTGGTACTCCGGGATGAACTGCAGCTCACCGGACTTCAGCGACGGGTAGATCAGCTCGCGCGAGCCCAGGTTCAGCTTGCGCGTCACCGGGTAGCCCTTGGCTTCCAGGGCCTGCGCGTAGATCTCGGCGAGGATCTGGCTGTCGGTGAAGTTGAAGGACGCGACGACGATCGGCGCCCCACCCTTGCTCTGCGCGGCGGGCTTGTCACCGCTGTCGCTGCCACCACCACAGGCGGCCAAACCGAGCGTCGCCGCGACGGCCACCGCCACCACGGACGCGTTCCGGAACCAGCGCACGAATCCCCACTCCCTCGTCACTCGAACAGACGAAAGGACCCTAGCCCCGCCCACCGACATGCGCCCACATATTGAGAGATAACCGCCCGAATTCCCAGAATCCGGAATAAGCCCGGTCCGATCGGGGTAGGGTCACCAGGTGCACGTGACCCCGCTGGCCGCCGACAGCGGACCGCCGATCTTCCAGTGGAAGTGGGTGGACCGCAACGCGGACGACATCGTCCAGCGCCTCGGCGAACACATCTCGCTGACGGCCGCCGCGCTCGGGGCCGGCCTGGTCGTTTCGGTCGCGCTCGCGGTGCTCTCGCTGCGGTACCGCTGGTCGTACCCCGTCATCCTGGGCACGGCCGGCGCGCTCTACGTGATCCCGAGCCTCGGCGCGTTCGCCGTGCTGGTGCCGTTCTTCGGGCTGACGTTCCTCACCGCGATGATCCCGCTCGCGACGTACACGCTGCTGATCCTGGTCCGCAACATCGTCACAGGCGTCGACCAGGTGCCGAACGAGGTCCGCGAGGCCGCGGTCGGCATGGGCTACACGCGCGGCAGGCTGCTCTGGCAGATCGAGCTGCCGCTCGCGCTGCCGGTGGTGATCGCCGGGCTCCGGGTCGCCGCGGTCACGACGATCGGGCTCGTGACGGTGACGTCGATGCTCGGCCTGGGCGGCCTGGGCTACTTCATCCGCGCGGGTATCCAGACCGCGACGCCGAACCCGACGGAGATCATCGTCGGCGTGGTGCTGTCGGTGGTCCTGGCGGTGGTCGTCGACCTGGTTCTCTGGCTCAGCGAGCGCCTGCTGGCGCCCTGGTCGCGGAAGGTGCGGGCGCGATGAGCTTCCTCGACCAGCTGAACGCGTGGCTCGCGGACCCCCACCGCTGGAGCTGGACCGACAAGGCCGGCATCCCGTACCGGACGCTGGAGCACCTCCGGTTTTCCCTGCTGGCGCTGGTGATCGCGGCCGTCCTGACGATCCCCGCCGCGCTGTGGCTCGCCCACTACCGGCGCGGCGCGTTCCTGGCGAGCAGCGCCGTGAACATCGGCCGGGCGATCCCCAGCTTCGGCCTGATCATCCTGTTCTGGTTCCTGGCCAGCCGCTGGGAACTGGACACGACGTTCTGGCCGTTGCTGCTGGCCCTCGTCGCGCTGGCGATGCCGCCGCTGTTCACCAACACCTACGCCGGTGTGGTCTCCCTGGAACAGGACACAGTGGACGCCGCCCGCGGCACGGGTTACCGCGAATGGCAGATCATGCTCCGGCTCGAGCTCCCGCTGGCGTCCCCGGTCATCCTGGCGGGCGCCCGGGTCTCGTTCCTCCAGCTCATCGCCACGGTCGCGATCGGCGCGATCGTCAACGACGGCGGCGGCCTGGGCCGCTACATCGTCGACGGCTTCGCCCTCGGCGCCCAGGGCTACGGCGAGATCTTCGCCGGCGGCCTGGCCGCGGTCGTCCTGGCCCTGCTCTGCGACGGCGCGTTCGCGTTGCTCACCCGCGCCGCGACCCCGCGCGGCCTCGCCCTGCAATCCGCCCGCCGCGAGTAGCCGGAACGCGCCAGGCAGTCAGAACACGCCGAGCAGGATCAGCACGCCGAGCGCGACCAGCACCACCGGCAGCACGACGTGACCCCACCGCGCGAGCACCCGCGCCACAGCCGGACGCGTCGCGAGGAACCGCCCGGCGACGCACCACACGGCGACGCCCACGAGGAACACCACGACGTAGCCGGCCAGGCCGGCCGGCCCGCTCGCCGCGAACGCGGGCACGTACACGCCGACGTTGTCCCCGCCGTTCGCGAAGCACACCGCCGCGATGCCGAGCACCCCGGCCGCCGGCGCGGGCTCGTCGTCTTCCCTGCGCCACGCCTGCCAGGCCGCCCGGATCCCGAGCAGGACCGGCAGCACACCCAGCCACCGGACGGCGCCGTCCGGCAGCAACCCGGCCCCGAGCGCCCCGGCGACCGAAGCGGCCAGGATGCCGGCGAAACCGAGGAACTGCCCGGCGACGACCTTCAGCTCACCCCGCCGTCCGGCGGCCTGCCCGAAGAACACGGCAAGCAGCACGAGGTCGTCGACGTTCGTCACCGCGAACATCGCGGCCGCCCGCCCGATCAGTCCGATGTCCAAGCCCGCCCTCCCGTAAACCGCTTGGCGAGGGCCGCCCGGCACAGGACGATTCTGCTCATGCCCGCCGTGACGCGCCGCAGCTACGCCGGTCCCGCCGACCTCCGGGCCATGCAGGGCTTGGCCCAGCGGATCTGGTCGAAGTCGAGTTCGGTGCACGTCGGGGATCTCCCGTGGCAGCGGTTCCAGCAAACCGGCCGCGAAGCGGAATGGCCGACCGTGCTGTGGGAAGCGGGTGGCGAGGTCGTCGCTTGGGGTTGGGTCTCGCTACCCGGTGAACTGGCGCTGCTCGTCGATCCGGCGCGCCCCGAACTCGCGTCCGAGGTGCTCGGCTGGTTCGAAGACACCGCCTCGGCCGCCGAGCTCACGGTCACCGTGCTCGACGGCGAGAAGCATGTCGTCGCCGCGTTGGAGCGAAGCGGGTACGCGCTCCAGGAGAACGCTCCCTACCTGTCGTATCTGTCTCGCCTCCTCGTGGATCTGCCGGCGCCGGTGGTGCCCGGCGGGTTTGCCGTCCGGCCGGTCGGCCCGGACGATGTGGAGCGGCGCGTGGCCGTCCACCGCGAGGTCTGGCAGCCGTCGCGGGTGACCGCGTCGAGCTACCGGGCCGTGATGGCGGCCTGGCCGTACCGCGCCCGGCTCGACTGGGTCGCGGAAGCACCCGACGGCCGGTTCGCCGCCCAGTGCCTGATCTGGCTCGACGACCGCAATGCCGTCGGCGAGCTGGAGCCCGTCGGAACCTTGCCGGAGTTCCGTCGCACGGGCCTGGCCCGGGCGGTTTGCCTCGCCGCGCTGCGCGAAGCCCACCACGCCGGCGCTCGCGAAGCCGTGGTGTATCCGGTGATCGGTCATCCGAAATCCGTTGCCGCACTTCCTCTCTACCGCGATCTGGGCTTCCGCCCCTATGCGCGCACCCTCACCTTCACGCGGACCCTTCGTCGTATCCCTCCTTCCGCCGGGTCCGCATCCCCGGAGGGCGCACAACCACGAACGTAGCGCTCCGCCCGACCCGGCCCCCCGTTTCGGCGCCCTCCGGCCGCCGGTTGTCCACATCGGGGCAAGCCTGTGGACAACTCCGGGGATTTCCCTTGCGCGGGCCCGAATCCGTCGGTGCCACGCGATAGATTCGAGACGGGGGGCGCCCCCGCGGGGCGGGGTGGGCGGCGGCGCAAAACGCGCTGTGTCCGGCAGGTCGATCGCACGCGAAAGCCCCTCCGGGCAACGAAAGCGGCGCGCAAGACAGAGAAGTCGATCGCGCGCGAAAGCCCGTTCAGGCAAAGAGGTCGAGCGGGGACGGACCCACTCTCATCGAAGGTGGCGAAACTCAGGTCAACGCCGACAGGTCGAAAGCCCCACGGCAAGCCGCGATCAGCCGCTCGACCTCGGGCCCCAGCGGACGGTCCTCGTCCACCGGCGGCACGACCCCCCGCACCCAGTCGTAAGCCGCGCCCAACCCAGGAACCCCGGCCGGCGCCAGGTACCGCGCCTGCGACCCGGCGATCAGCTCGCAAGCCGTGATCGCGAACAGGTGCGACGCGGCCGCCCGCAGCTGCTCCCCCGCCGCCCACGCGAACGCCTGCACGTCCTCCTGGCCCGCCGACGTGTCGATCGAACCGAGCGTCGCCGGGCTCGCGAGCCGACGCAGCGCGTGCAGCTCGCCCACCGCGCGCTTGTGCAGGGGCACCAGCCCCGCCCGCGGGCCCGGATCGGCCGTGAGCTGGGCCGGGAGCCCGCTGAACCGTTCGTCCAGCAACCGGTGCGTCCGCTGCACCGAGACCTCGCCGAGGTGCACCAGCGAGGCCGTCAGCGCGTCCATCCGCAACCCGAGGTCCACCGCGTGGTACGCCGTCCCCGGCACGAATTCGCCGTCGACGAACGAAGGCGAGTCGCCGGGCATCGTCCGCCAGCGCAGCGAAGTCTCGTGCAGTTCGGCAGCGACACGGCCCGCGTGCGCCAGTGCCCGCGGCGCGACCCGCACCGAAAGCGGCGCCTGCACCACGCCCGGCCGGAGCGGGCCGGAACCCACCCACGAAGTCAGGGAAACCAGCACAGAGCGCAAGTGGTCGTCGCCGCCCGCCATCACCGGCGAGAACACCTCGCGCGGTGCGCCGAGCACGTCGATCGCCATCGCCTCGGTCAGGGTCTGCAGGTCGATCAGCCGCTTCGCCTCGGTCCAGCCGCGCTCCGCGTGCATGACCGCGAGCGGCGACCCCTGAAGCAGCGACGCGCCTTCCTTGGGCCCCAGCGCGTACGGCCCGGCACCCCGCCGCGCGAGTGCCTCGGCGGCCGGGACTTCGACGCCGTCCTCGAGGACCGTGCCGATGCCGAGGAACGTCTGGAACGCGTGCGACAGCGGGATGATCTCGCCCGAACTGCCGAGGCCGGACCGCGGGACCGCGGGCGTGAACCCGTCGTTGAGGCGGTCCACCAGGAACCGCACCAGCTCCGGGCTCACCCCCGACCACGGCTGCAGGAAGTCGCGCAGCCGCACCAGAAGCAGCGCGCGGACGTCCGCCGGGGGAAGCCAGGGCGGTCCCCCGACCGCCCGGCCGATCAGCAGGTTGCGCTGGTGCTCGGCCTGCTGGTGCGCGTCGAGCGGGACGCCGGCGAGGCGGCCCATCCCCGTGTTGACGCCGTAGACGGGCTTTTCGCGGCTTTCGAGCGCTGTCAACAGCGCTTTGCGGCGCCGCGAAAGCGTCTCCACCAGCGGTTCGGCCAATTCCAGCCGTTCACCGTCGGCGAACTCGGTTCCGGTGACGATCATCGGTACGGCAGCATGGTGCCGACGCCGGAAGCCTCGGCACGGGCGAGGATCATGTTCGCCACCGCGACGTCCGTTGTGGACAGTCCGCGGTGCCAGAACAGGATCCGCTCGGCGTCGTGCTCGCGGCCCGGCTTCTTCCCGGCCACGACGTCGCCGATCTCGGCGTGGACCCCGTCCGCGGTGAGGAGGCCGGCGTTGAGCTGCGGGCGCAGGGCGCCGAACCGCGGGTTGCCGGACCGCGATTCGCGCCAGTCGTCGACGACGACCTTGTCGATGTCGTCGAGCAGCGTGAGCTCGAGCGCGCTGATCGTGCCGTAGGGCACCAGGAAGGTGCCCGGCCGGAGGAACTCGCGGCGCACCAGGGCTTCGGGTTCGACCAGCCGGGAGGCCTCGACCTGGATGTCCGCGCCGTCCAGGGTCTCCTCGGCCGTGGCGCAGACGCGGACGTCCTTGCCGAGCCGCTCGGAGAGCCGGCGGCCGAAGTCCTCGCGGGACTCCGGGCGCTTGCTGGTCACGCGGATTTCGGCGAAGTCGAACAGCGAGTCGAGGAGGACGACGTTCCACCAGGCGGTGCCGCGGGCACCGATGTGCCCGAGCACCCGGGCGTCCGGGCGCGCCAGGTACTTCGCGCCGACGGCGGTCATCGCGCCGGTGCGGGCCTCGGTGATCATCGTGCCGTCGACGATCGCCCGCGGCATGCCGGTTTCCGGGTCCAGCAGCAGGATCAACGCCATTTCCGAAGGGAGGCCCCGCTCGAAGTTCCCCACGAAGTCGCCGACGACCTTCACGCCACTGACCTGCTTCGCGGACAGGTGGCCGCGAAGGATGTTGAAGTGGCCCTTGCCGCCGTTGTCCGGCACGAGGTGCGTGCGCGGCTCGAAGACAACCTGACCACGCCCGTGGTCGGCGAGGAC
Organism: Amycolatopsis sp. NPDC004378; assembly: GCF_053602455.1. Classification (NCBI taxonomy): domain Bacteria; kingdom Bacillati; phylum Actinomycetota; class Actinomycetes; order Pseudonocardiales; family Pseudonocardiaceae; genus Amycolatopsis; species Amycolatopsis sp. NPDC004378. The sequence continues at coordinate 242,888 of NZ_JBSGDR010000014.1, forward strand.
GTCCTCCACCGCGCCGACGATGTCCGCGTCCGTGACGCCGAGCGAGTCGATGTCGGCACCGGTCAGGTACCGGAGCCAGACGGACGTCACCGGGCGAGGTCCTCGATGACCTCGGCCCCGGGCAACGCGGCCAGCGCGGCACCGGAGATCAGCAGCTTGCTGCCGCGGATCCCGCTGCCGATGACGAGCTCGGGTGCGTCCGCGACGCGCTTGTCGATCAACACGGGCCACTCCGCGGGCAGGCCGACGGGCGTGATGCCGCCGTACTCCATGCCGGTCAGGGAGACGGCTTCGTCCATCGGCGCGAACGACGCCTTGCGGACGTCGAGGCGGCGCTTGATCACGCCGTTGACGTCGGCGCGGGTCGTCGCGAGCACGAGCGCGGCCGCGAAGCGGACTTCGCCGGCGCGCTTGCCGGCGACGACGACGCAGTTCGCGGACGCCTCGAGCGGCGAGCCGTACGCCTCGCAGAACGCGGCGGTGTCGGCGAGCGACGGGTCGATCTCCGCGACGCCGACGGCATCCGGTTCGCCGAGCGCGGCCAGCGCCTTGGCGACGGGCTCGGCGACGAGGTCGGTACGGGTGGGGGCGGGAACGACGGTGAGGCTCCCGGCAATGGTCCAGGTCACGACCCCACCCTAACCGTGCCGGTTGTCGCCGATCCGGCCACAGCCACGGCCGATGGCTTCGGCGGACCAGGCGCGCACCGCGCGAGGGCCGGCTGCTACCAGCTGGATCCGCCGCGCTGGACCTCGATCAGCTTCGGGCGCACGTCCACGATGTAGACCAGGACCGCGGCCATGGCCGGGACCCAGAAGATCATTCCGGGGCCCATGACGTCGAACAGCGCCATCGCGAGCGTCGCGCCACCGGTGATGAGCATCCAGATGGGCTTGGTCTTGCGGTCGGCGGCTGAATAAGCGTCGGCGCGCTGAAGCAGCGCGTGCACGAAGGCGAAGAGCCCGACCAGCGCGCTGCCCCAGTGGATGACGTTGACGATCCAGATGGCAACCAGCACAGCGACAGCTTACGGCAAACCGCCCGAACGACCCCGGCCCCGCCACCGGGTGCGGTGGCGGGGCCGGGCGTTCACGGCGTTTTTACTTGTCGGTCTTCGGCGCGGCCGGCTTCTTCGCGGCGGTCGCGGTGGTGGTCGTCCGGCGGGCCGCCGGGCTGGTCGTCTTCGGGGCCGTCTTGTTGGCGACCTTGCGGCTCGCCGAGCGGGCCTCGTGGGCGACGTCGTCGCCCAGCTCCTCGATGGCCTCGGCGGCGTCGCCGGCGACCTCGGTCACCTTGCGGGCGGTCTTCTCGCCGACCGAGCGGGTGCGCTTGGTGAAGGTGCCCAGCACGCCGTCGACGCGCTCGCGGACCTCGCTGGTGACGCCCTCGACCTGGCCCTGCGCGGTGGTCAGGGCCTCCTCGAGCTGCTCGATGGCCTTCTTGACCTGCGGCTGCGTCGCGAACTTGTCCCACGCCTGCTCGCCCGACTCGGCCAGCTTGTTGTACAGCTTGAGCGCGGCCTCGGTGTACTCGTCGATGACCTTGCGCAGCTCGGCCGGGTCCAGCTTCTCGCGGAGGCTCTCGACGTCGGTCGGCAGCTCCTGCAGGTTCTTGCGGGCGGTCTCGCTGCCCTTGGTCACGTTCTCGCGGGCCTTGGCCACGGCGTCGGTGACGGCCTGGCCGGCCAGGTTGCCGGCGCCGAGCGCGGCGAGCAGCGGGGTGCGGACCTGGTCGAGGGCGGTGGTGACGGCCTTCTTGACGTCTTCGGTCTTCGGGGCGGTCATGCTGACTCCTTGGTGTCTGCGGCTGGAGCGTTGTCAGGGGTGTCTGTGGTGGGAGAGGACTCGGCGGCCGGCCGTGCCGCGGCGTTCTCCCGGCGGAAGGACTCATAGACGTCGAGCAGGACCTGCTTCTGCCGTTCGGTCAGCTCGGCGTCGGCGCGAATCGCGTCGCCCACCGGACCACCCGTCGGCAGATCGAGGATCCCGGCCTGCACATACAGCGCTTCCGCCGAAATGCGCAGACCCTTGGCGATCTGCTGCAGGATCTCCGCGCTGGGCTTGCGCACCCCGCGCTCGATCTGGCTCAGGTACGGGTTGGACACGCCGGCGAGCTTCGACAGCTGGCGCAACGAAATCTTCGCGGTGTTGCGCTGCTGGCGGATGTACTCGCCGATGTCGGAAGCGATGTCCGCGACCTTCTCCATGGGGCTGCCGGATCCTGGCGTCCCACCGGTCTCCGTCATCCGGTCACCTCCTCGCGACCATTCCGACGGTACGCCGACGTGCTAGCTATTGCAAGCACTCTGCTTGCAACTATCGGGCGTGACGGTCCTCACCCGCTAACGTGGTCGCATGACGCGCTCGGCCCGGCTGCGGCGGCGCCTCGTCGAGCACCTTCTCGACGAGGACGTCCTGCACGCCCCGGAGTGGATCGCCGCGTTCCGCGCGGTTCCCCGCCACGTCTTCCTGCCGCGGTTCTTCGCGCCGGCGGGCGGGCTGTGGGCCGCGGTCGAACGCGGCGACCCGGGCTGGCTGGAGACCGTCTACTCCCGCGACGTCCTGGTCACGCAGCTGGACGACGACCCGGACCGCTGGGAGCTCGCCCGGCGCACCGGCCCGGTGCCGGGCACGCCGACGAGCTCGTCGAGCATGCCGTCGATCATGGCGATCATGCTGGAGGAGCTGCGCGTGCGCGACGGGCAGCGCGTGCTCGAGATCGGCACCGGCACCGGCTACAACGCGGCGCTGCTGAGCCACCGCTGCGGCGCCGGCCAGGTGTCCACAGTGGACATCGACCCGCTGCTCGTCGCCGGGGCGCGCGAGCGGCTGGCGCTGGCGGGCTACCGGCCGGCCTGCGCGGTGGGCGACGGCGCGCTCGGCTTCCCGGCCGGCACGGTGTTCGACCGCGTGCTCTGCACGGCTTCGGTGTCGTCGATCCCGCTCGCCTGGCTGGCGCAGACCGTGCCGGGCGGGCTGATCGTGACGACGCTGAACCGGCCGATCGGCGCCGGGCTCGTCCGGATCGTCGCCGGAGAGGACGGCACCGGCCAGGGCCGCGTCCTCGCGCGCGACGGCCGCTTCATGCCGCTTCGCGCACATCGGCTGCCGCAAGCGGATCCACTCCCGCGGCCGTCCCGCGACGACTGGACGCAGACGCGGCTGCCGATGTCGACGGTGCTCCAGCCGCGCAAGCAGTTCGAGTTCTTCGCCGGGCTGGCGCTGCCGGGCTCCCGGCCGGTCCGCGAAGGCGGCGACGAGGAGGCGCCGAGCGTGGCGCTGGTCCACCCGGACGGCTCGTGGGTCCGCCACCGCAAGCGCGCCGGCGCGGACGAAGTCGCCCAGGGCGGCCCGCGCGCGTTGTGGGAGATCGCGGAGGCGGCCTACGTCGAGTGGTGCGAGCTGGGCAAGCCGGACCGCGACCGCTTCGGGGTGACGGTGACCGAAGAGCGCCAGGAGTTCTGGCTCGACGCACCGGACGGCCGCACCTGGCCCCTGGGTTAGGGCAACCGGGCGCGGATCCACTTCTCGACGTGGTCGGCCGCCGCCTCCGGTGGGGCCTCCGTGGTGTCGAAGAGGTCGACGCCGAGCTCCGAAGCCGACTTCCGGAGCCAGTCGTTGAACTCCAGCATCTCCGCGATCCTCGGCTCGTCCCACTCGCGCCACGCCGGGCGCGCCCGCAGGCGGCGGGCCAGGGACTCGGGGCTGCTCACCAAGGCCAGGTAGTGGATCTCGCTGAAGAACGCGCGCTCCGGCAGCGGCTCGAACTCCGGGGGCACGACCGTGCCGCACAGCACGACCGGGCGGCCGTTCTGGTGCAGCATCGCCGCCATCCGCAGCCAGACCGCGCGGAACGCCGAGACGTCGTCGCGCAGGGCGCCCGTCCACAAGACGTCCTGCTCCAGCACGACGACTTCGCCGGCGAAGCGCGCCGCCAGCAGCGGGCCGAGCGTCGACTTGCCGGCGCCGCTCGGGCCCGTCAGGGCGAACAGCGGTAGCTTCCGGAACGGCCACCGGTGCCCGCACCGGCCGCAGGCGAGCTGCGCCCCGGAAGCGACCGGGCGGTCCGCCCGGTCGCCGCACGCCGGGCAGATCCGCAGGTCGAGACCCACCTCAGTCGAAGAGGTTCTCGAGGAAGCCGCGCTTGCGGTGGCCGTGCCCGTACGGCCTCGGCGAATCCGAGTACCCGCGGTGCGGCCGCGGCGAGTCCGCGTAGCCGCCGCGGTACGCCTTGGGCGAGTCCGGGTAGCCGCCGCGGTAGGGGCGCGGCGAGTCGGCGTGGCCCCGGTAGGGCGGCGGCTGGTGGCCGTAGAAGGAGCTCTCCGCACCGGCGATCGCTTCCAGCTCACCGCGGTCCAGGAAGATCCCGCGGCAGCCTTCGCACTGCTCGATGTGGACGCCGTTCTTGTCCACGGTCCGCATCTGATTTTGACACTTCGGACAAATCACACATGCGAGCCTACGCACAAATCGGTCAGCAGGCGCAGAGGCAGAACGGGTGCCCCACCGGATCGGCGTAGACGCGGAACGTCTCCGGGCCGTCGTCCAGCAGTTTCGCGCCCAGGCCGAGCACGCGCTCGTGCGCCGCTTCGAGGTCGGTGACGTTCAGGTCGAGGTGCAGCTGCTGCGGGCGGTCGGCGGACGGCCACGACGGCGGCCGGTAGTCGGGCACCCGCTGGAACGCGATCCCCGCGCCGCCCACGGGGTTGGCCAGGGTCACCCAGTGGCCGTCGTCGGCGACTTCGGGCGCGTCCCACTCCAGCACCGCCCGGTAGAAGCCGGCCAGCGCCACCGGGTCGGGGCAGTCGAGGGCCACCACACCCAGCGTCGGCACCGCACTCATCGTCGCTCCCTTCGATCGCGAGTAACCATCGAAGGGATTATGTGGGTTATCGCACGCGAGGGCAACCACCCGTCGCCGTACACTGGTTCGGTGCACACCGACGCCTCCCTCGTCGTGGAGTTCCTCAACACGGTCAACGTCGAAGAGGGCACTGACCTGCTCGAAGTCCCCGGGCAGTGGCGCGAGTGGGCGGCCGGGCGCGCGCTGAAGGCCAATCCGGCCGCCGAAGCCCGCGCGGCCCGGGACACCCTGCGCGCGGCGATCGGCGACCCGCGCCTGCCCCTCGGCACGATCGACATCGGCACGCGGATCTCCCTCACCGACGACGGTCCGGCGCTCGTCGCGGACGACGTCGTGGGCGCGGTGTTCGCGGCCTGCACCCGGCTCGTCGTCCGCGGCGACTGGATCCGGCTGAAGATCTGCCCCGCCGACACCTGCCTGTGGGCGTTCTACGACGAGTCGCGCAACCGGTCGCGCACGTGGTGCTCGATGCGGGTGTGCGGCAACCGCGAGAAGGCCCGCGGCTGGCGCGCTCGTGCCGCGGCGGGCTGACGGCCCTCATCCGAGCGGCGGACCCTCGAACAGCTGTGGACAACTCGGGGACAAGCCCCCACATATCCACGCCCCGGACGGCCCTACCCCCACACCTTGTGGACACCGATTAGGCCATCACGATGAAAACCTGTGGACAACCCCGGGGATAACTCAGCTTCCTGTGGACAACTGGGTTCGGACTCCCCCAGGTGTGGTATATGCCTCGGTCGTCAGAACAGCAGCTCCGCCACGGCGTAGATGACCAGGCCGGCCAGCGCGCCCACGACCGTGCCGTTGATGCGGATGAACTGCAGGTCGCGGCCCACCTGGAGTTCGATCTTGCGCGACGTCTCCTCGGCGTCCCAGCGCTCGACCGTGTCCGTGATGATCGTGGTGATCTCGCGCGAGTAGTTCTTCACCAGGTACGCCGCGGCGCCCTCGACCCAGCCGTCGGCCTTCGACCGCAGCTGGTCGTCGTCCACCAGGCGCGCCCCCAGCGACGTCAGGCCCAGGCGGACGCGGCGGCGCAGCTCGCTCGACGGGTCCTCCGCCGCCGTCAGCAGCATCTCCTTCGCCGTGCTCCACGCCGAGCCGATCAGGCGCTGGACCTCCTCGTGGTGCACGATCTGGCCCTTCACCTGCTCGGCGCGGGCCATCACGTCGGGGTCGGTCTGCAGGTCCTGGGCGAACTCGCCGAGGAACTTGTCCAGCGCCAGCCGCATCGGGTGGTTGACGTCGGTCTTGACCGCCCACGCGAACGACAGCACCTCGCCGTAGACCTTGTCCGCGAGCATCTCGTCGACGAACTTCGGCGACCAGCTCGGCGCCCGGTCGGACACCACGCGCAGCATCGTCGTGTGGTTGTCGCGCACCCACTCGTAGGCGCGGTCGCACATCAGGTCCACGAGCTTGTGGTGCGCGCCGTCGGCGAACACGCCCTGCAGGATCTTGCCCAGCGGCGGGCCCCACGGCTTGTCGATGATCCGCCGCGCGACCGCCTGCTCCATGATCGCCTGGACGTCCTCGTCGCGGAGCACGCGGACCGCCGCGCGGACCACCGTGGCCAGCTCCGACGTCACGCGCTCGGCGTTGTCCTCCTGCGCCAGCCACGCACCCAGGCGGCGCGCGATCTCGACGCGCTTGAGCTTGTCGCGCACGACCTCCTCGGAGAGGAAGTTCGACCCGACGAAGTCGCCGAGGCTGTTGCCCAGGGCGTCCTTCTTGTTCGGGATGATCGCCGTGTGCGGGATCTTCAGCCCGAGCGGGTGCCGGAACAGGGCCGTGACGGCGAACCAGTCGGCCAGGGCGCCGACCATGCCGGCCTCGGCCGCGGCGCGCACGTAGCCGACCCAGCCCGGCCAGCCCGCCGCCTGCGCCCAGCTGGTGAGCAGGAACACGAGCGTGGCGCCGAGCAGGAACGAGAGCGCGACGAGCTTCATCTTGCGCAGCGCACGGCGCTTTTCCGCTTCGCCGGCTGCGCCGCCCGGCGGGTCGGCGGGCGTCACCTTGGCGGGGGTCAGTTGCTCCACATCACCATTGTCCGTGAGGATGCTTGATCGTGCGCGAACCTGCTCTCGTCCCCCGCCTCCGGCCCTTCACCTCGACCATCTTCGCCGAGATGACGGCGCTGGCGGTCCGGCACGACGCCGTCAACCTCGGCCAGGGCTTCCCGGACACCGACGGGCCCGCCGGGATGCTCGACGCGGCCAAGAACGCGCTGTTCGGCGGCGCCAACCAGTACCCGCCGGGACCCGGGCGGCCGGAGCTGCGGGCCGCGATCGCGCGGCACCGGCGGCGGTACGGCACCGAGTACGACCCGGACACCGAGATCCTGGTCACCGCGGGCGCGACCGAGGCCATCACGGCAGCGTTGCTGGCGCTGACCGAGGCCGGCGACGAGGTCATCGTCATCGAGCCGTACTACGACTCCTACGCCGCCGCGGTCGCGATGGCGGGCGCCGAACGCCGGGTCGTCGGGCTGGTCGAAGGCCCGGACGGCCGGTTCGGCCTCGACGTCGACGGCCTGCGCGCCGCGGTCACCCCGCGGACCAGGGCGATCCTCGTCAACTCGCCGCACAACCCGACCGGCACGGTGTTCACGCGCGCCGAGCTGGAAGCGCTCGCCGCGCTGTGCGTCGAACACGACCTGATCGCGATCTGCGACGAGGTCTACGAGCACCTGGTGTTCGACGACGCCGAACACATTCCGCTGGTCACGCTGCCCGGCATGCGCGAGCGGACGGTCAGCATCTCCAGCGCCGGCAAGACGTTCAACTGCACCGGCTGGAAGATCGGCTGGGTCTGTTCGACGCCGGAGCTGGTCGCGGCCGTCAAGGCGGCGAAGCAGTTCATCACGTTCGTCTCCGGCGGGCCGCTGCAGCCGGCCGTCGCGCACGCGCTCGACCACGAACTGCCCTGGGTGGACGGACTGCGCGAGAGCCTGCAGGAGAAGCGCGACCGGCTCTCGGCCGGGCTCGCCGACGCCGGGTTCGCGGTGCGGCCGACGGCGGGCACCTACTTCGTCTGCGTCGACGTCCGGCCGCTGGGCTTCGCCGACGCCGCCGACCTGGCGTGGGAGCTGCCCGGACGGGTCGGTGTCGCGGCCGTGCCCGTCAAGGTGTTCACCGATCACCCGGACGAGTGGAAACACCTCCTGCGTTTCGCGTTCTGCAAACGCAACGACGTCATCGACGAAGCCATCACCCGTTTGCGCAAACTGGTCTGACGACCGCGGTCGGGGAATTTCGGACGCCCCGGGCCACTCCGGCCGGTTCCGGCACGCACCCGGTCCGACGCCGCGCACACAGCGGGTGACAGGTCCGGACGGGATGCGGTCCGCGCGCGTCCCACCCCTCGGACGCGGTTCGGACGACCGGCCGAAACGCGGCCACGCGCACGCACCGCCACCGATTCGGCACGCAACGCTATCCGCGCCGCGGAAACATCAGGTCAACGCCCGGAGGCGGGTTTTGCGCGACTCCTCCGAATGGCCGCAGCAAAGCACCCGAACGGCACTGAGAGTGATCAACTCGTCGGCCGCAGATACCTTGCCCGGTAGGGCCGTTCCGCCTTACGGGCTGGATCGAACGCGGGAGAGATGAAAGACTCCCGAGCGGTGCTAGAAAGAGTGCAGCCCCGGGGGAACTGCGACCTGGCCGGAGAAAGACCCCAGCAAGTACGGACTCGAGCGTCGATCGCACGGGTCTCAGGCGCGGACGGTGGTGGTGGCGGTGAGCAGCACGGCGGACACGCGCCGCAGCGCTCCCGCTCGGCCTGCGCTCACCGCGGGTGAGCCCCGTCCCGAAAGCGGCGGCCTCGCGCACGCGCGCGGGCACACGCCCCGCCCGTGGACGGCCGCGCTGCAGCGGCCCGCCGCCAAGATCCTCGTCGCCGGCGGCCTGACGCTCGCGGGCTGGCTGCTCACCGGCGCGCTGTCCGGCAGCACCGCGGCCGCCGCGGAGCACCGGTCCTGCCCCGAGGCACCCGCCGTTTCCACTGTGGACCAGGCCGCGCCGGACCACGCCGCGAAGGACCAGGTCGCGAAGCTCTTCGCACACGGCAAGCACCGCACCGCGCACCGTGAGGCCGTCGCCTGCGCGCGGCAGCCGGAAGCCGCGGACGAAACCGCGAAGCAGCCGGAAGACACCCAGGCCGCCGAGACCCCGCCGGAAACCGCGCCCGAGACCAAGATCGCCGCCAAGCAGCCGCAGGTCGAGTCCACGAAGGACACTCAGACCAGTGAAGCGCCGTCGGTCAAGACCACCCCGAAGGCGTCCGCGAACCTGCTCGGCGGGCTCGTCGGCGGCGTCGTCGACGTGGTCGGCGGGACGCTGAACACCGTCACGACCACCCTGCAGGGCACGCTGAACACCGTCGGCGCCCTCACGGACACGCTGTCCCACACCGTGCTCGCGCCGCTCACCCAGCCGCCCGCGAACAACCCCGGCGCGGCGCCGCTGCTCCCCATCGACGACATCCTGAACCCGATCTTCACCGGCGCTTCGAACTCGGGCGGCGTCACGGTGACCGTGCCCGGCGCGGTGACCGCGACCGTCACCCAGGTGGCCGCCCCGGTCGTCACCGAGAGCGCCGCCACCGAGGCCGCCGCGGCGACGACCCCGCAGACCACGCACGTCGCGGTGGTGCACCTGGTCGAGCGGCAGAACACGCTGCCGGCGCGGCCGGAGCAGCCGCGCGACTCCGGCGTCCACGCGCGCAACGGCGGCGGCGACAGCACCCCGGGCCTGCCCGGCGGCACCGGCGCCCCGAGCGCGCCGGCCCCCAGCGCCGCGCCCGGCCACGACGGCCCCGGCGGCGCCCGCCACCCGTTCGCCGTCCACACCGACGACGTGACCACCACCCAGCTGAAGCTCATCGGCACCAGCCGCGACCACGAGGTCGACGGCGCGGGCAGGGAAGCCGCCCTGCCGACCACCTCCCCCGACTGACCCGGACCGGGCAGCCGGGGAGAACTGCGTCCAAAACAAGATCAACTGGACGCCGCGCCCGCGTTCGCGGCGTGACGATTCCCCTGCTCCAGTACGCAATTCGTGACTCTTTCACGTCTGGTGACGCCGCAGCGCGTCCGTCGTACCCCAGGGGCGAAAACCATGCGAAACCACAGTCTTTCCGACCGGCCGACCGCGCCCGGCCGGGTCGGATCCCGGTCCCGGCGCCGCGCGGCCCCCCCCCCCCCCGGCCCCCCCCCCC
>NZ_JBSGDR010000015.1:0-245988 GCF_053602455.1 Amycolatopsis sp. NPDC004378
CTGCTCCGGATACTTCGACCTGCGAGACACCAGGACATCCTCCCTCCAGACCACTGTCTGGAATCAAGGTGTCCGGCCCCACGGGGCAACTCCACACGTGTGATTGGCAGGGCATCACGCGTGATCAGGGAGGCGACACGCGTGATTGGCAGGGCATCACGCGTGATTAGAAGGTCGACGCGGGTGGGAGGGGCCGGGGTGCCGGCCCCTCCTCGGCCTTGTCGCGTCCTGTGGTCAGGCGCGCAGGGTTGCGTCGAAGCGCTCGCCTGCCGCCGCCACTGCCGCGTCGCGGGCCTTGGTGGCCTCGTCGACCGTCAGTGTGCGGTCCGCGGCGCGGAAGCGCAGCTTGTACGCCAGGGACCGCTTGCCCTCGCCGACCTGCTCGCCCGTGTACACGTCGAACAGCGTGATGTCTTCCAGCAGCTCGCCCGCGCCTTCGCGCAGCACCGCGGCCAGGTCGGCCGACGGCACTTCCGAAGCCGCGACCAGGGCGACGTCGAGCAGCACCGGCGGGTAGCTCGAGACGCTCGGCGCCGGGCGGGAGTCCGGCAGCGGGATCGCGTCCAGGTCCAGCTCCATCGCGACCGTCCGCGGCGGCAGGCCGAGGGCCTCGACCACCTTGGGGTGCAGCTCGCCGGCGTGGCCGACCGGCCAGTCGCCGACCTGCAGCCGGGCGCAGCGGCCCGGGTGCCACGGCGGGAGGTCCGCGGCCTGCACCGTCAGCTCGATGCCGGCGGCCGCGGCGACCGTCCGGGCCGCCTGCACCGCGTCCGCCCAGTTCGCCGGCTCGCCCTGGCCCCACCAGCCGGCGCGGCGCAGCTGGCCGCCCAGCACCACCGCGACGTGCAGCGGCTGCTGCGGCACGGCCGCTTCGAGCAGCGCGAGCTCCTCGTCGGTCGGGCGGTGGTCGACGCCGAGGTCGGGCACCTTCAGCGGGTTCGGCGCGGGCAGCACGACCTGGCCGATGTGGAACAGCGAGACGTCCTTCATCCCGCGCGACACGTTGCGCTGCAGCGTGTCCAGCAGGCCCGGCAGCAGCGTCGTCGCCAGCCGGTTGCGGTCGGCCTCCAGCGGGTTGCGGACCACGACCGCGTTGCGGCGGACGTCGTCCTCCGGCAGGCCGAAGGCGTCCCACACCGCGTCGCCGACGAACGGGAACGGGCGCACCTCGACGTACCCGGCCTCCGCCAGGGCCCGTGCCACGCTGCGGCTGCGGCGCTGGGTGTCGGTCAGGCCACGGCCGGCCGGGGCGGCGGGCAGTGTCGACGGGATGCTGTCGTAGCCCTCCAGCCGCAGCACCTCTTCGACGAGGTCCGCGGGCTGCTTGAGGTCGCCGCGCCAGCTCGGCGGGATCGCGGTGACCAGGCCGGTGCCGTCGTCACCCGTGCCGACCGAGACCTTGCAGCCGATCTGGGTGAGCCGGCGGACGGTCACGCCGCGCTGGTAGTTCACGCCCGCGATCCGGTCCGGCAGGTTGATCGGCATCACGACGGGCGGGTTCGGTTCGACCGTGCCCTCGTCGGTGCGGCCGGGCTGGATGGCGGCGTCGCCGTACTGGCGCAGCAGCCGGGCGGCCAGCTCGACGGCCGCCGGGCACAGCTGCGGGTCGGTGAACCGCTCGAACCGCTTGGCGGCCTCGGAGAACAGCTTGTGCCGCCGGGCGGTGCGGCTGATCGCGGCCGGGTTCCAGTGCGCCGCCTCGAGCAGGACGTCGGTGCTCTCCGCCGTGATCTCGGTGCTCGCACCGCCCATCGTGCCGGCGAGCGAGATGACCCCGCTGTCGTCGGCGATGATCACGTCGTCCGGGTCGAGCGTGCGCTCGACGTCGTCCAGCGTGGTCAGCTTCTCGCCCGGCTTCGCCCGGCGCACCACCAGGTCACCCTGGATGGCCTTGGTGGCGAACGCGTGCAGCGGGTGCCCGAGCTCGAGCATCACGTAGTTGGTGACGTCGACGGCCAGCGAGATCGAGCGGATGCCGGCCAGCATCAGCCGCCGCCGCATCCACCACGGGGTCGGCGCGGTCGCGTCCAGGCCGGTAACCCGGCGCAGCACGAACCGCGGGCAGCCTTCGGGGTCCTCGACGTGGACCGGCCACGCGTCGCCCTCGGCCGCCGGGACCTCCAGCATCGCCGGGTCGCCGAAGGCGACGTCCAGCGCGTTCGACAGCTCGCGCGCGAGGCCGCGGACGGACAGGGCGTAGCCGCGGTCCGGGGTCGGCGCCAGCTCGATCACCGAGTCGTCGAGGCCGAGCAGCTCGCGGGCGTCGTCGCCGGGGCTCGCGGTGCCGGAGGGCAGCACGAGGATGCCGGCGTGGTCGTCGCCGAGGCCGAGCTCGCGGGCCGAGCAGATCATGCCGTCGCTGACGCGGCCGTAGGTCTTGCGGGACGCGATCGTGAAGTCGCCGGGCAGGACCGCGCCGGGCAGCGCGACGACGACCAGGTCGCCCTCGGCGAAGTTGCGCGCGCCGCAGACGATGCCGCGGGTCTTGATGCCGTGCGGGCCCTCGTCGAACTCGCCGGTTTCGTCGTCGTCCTCGTCTTCGTCGTCTTCCTCGACGACGGGTTCTTCGGCTTCCTCGCCGACGTCGACGCGGCAGAACCGGATCGGCTTCTTGAACTCGGTGAGCTCCTCGATCTCGGCCACCCGGCCGACGACCAGCGGACCGGTGACCGGCCCGAGCTCGCTCAGGTCGTCGACCTCGATGCCGATGCGCACGAAGGCGTCGGCCAGGTCCTGCGGCGTGACCTCCTCGCCGATGTCGAGGTGCTCGGTCAGCCAGCTGACGGGGACTCGCACTACGCCTCCGTTCCGAAGGGAAGGGTGAAGCGGACGTCGCCCTCCACCATGTCGCGCATGTCCGGGATCCCGTTGCGGAACTGCAGGGTGCGCTCGATGCCCATGCCGAAGGCGAAGCCCGAGTACACGTCGGGGTCGACGCCGCAGGCGCGCAGCACGTTCGGGTTGACCATGCCGCAGCCACCCCACTCGACCCAGCCGGGGCCGCCCTTCTTCTCCTCGAACCAGACGTCCACCTCGGCGGACGGCTCGGTGAACGGGAAGAAGTGCGGGCGCAGGCGGGTCTTGGAGTTCTCGCCGAACATCGCGCGGGCGAAGGCGTCCAAGGTGCCCTTGAGGTGCGCCATGGTGATGCCCTTGTCCACCGCGAGGCCTTCGACCTGGGTGAACACCGGGGTGTGCGTCGAGTCCAGCTCGTCGGTCCGGTACGTGCGGCCCGGGCAGACGACGTACACCGGCAGGTCGCGGTGCAGCAGCGTGCGGGCCTGCACCGGCGAGGTGTGCGTCCGCAGCACCAGGCCGGAGTCCTCCTCGCCGACGTAGAAGGTGTCCTGCAGCTGGCGGGCCGGGTGGTCCTTGCCGAAGTTCAGCGCGTCGAAGTTGAACCACTCGGCTTCGAGCTCCGGGCCCTCGGCGACCTCGTAGCCCATCGCGACGAACGCGTCCGCGACGCGCTCGGAGAGGGTGCTGATCGGGTGCCGGGCACCGCGCGCGACGCGGTCCCACGGCAGCGTGACGTCGACCGCCTCTTCGCGCAGCACGCGCTCGTCGCGCTCCACCTGGAGCTCGGCGCGGCGGGTGTCGAAGGCCGACTGGATCGCCTGGCGGGCCTCGTTGACGCGCTTGCCCGCCTCGGCCTTCTCCTGCTTGGGCAGGGCACCGATCTCGCGGCGGGCCAGCATCAGCGGCGAGTGGTCGCCGAGATGAGCCGGCTTGACCTCGGCCAGCGCTTCGAGCCCGGTCGCGGCGGCGAACGCGGCTTCGGCGGCCTTGACCGCCTCCTGCAGCGTCTCGGGGGCCAGCACCGCGCCCTGGGCTTCCTTCTCCTTGGCTCCGGACATAACTCCTCGGCGTCCGCTGGGACTGGTCGTGCGCGCGCCGCCGGACACGCGGCGCGCGAAAGGTCAAAGGCGAGAAAAGTCTATGGGATCGGGTCGGCGCGCCCCCGCTCGCCCCGGGCCGTGCCGATGCACGGTCAGCGCGGTCGCGGCGGGCGGGCGCGGGCCCGCCCGGTCAGCGCCGCGCCGCCATCGCGCTCGTGTACACGCAGACGGCCGCGGCCGTGGCGAGGTTGAGGCTTTCGGCCTTGCCGTACAGCGGGATCCGGACGGCGAGGTCCGTGCGGTCGAGGACGTCGGCGGGAAGGCCGTGGGCCTCGTTGCCGAACACCCACGCGGTCGGCTCGGTGAGATCCACCCGATCGAGTTCGGCGTCGGCGTAGCCGTGGGCGGCAAACGTGCGCAGGCCGGCCGCCGAACAGGCGTCCAGCGCGACCGGGACGTCCCGGACCCGGGCGATCGGCAGGTGGAAGAGGCTGCCGGCGGCCGCGCGGACACACTTGCCGTTGTGCGGGTCGACGGTGTCGCCCGCCAGGACGACGGCGTCGGCGCCGGCCGCGTCCGCGACGCGGATCACGGTGCCCGCGTTGCCGGGGTCGGCGACGTCCACCAGGACGACCACGAGCCGGGCACCCGGTGCCACGGCGAGTTCGAGGGGACGGTCCAGCAGCGCGCAGACGGCCACGATGCCCTGCGGCGTCACGGTTTCACTCAGCCCGCTCGCCGCGCGGTCGGTGATCGGCGAGATCGGGACGCCGGCCGCGCGGGCCGCGTCCACCAGTTCCGCGTGCTGCGCGGCGGCGCGCCCGGTGACGAACAGCTCGTGCACGGTGCCGTTCGCCAGCGCGGCCTCGACGGCGTTGGCCCCTTCGGCGAGGAACCGGCCGGTCTTGTCGCGGTCCGCGCGCCGCGTCAGCTTGCGCGCAGCAACGACCCGGGGGGTCCGCTCGGTGAACGGATCCGCCCCGGGCCGGGGAGAACTGCCGGTCAGGCCGACTTCTTTTCGCCGGTGTTCACGTTGGCCTTGGCGAGCTCGGCCAGCGCGGTGAAGGCGGCGGCGTCGTTGACGGCGAGGTCCGCGAGGATCTTGCGGTCGACCTCGACACCCGCGGCCTTGATGCCCTGGATGAACCGGTTGTAGGTCACGCCGTTGGCGCGGGCGGCCGCGTTGATGCGGGTGATCCACAGCTGGCGGAAGTCACCCTTGCGGGCACGGCGGTCCCGGTAGGCGTAGTTGAGCGAGTGAAGCGTCTGCTCCTTGGCCTTGCGGTACAGCCGCGAACGCTGGCCGCGGTAGCCGCTGGCCAGTTCGAGAGTTGCGCGACGCTTCTTCTGGGCGTTGACCGCCCGCTTGACGCGTGCCACGGGTCCATCCTGTCGATATCGGGGGGCGAGGGGGAACGCCCCGGGTGGTTACTGCAAGTTCTGCGGGGTCAGCGGCCGAGGAGGCGCTTGACGCGGCCGACCTCGGTCTTCGCCAGCTCGGTGGTGCCCTCGAGACGGCGGGTGAGGCGGCTGGACTTCTTCTCCATCAGGTGGCGGCGGCCGGCCTTCTGGCGGCGCAGCTTGCCCGTGCCCGTGACGCGGACTCGCTTCGACGTCCCGCTGTGGGTCTTCATCTTCGGCATTTGGTGTCCTCTTTCGCGGCGGCTCACCGGAAACCCGGTGAGCCGCTGACATGTGCTGGTCGGCGCTTACGCCTCGGGGGCCTGCTCGGCCTTCGCCTTCGGCTTCACCTTTTTGTGCGGGGCCAGCACCATGATCATGTTGCGACCGTCCTGCTTGGGCGACGACTCGACGAAGCCCAGCTCGGTCACGTCGTCGGCGAGCTTCTGCAGCAGCCGGAAACCGAGCTCCGGCCGGGACTGCTCGCGACCACGGAACATGATCGTGACCTTGACCTTGTTGCCGGCCGCCAGGAACCGCGACACGTGACCCTTCTTGGTCTCGTAGTCGTGCTGGTCGATCTTCGGACGCAGCTTCTGTTCCTTGATGACCGTGAGCTGCTGGTTGCGGCGGGACTCGCGGGCCTTCTGGGCAGATTCGTACTTGAACTTGCCGAAGTCCATGAGCCGGGCCACGGGCGGGCGCGCCTGGGGAGCGACCTCGACGAGGTCGAGATCCTGCTCCTGAGCCAACCGCAGCGCATCCTCGATCCGGACGATGCCGACCTGTTCGCCGTTCGGTCCGACGAGCCGGACCTCCGGCACCCGGATGCGTTCGTTGATGCGTGTCTCGGAGCTGATGGGGCCTCCTTGGTCCGAGGGCTGTTCTTCTCGTTTCGACCTGGTGCCCACATAGCGAAGGCCCCGACACCGGTTCGGTGCGCGGGGCCCACTCTGTTTCCGATCGTGCCCGGCCCGGAGGCTGGACACTTCACCCTGGACTGGCGTCCGGGCGAGACCGGACCCGGCCACCTTGAGGGTGACGCGGGTGGGAGCGGGGCTCCACTTGCCGCCCCCGATCGCTCGGGAGCTGGTCGCTCGTGGAAGGGTACCAGACGTGTCAGATCAACCCTCCGAACAGCCCCCGTATTCCCCCGATCCCCGCCACCTCGAGGACATCCCCAGCGTGGAGGTGATCAGCCGCGCGGCGGTGATGCTGCTGTCGGCCGGCGCCGAACGGCTCGGTCTCGCCGACGCCGACCCGGCGACGTCCCCGCACCGCGACCTCGACGAAGCCCGCCGCCTGATCACCGCGCTGGCGGGTCTCGTGACGGCCTCCGCGGAATACCTGGGCCTGCACGCCGGGCCGTTGCGGGACGGCCTGCAGTCGCTCCAGAAGGCCTTCCGGGAGGCTTCAGCCGTGCCGGACGAGCCGGGCCAGGGCCCCGGGGAAAAGTACACCGGCCCCGTTTACTGAGTCTGCCGCACCTCGTCGTGGGTGGTCAGGGCGATTTTGACCGCGCTGACCACCCACGACAGCCACAGCCGGAGCACCGC
This sequence comes from Amycolatopsis sp. NPDC004378, assembly GCF_053602455.1. Lineage (NCBI taxonomy): Bacteria > Bacillati > Actinomycetota > Actinomycetes > Pseudonocardiales > Pseudonocardiaceae > Amycolatopsis > Amycolatopsis sp. NPDC004378. The sequence continues at coordinate 6,797 of NZ_JBSGDR010000015.1, forward strand.
CGCCGGATTCAGGTCTTCCGCAGTTCACCTCTGGCATCTAACATGTTAGATGTGAGTCTCTCGAAGGTCACCAGGCCATTGCTGCGCGATGAGGCGTACGACCGCATCCGGCACGCCATCGTCGACGGGTCGCTGCCACCCGGCGCTCCGCTGCGCGACGGCGACCTCGCCGAGCAGCTCGGCCTCTCGAAGGCCCCGGTGCGGGAGGCGCTGCGGCGGCTCACCGACGACGGGCTCGTCGAGTCGAAGCCGCAGAGCTACACCCGGGTCTCCGAGGTGATGTCGCCCGACGTCGTCGACGCGCGGGAGATCGTCCGGGTGCTGCACGAGTTCGCCGTGCGGCAGGCCGCCGCGAAGATCCGGGCGGCCGACGTCGCCGCCATGCGAGCCGCCAACGACCGGTTCGCGAAGGCCATCGAGGCCCGCGACATCGAGGCCGCCGTCAAAGCCGACGACGAGCTGCACGACATCCCCGTCCGGCTGGCCGGCAACGCCGCCGTCGCCGCCACCCTCGACCGCTACACGCCCCTGCTGCGCCGGCTGGAGCACGCGCGCTTCAGCTCGACGCTCGCCTGGAACTCGGTGGCGCGCCACACCCGGCTCATCGACGCCCTCGAAGCCCGCGACACCGAAACCGCCGTCTCCGTGATCTCGACCATCTGGACCGACCTCCTGGAGGACCGATGACCCTCGCCGACTTCCCGCGCTATCCCCTGCTGTTCGGCCCGTCGCCGGTGCACCCGCTGGACCGCCTCACCGAGCACCTCGGCGGCGCGAAGATCTGGGCCAAGCGCGAAGACGTCAACTCCGGCCTCGCGTTCGGCGGCAACAAGACGCGCAAGCTCGAGTACCTCGTCGCCGACGCGCTCGCACGGAAGGCCGACACGCTCGTCTCCATCGGCGGCGTCCAGTCCAACCACACCCGGCAGGTCGCGGCCGCCGCGGCGCGGGCCGGGCTGAAGGCCGTGCTGGTGCAGGAAAGCTGGGTCGACTGGCACGACCCGCTCTACGACAAGGTCGGCAACATCCAGCTGTCGCGGATCCTCGGCGCGGACGTCCGGCTCGTCGAAGCCAGTTTCGGCATCGGGTTCAAGCAGGCCTGGGAAGACGCCGTCGCGGAGATCGAAGCCGACGGCGGGAAGCCGTACGCCATCCCGGCCGGCGCGTCGGACCACCGGCTCGGCGGGCTCGGCTTCGCGAACTGGATCGTCGAACTGGAAGAACAGGAAGAGCAGCTCGGCGTCTTCTTCGACACCGTGATCGTCTGCTCGGTCACCGGCAGCACCCAGGGCGGGATGGTCGCCGGGGTGGCCGGGCACAAGAACCGGCGGATCCTCGGCATCGACGCTTCCGCCAAGCCGGACGAAACCCGCGCGCAGGTCACGCGCATCGCGCGCACCACCGCCGAGCTGATCGGCGCCGGGGAGATCCCGGAGGTCGAGCTGGACGACCGCTACCACGCCGGGACCTACGGCATCCCCGACAAGTCCACTGTGGACGCCATCGAGACGTGCGCACGGCTGGAGGGGATGATCACCGACCCGGTGTACGAGGGCAAGTCGATGGCGGGACTCATCGACCTCGTCAAGAACGGCGAGATCGACAGCGGCTCGAACGTCCTCTACGCCCACCTCGGCGGGCAGCCCGCGCTGAACGGCTACACGAGCGTGCTCGGCTGAGCGCCCCGGGGCCGCGGCCCCGGGGCAAGACCTCAGTCCAGCACGCAGAGCACGTCGATCTCGACGAGCAGCTCGCCCGGCAGGCCGACGTAGACGGTCGTGCGGGCGGCGTGCGGCGCGTCGCCGATCAGCTCGTCGTAGACCTCGTTGAACGGCGCGAAGTGCGCCGTGTCGGTCAGGTACACCCGCACCATGATCGCGTCGGCCAGGCTCGAGCCCGCCTCCGCCAGCACGGCTTCGATGTTCTTGAACGTCTGCCGGGTCTGGCCGGCGACGTCGTCGCCGACGATCGCGTTCGTGGCCGGGTCGAACGCGACCTGGCCGGCCACCTGCAGCAGGTTTCCCTTGCGGACGGCCTGCGAGAACTTCGCCGGCGGCTTCGGCGCGTTCTCGGTGGAAACTGCCGTCTTGCTCATCAGTGCCCCTTTCCGTTCTCCGTCCATCCGCTGTGGACGGAAGCTTCCGTGGTCGCGGCCCGCAGGTCGGGCACCAGCGCCAGCAGTCCTTCGTAGTCGAGCAGCACCTTCGGCACCGACATCGACGCGGCGGCCAGGACTTCGCCGTCCGCGCCGCGGACCGGCGCCGCGACGCAGTGGATGAAGTCCTCGTGCTCGGCGTTGTCGACGGCGTACCCGCGCTGGGCGACCAGGTCCAGCTCGGCGAGGTACGCCTCGGCGGAGGTGATCGTGTTCGGCGTCAGCGCCGGGTACTGGATCGACCGCGCGATCTCCTCACGCCGCGCCGCCGGCATCGCCGCGACGAGCACCTTGCCGACCGCCGTGCAGTGCAGCGGCGCGCGCTTGCCGACGCGCGAGTACATCCGGACCGAGTGGCGGCCTTCGTACTTGTCGATGTAGACGACTTCGCCGTCGTCGTAGCTGGCCAGGTGCACGGTGTGCCCGGTGCGGGCGTTGAGCGCGGCGAGCGCGGGCTGGGCGCTGCGCCGGACGTCGATCGAGTCGAGCGCCTGGTTGGCCAGGTCGAACATCGCGCTGCCGAGCCGGTAGTACCGCGTGCCCTCGCGGCGGACGAAGTGGTGCTGCTCGAGGGTGCGCAGCAGGCGCAGCACCGTCGACTTGTGCACGCCGATCTCGTCGGCGAGGTCGTCGAGCGTGCGCGCGTCCTTCGCGATCGAGTTCAGCAGGGTCAAGGCCCGGTCCAGGCTCTGGCTCACGTGAGCACCCCTTCCCCGGTCAGCCGCGCGGAACGCCACTCGTCCGGGCCGGCCTTCAGCAGGGTATCCACGATCGGGCGCGGCAGCGGCACCCCGACGTCGTCGTGGGTCAGCAGGGTCGCCGCGGCCTGGAGGTGGCCCCGGCGCAGGCGTTCGAGCGGTGACGCGCCGCGCAGCGTCGCGGCGAGGAAGCCCGCGGCGAACGCGTCCCCGGCGCCGACCGGCTCGACGACGTCGACGCGCAGCGCGGGCGCGAACAGCGGCTCGCCTTCGACCAGCGTCGCGCCGCGTTCACCGTGCTTGACCACCAGCATGCGCGGCTCGGGCAGCAGCGCCCGCAGCTCGGCGGGGTCGCCGGTCCCCCAGACGTGCTGGGCTTCGTCGTCGCCGGTCAGGACGATGTCCGCCCGCGCGGCCAGTTCGGCCAGCAGGCGCGGGTCGCGCCCCGCCCAGAGCGCGGGGCGCAGGTTGACGTCGAAGGAGATCAGCCGGTCACCGCGGGGCATCTCCAGCAGCGCGCGCACCAACGCGAGGCAGCTGTCCGACAGCGCGGGCGTGATCCCGGACAGGTGCAGCACGCGGACGCCGTCGAGGGTCAGCCGGTCCAGCAGGGCGGGGCCCATGCCGGACGCCGCCGAGCCGGCGCGGTAGTAGCGGACCGGGCTGCCGCCGGCGCCGCTTTCCTTGATGTAGAGCCCGGTCGGGCGCGCCGGGTCGGTGTAGCACGCGCTGACGTCGACGCCGTGGGAGGCGATCTCGCGGAGCACCGCGCGGCCGAACGGGTCGTCGCCGACCGCGCTCACCCAGCCACTCGGCACGCCGAGCGCGGGCAGGTGACTGGCCACGTTCGATTCGGCGCCGCCGATCGTGCGCAGCCACCGCTTGACCTCGTCCGGCGGGCCGGGTTCGGCGGGCACGAACAGCGCCATCGTCTCGCCGACACAGAGCACCTCGGGCCCGCTCGTCACTTTCCGTCTCCCCCGTCCGTCACCCCGTTGACCTGTGGCGACCCGGATGCTACACCTATTGCACTCAAAATGCGCAACAGTCGTTGCAACATACGCAACCGAGGTCGCCGCCGATGAACCCTTGCCAGATGGACCCCGCCGCGCTCGACGCCCTCCGCCAGGAGCGGATCGACTGGCGCTTCCGCTCGGCCGCCCCCGCGCTGAGCGGGCTCACCCTCGCCGAAGCCGCGGATCGCCGGCTCAACCTGTTCACGGACGGGTTCTTCGGGCCCTTCGTGGTCCTCGACGAGGAAGCGCTCGAGCACAACCTGCGGACGATGGCCGCCTGGTGCGCCACCCGCGGCGTCGTGCTCGCCCCGCACGGCAAGACGACCATGGCGCCGCAGCTGTTCGCCCGCCAGATCGAGCACGGCGCGTGGGGCGTGACCTGCGCGAACGCCGGTCACCTCCGGATCTACCGCGCGTTCGGCGTCTCCCGGATCCTGCTGGCCAACCAGCTCCTCGACCCGTCGGGCCTGCGGTGGCTGGCCGCCGAACTGGCCGCGGACCCGGACTTCGAGTTCGTCTGCTGGGTCGACTCGGTCCGCGGCGTCGAGCTGATGACCGAGGCCCTCGCCGGGTCCCAGCGCCCGGTCGACGTCCTCCTCGAACTGGGTGCCGACGGCGGCCGCACCGGCGTCCGCGACACCGAGACCGCGCTGGCCGTCGCCGAGGCGGTGCACGCCAGCCCGGTGCTGCGGCTGCGCGGCACCGGCGGTTACGAGGGCGCGCTCTCGCACGACACCGACGAAGCCGCGCTCGCGAAGATCAGCTCCTATGTGGACGGTCTGCGCGACCTCGCGATCACGTTCGCGGACAAGGGACTCCTCGACGGCCAGATCATCGTCACGGCCGGGGGAAGCGCCTACTTCGACCAGGTCGCGAACGAGCTGACCAAGCCGTGGCCGGCCGGGCTCGACGTGCTGCCGGTGCTGCGCAGCGGCGCGTACGTCACCCACGACGACGGCTTCTACCGCGAGATCTCCCCGCTCGGCGACCACCCGCGCATCGACGGCGTCGCGTCGTTCCGGCCCGCCCTGCACGCCTGGGCGCAGGTGACGTCGAAGCCGTCGGACGAGCTCGCGCTGCTGACGATCGGCAAGCGTGACGCGTCCTTCGACGAAGGCATGCCCGAGCCGCAGCTGCGGCGCACGCCGAACGGCCCCGCCGAGCCGCTGAAGGACCACGTCGTCGCGAAGATGAACGACCAGCACGCGTTCCTGACCCTGCCCGCCGGGTCGCCGGTCGAGGTCGGCGACTGGATCCGGCTCGGTCTGTCGCACCCGTGCACGGTGTTCGACAAGTGGCCGCTGCTGCCGGTGACCGCGGCCGACGGCGAAACCGTCGTCGACCTGGTCCGGACGTGGTTCTGATGGACGTCGTCGTTAAGAACGCGCTGGTCGCCGACGGCACCGGCGAACCACTCGCCCGCCACGACGTCGGGATCAGCGACGGCAAGATCGCCGAGGTCGGCTCGCTCACCGGACGACGCACGATCGACGCCGACGGCCTGGTGCTCGCGCCCGGGTTCATCGACATGCACTCGCACTCCGACCTGCAGCTGCTGGCCAACCCGGACCACGCGGCCAAGATCACCCAGGGCGTCACGACCGAGGTGCTCGGTCAGGACGGCCTGTCGTACGCGCCGGTCGACGACACCGTTCTCGAGGCCCTGCGGCAGCAGCTCGCGGGCTGGAACGACGACCCGGCCGGGTTCGACTGGAACTGGCGCTCGGTCGGCGAGTACCTCGACCGCCTGGACCGGGGTGTTGCCGTCAACGCGGCCTACCTGGTGCCGCAGGGCACGGTCCGGATGCTGGCCGTCGGCTTCGACGACCGCCCGGCCACGGACGCCGAGCTGACGCGGATGAAGGAACTCGTCGCGACCGGCCTGGCCGAGGGCGCGATGGGGATGTCGTCCGGGCTCACCTACACGCCCGGGATGTACGCCGGCACGAGTGAGCTGGTCGAGCTGTGCCGGGTGGTCGGCGAGGGCGGCGGGTTCTACAGCCCGCACCACCGCAGCTACGGCAAGGGTGCGCTGGAAGCGTTTGCGGAGATGATCGACGTCAGCAGGCGCTCGGGCTGCCCGCTGCACCTGGCGCACGCGACGATGAACTTCTCGGTGAACAAGGGGAAAGCGCCCGACCTGCTGAAGCTGCTGGACGACGCGCTCGACGACGGCTGCGACGTCAGCCTCGACACCTACCCGTACCTGCCGGGCGCGACCTACCTCTCGGCGCTCCTGCCGAGCTGGGCCTCCGAAGGCGGCCTCGACGCCACCCTCGCCCGGTTGTCCGATGTGGACGAACGCGAGCGGATCCGCGAAGCGATCGAGGAGTCCGGTTCGGACGGCGCCCACGGCGTCCCGATCGACTGGGACGCCATCGAAATCAACGGCGTCCGCAACGAGCACAACACCCACCTCGTCGGGCACAGCGTGGCCGCGTCGGCACGCGCCGCGGGTACCGAACCGGCCACGCTGTACTTCGACACCCTCCTCGACGAAAAGCTCGGCACGTCCTGCCTGATGCACGTCGGGCACGAGGAGAACGTCCAGGCGATCATGCGCCACCGGACGCACACCGGCGGCAGCGACGGCCTGCTCGTCGGCGCCCGGCCGCACCCGCGCGCCTGGGGCACGTTCCCCCGCTACCTCGCCCGGTACGTCCGCGAACTGGGCGTGCTGGACCTCACCGAGTGCGTCGCCCACCTCACCGGGCGGGCCGCACGGCGGCTGCGGCTGACCGACCGCGGCCTGGTCCGCGCCGGGTACGCCGCCGACCTGGTGCTGTTCGACCCGGACCGGGTCGCCGACACCGCCACCTTCGACGATCCGCGGCAGCCCGCCGCGGGCATCAGCCACGTCTTCGTCAACGGCGTCGCCGCGCTCGACGACGGCCGTCCCACCGGCGCCCTCGCCGGCCGGTCCCTGCGCAACCCCGGGAGAGCCCGATGATCCACTGGCTGCAACACACCACGGGCGGTCTGCTCACGCTCGCCGCCGTCTCGATCGCCGTCCTGCTGCTGTTGATCGTCAAGCTCAAGGTCGAGCCGTTCATCGCGCTGATCGTCGTCGGCCTGCTCACCGCGCTGGCCGCGGGCCTGCCGGTCGGGACGATCGTCGGGACCGCGCAGAAGTCGTCGGATTCGTTGCTGGAAAAGGGCTTCGGCAGCATTCTCGGGCACATCACGGCGATCATCGGGCTCGGCACGTTGCTCGGGTCGATCCTGGAACGCTCGGGTGGCGCGAAAGTCCTGACCGGTGCGCTGCTGAAGGCGTTCGGGGAGAAGCGGGCGCCGCTGGCGATGGGCATCGCCGGGTTCATCTTCGGCATCCCGGTGTTCTTCGACATCGGCATCTTCGTGCTCGCACCGCTGGTCTACGTCGCGGCGCGCCAGGGTGGCCGGTCGCTGGTGCTCTACGCCATGCCCCTGATCGCGGGCCTGTCGATCACGCACGCGTTCCTGCCGCCGCACCCGGGTCCGGTGGCCGCGGCCGGGCTGCTGCACGTCGAGCTCGGCTGGATCATCCTGATGGGCCTCGCCTGCGGTGTCCCCGCGTTCCTCATCGGCGGCGTACTGTACGCGACCTGGATCGGCAAGCGCATCGACATCGCCGTGCCCGAGGACATGATCGTCGCCGAGGAAGAGGGCGAACAGGAAGCGGACGTGCCGTCGCTGGCGCTGGTCGGCTCGATCATCGCGGTGCCGCTGGTGCTCATCCTCGCCGGGACGTTCGGCAGCATCTGGCTGCCCAAGAACTCCACGCTCTCGGGCGTCGCCGCGTTCATCGGGACGCCGGCCGTCGCGCTCACCATCGCGGTGCTGCTCGCGTCGTGGCTGCTCGGCCTGCGCCGCGGGTTCACCGGCAAGGACCTCAACGAGCTGGCCGCGAAGTCGCTGCGGCCGGTGGCGATGATCCTGCTGGTCGTCGGCGCGGGCGCGTTCTTCGGCGCGGTGCTTTCCGCGACCGGCATCGGCAAGGCCGTGGCCGACTCGCTGCACGACGCCGGGCTGCCGGTGCTGCTCGCCGCGTACGTCATCAGTTGCGGCATGCGCATCGCGCAGGGCTCGGCGACCGTCGCCATCGTGACGACGAGCGGGATCATCGCGCCGACCGTGGCGCAGCTCGGGTATTCCCAGGTGCAGCTGGCCTTGCTGGTGATGGCGATCTCCGCCGGGTCGATCATCGCCTCGCACGTCAACGACGGTGGCTTCTGGATCGTTTCGCGGTACTTCAACATGAGCGTCCTGCAGACGCTGAAGTCCTGGACGGCGCTGGAAACCGTGCTTTCCCTGTCCGGTTTCGGGGTTTCGGCATTGCTCATGGCCGTGGTCTAGACCATACTGGGGTGAGCCGCCGACCCGAACTCCGCCGCCCTCGAAAGCACTGGGAGACAATGATGACCGGACTTTCCCGTCGCACGTTCCTCGGCGCCGCCGCGGGCGCGAGCGCTGCCACCGTTTTCGGCCCGCAGCTCGCGTCCGCGGCCACCACCTCGAAGGGCTGCATCGCCGGAGGAACCGTGTACATCGGCAGTTACACCAGCGGGGCGAGCGGCCACGGCCTCGACGTCTCCAGCCGCTCGGGTGCCACGCTGAACCCCGTGCGCACGGTGCCGGGGATCACGGACACGTCGTGGTTCGACCGGAGCGCGGACGGCAAAACCCTTTACGTGACCAACGAAGGCGACCCGAACGGGTTCGTCTCGGCGCTGAACATCGCCGACGCGGCGAACCCGAAGCCGCTCAACAAGGTGACGTCGAAAGGCGGCGCGCCGACGCACCTGAGCGTGCACTCGAGCCAGAAGTACGTGCTGGCCGCGAACTACAGTTCGGGCAGCGTCGTCGTGCTGCCGATCCAGGCCGGCGGCAAGCTCGGCGCGGCCACGGACCTGGTGACGCACCACGCCGATTCCGGGCAGGCCCACGCCCACCAGGTCGTCAACGACCCGACCGGCCGCTGGGTGCTGTCGGTCGACCTCGGCGCCGACTCGGTGTACGTCTACTCCCTCGACGTCGGCACCGGGAAGCTTTCGCTGCACCAGCAGCTGAAGCTGCCCGCCGGTGCCGGGCCGCGGCACCTCGCGTTCGACAAGACCGGGTCGTTCGCCTACATCCTGCAGGAACTGCGGCCGGAGGTGACGGTCGCGAGCTGGGACGCGGCCGCCGGGAGGCTGAAGGCGCTTTCCGTCGTCCCGGCGGTGCCGCCGGGCAGCACCGGGGATCTGTTCCCCGGCGAGATCACCCTGTCCAAGGACGGGAAGTTCGCCTACGCCACCGTCCGCGGCCCCAACACCCTGGCGACGTTCTCCGTCGCCGGCGACCGGCTGCAGCTGGTGTCCACTGTGTCCAGTGGCGGCAACTGGCCGCGGCACGTCGCCCTCGACCCCGGCGAAAACTGGTTCTACGTCTCCAACCAGCGGTCCGGCACCGTCACCTGGCTGCCCCGCGACCCGGCCACCGGCCTGCCCGGCGCCGTCGCGGGCAGCCTCGCCGTGCCCGACGTCAACTCGGTCCATTTCGCCTGACGCCGTTCAGGTACCCACTGGAGGATCGTCATGAGACTGCGCCGCACCCTGCCCGTGATCGCCGGGCTGGCCCTGCTCGCCGGCTGCGCCCCCACCCAGTCCGCACCCGCCGGCGCCGGCGGGGACGACCGGACCGGCACCGTCCGCGTCTGGCTGTTCGACGAGGCCAACCGCGCGCCCAAGGAGGCCGCGGTCAAGGACGCCATCACCGAGTTCAAGGCGGCCCACCAGGGCGTCGAGGTCGACGTCCAGTGGGTGCCGGTCGAAGGCCGCGCAGACAAGTTCTCCGGCGCCTTCAACGACCCGGGCAACGCGCCGGACGTCGCCGAGTTCGGCAACACCGACGTCTCCAGCTACGCCGCCACCGGCGCGCTGGCCGACCTCACCGGCGACCTCGCGTCGTGGCGCGAGGGCAAGGACCTCATCCCGACCGTCGTCGACACCGCGAAGTCCGGCGGCAAGACCTACGGCCTGCCCTGGTACACCGGGATCCGCGCGTTGTACTACCGCACCGACGTCTTCACCGAGCTCGGCCTCAAGCCGCCGGCGACGCTCTCGGAGCTGACCGAAACGGCCCGGCGGATCCGCGCCGCGAAGCCGGACCTCTACGGCATCTCCGTCGGCGGCAAGTACACCTACGCGATGCTGCCGTTCCTCTGGGCCAACGGCGGCGAGCTGGCGACCGACACCGGCGGCAAGTGGACCTCGGCCGTGACCGAGGACAAGGCCAAGGCCGGCGTGACGCAGTACGCGAGCCTGCTCAAGGACGACATCTGCCCGCCCGCGCAGTGCGCGAACCTGACCGGCACGCAGAGCGTCACGGCGTTCGCGGGCGGCAAGGCCGGGATGACGATCGGCGGCGACTTCAACCGCAAGGCCGTCGAGCAGGGTGCGGTGAAGGGCAAGTACGCCGTCGTCCCGATCCCGGGCACGACCGCGGGCAGCGTCGCTCCCGCGTTCGCCGGCGGCAACCTGCTCGGCGTCTTCACCGCGAGCAAGCACCGCAGCCTGGCCACGGACTTCATCGAGCTGCTCGGCGGCGCGAAGTACCAGGAGAAGATGTACACCGCGATGGGCAACCTGCCGACGCTGAGCAGCGTGCAGCAGAAGCTCGCGGCGAACGACCCGTTCCTCAAGCCGTTCGTCGACACGCTCAAGGCGGGCACGAAGTTCGTCCCGGCGACGCCGGCGTGGTCGAAGATCGACAGCCAGAACGTCCTGCCGACGGCGGTCCAGCAGATCGCCACCGGCGGCAAGGACCCGGCCGCGGCCCTGACCGACGCCGCCGCGGCGATGGACAAGGCCTTCGGCTAGTGGTGACCGTCCAGGAAGCCCCTTCCGTCACGGCTCCCGCACGGCGGCCGCGGCGGACGGGGGACGGCCGGGCCGCCGCGCTGTACCTGGCCCCGGCGGGCATCCTGCTCGCGGCGCTGCTGGCCTACCCGATCTACCAGCTGGTCCTGATCTCGGTCTACGACTACGGCCAGCCGCAGGCCGCGGGCAACGCTCCCCTGGTGTTCCTCGGCTTCGCGAACTACGCCGACCTGCTGTCCCAGGTGCAGTTCTGGACCGTGCTCGGCAAGACGGTGGGGTTCGCCGCGGCCTGCGTGATCGGCTCGCTCGTCGTCGGCACCGGGCTCGCGGTGCTGGCTTCGCGCGTGCGTTCGCTCCCCCGCACGCTGCTGTTCCTCGCCGCCCTGGGCGCGTGGTCGACGCCGGCGATCGCGGGCTCCTACGTCTGGCTGTTCCTCTTCGACACCGACTTCGGCCTGGTCAACGAGGTGCTCTCGGGCATCGGGCTGCCGTTCGAGCACCACTCGTGGACCTTCGGCACACTCGGCGCGTTCGGGCTCGTCGCCGCCGAGGTGATCTGGTGCTCGTTCCCGTTCGTGCTGGTCACGATGTACGCCGGGATCAAGGGCGTCCCGGACGAGGTCCTCGAAGCCGCGTCGCTCGACGGCGCGTCGGTGTGGCGCACGAGCTGGTCGATCGTGCTGCCGATGGTGCGGCCCCTGCTGATGATCGCGACCGTGCAGTCGATCATCTGGGACTTCAAGGTCTTCACCCAGATCTACGTGATGACCAACGGCGGCGGCGTCGCCGGCCGCAACCTGGTCCTCAACGTCTACGCGTACCAACAGGCTTTCGCCGGGCAGGAGTACGGCCTCGGCTCGGCGATCGGAGTCGTCATGACGCTGTTGCTGCTGTCGGTCACCGGGCTGTACGTCCGGTCCCAGCGCCGGAGCGCGGCGTGGCTGTGAAACGCCCCGGCCGGCTGATCGCCGAAGTCGTCACGGTCGTGATCGCCGGGATCGTCGCGTTCCCGCTCTACTGGATGCTGCTCTCGGCGTTCAAGCCACCGGGTGAGATCCAGTCGGCGAACCCCAAGCCGTGGACGTTCAGCCCGTCGCTCGACAGCTTCGAGCGCGTGCTCACGGTGTCCGGCTTCGGGCGGTTCTTCGTGAACAGCCTGGTGGTGGCGCTGGTCGTCGTGGTGCTCTCGCTGCTGCTGTCGTTCCTCTCGGCGGTGGCGCTGACGCGGTTCTCGTTCAAGGGCCGGACCGTGCTGCTGGTGATGATCCTGGTCGCCCAGATGGTGCCGGTGGAGGCGCTGACCATCCCGCTGTTCTTCCTGATGCGCCAGATCGGCGGCGTCGTGCCGGCGTTCGGGCTCAACGAGCTGGGCTCGCTGGTGCTCGTGCACCTGGCGTTCAGCCTGCCGTTCGCGATCTGGATGCTGCGCGGGTTCGTCGCCGCGGTGCCGGTCGAACTCGAAGAGGCCGCGAAGCTGGACGGCGCGTCCCGCCTGCGGTTCACCTGGCAGATCCTGTTCCCGCTGGTCGCACCCGGGCTGGTGGCGGTGAGCGTGCTCGCGTTCATCCACGCCTGGAACGACTTCCTGTTCGCCAAGACGTTCATCATCTCCAAGACCGAGAACCAGACGCTGCCGCAGGCGATCCTGGTGTTCTTCAAGCCGGAGGACACCGACTGGGGCGCGGTGATGGCGTCCTCGACGCTGATGACCGTTCCGGTGCTCGTGTTCTTCGTCCTCGTGCAACGACGGCTGGTGTCCGGTATGGCCGGCGCCGTGAAGGGCTGAAATGGCTTTCGACACCCTGCTCCCCCGCCCGGTTTCCGTCGAGCCCGCGGAAGGTTCGTGCCCGTGGCCGTCCCCTGTGGACGTTCGCCGGGCGGACCTGCCGGCGGAGGGCTACCGGCTGGAGATCTCCCCGGCCGGGATCGTGCTGCACTGCGGCGACGCCGCCGGGGAGGTCCACGGCCGCCAGACGCTGCGGCAGCTCGTGGGCCCGGACGCGTTCCGCGCGGCTTCCCTCGAGGACGGGCTCACCGTGCCCTGCGGCGTCGTCGAGGACCACCCGCGGTTCGGCTGGCGCGGCTGCCTGCTCGACGTCGCCCGGCACTTCCGGACCAAGGCGGAGGTGCTGCGGTTCGTCGACCTGCTGGCCGCGCACAAGCTGAACGTGCTGAACCTGCACCTCACCGACGACCAGGGCTGGCGTTTCGAAGTCCCGGAGTACCCCAAGCTGACGTCCGTGGGCGGCTGGCGGCCGTCGTCGATGGCGGGCAGCGGGGGTGCCCAGGACGGCCGTCCGCACGGCGGCTTCTACACCGGCGACGACCTGCGGGAGATCGTCGCGTACGCGTCGGCGCGCGCGATCACCGTGGTGCCGGAGGTCGACATCCCCGGCCACGCCCGCGCGGCACTGGCGGCGTACCCCGCGCTCGGCACCGAGGACGCCTACGAAGTCTGGACCGCCTGGGGCATCAGCACTTCCCTGCTGAACCCGTCGGAGTCCACTTTGGACTTCTTCCGCACGGTGTTCGACCACCTCCTCGACATCTTCCCTTCGCCGGTGATCGCGCTGGGCGGCGACGAGACGCCGGGCGCGACCGGCGAGCACCGCGAGTTCGTCCGGCTCCTCGCCGAGCACCTGGTGGCCCGCGGCCGGACGCCGATGGGCTGGGACGAGGTCCTCGACATCCCCGGCCTGCCACCGATGGTCATCGGCTCCTGGCAGAACGAGGCGGCGGGCCTGCGCGCGGCCGAGGCCGGCCACGACGTCGTCATGTGCCCCGAGCAGCACGTCTACCTCGACCACCGGCAGGCCGACCACCTCGGCGAGCCGGTCCCGGTCGGCTGGGTCCACACCCTCGAGGACGTCTACACCTACGAGCCGGCGCTGACCGGGCCGCGCCTGCGGGGCGTGCAGGCGCAGGTGTGGAGCGAGCACCTGGACACCGTCCGGCGAGTGGACTACATGGCGTTCCCGCGGCTGTCGGCGTTCGCGGAGGTGGCGTGGAGCGGCGGCGCGCGGGACTACGCCGAGTTCCTGCCGCGGCTGCGGGACCACCACCTGCCGCGGCTGGACGCGCTCGGCGTCGAGTACCGGCCGCTGGCCGGGCCGCACCCGTGGCAGACCCGGCCGGGCGTGCCGGGCCGGCCACGCTGATCAGGGCAGCAGGCCGACGGGCTCACAACCGGAATTCCGGCAGGACCCAGTTCGTGAGCAGATCGGTCACGTCCGCCACCGCGTCTTCGTCGTCGTCCCGGCCCTCGGCACGCAGGAAGTGCATCGTGTCGAGGAGTTCCTGGTACAGGTCCGCGCGCTTCACCCCACGCTCGAGCTGCTCCACGAGCAGCGGCCTGATCTCGATAACGCTCCGCCCGGCTGCCACGGCGGCCAGGAGCCGGGCACGGAATCCGCCATCGTCCATGTCCGGCTCAGCCTCCCTCTACGGCAACAGCGTCACCGTAACCGACCGCGTCGGGCCCACGTTGCCCGCCGCGTCGATCGAGCGGTACTCGATGCGGTGGCGGCCGTAGCCCGGGGTGCGCGTCGCGAACGGCGAGACCGTCAGGCCGCCGGAGCCGAGGTTGCCGTACGCCAGGCCGTCGATCTCCGTGCCGCGGGCCGTGAACAGGTACGGGGCGTTCGGGTCCGTCGGCCAGCCGTAGTACTTGTGCCAGCCGTCGCCGTCCACGCGGAACTCCGGCATTCCGTCCGGTGACGTCAGGCGCATCGGGAACGAACCGTGGAACACCGTGCCCGGCGGCAGTTCGACGCTTGTCGTCGGGCCCGTCGCGTCCACCGGCCACGCCAGGGTGGTGCCGCCCGTGGTCGCGGTGAGCGTGTGCGCTCCGCGGGACTCGTCGAGGGCGTAGTCGGAGCCGGTCGCCACCGGGCGGCCGTCGAGCGCCCAGCGGACCTGCGGGATCGAGCCCGTCGGCTCGCCGGTCTCGACGTAGACGACGTCGTGGCCGCCGACCGCCGCGGTGGTCGGCGTCGACGCCTCGACCGCCACAGCGGCCTCCGGCGGGGTGGTCACCGAGGTGTCGACGGTCCACGTGCGCGACGCCGTCGGGCGGACGGCCGGGTCGCGGACGAACGGCGTCGGGTCCGCCACCGTCGCCGTCAGCGTGTGCTTGCCCGGCTTGACGTGCGCCCGCCGGAGGTCGAGCGCGTCGGAGCCGCGCAGGGGGACGCCGTCGAGGGTCCACGTCACCGCGAGGCGGTGCCCGACCGGGTGCATCGTCCGCACCCAGACGACGCGGTCGGCGCCGATCGTCCCGGCCGGCGTGCCGCCGCTCAGCAGTGGCACCTTCGCCGAGATCCGCTGCGTCATGCGTTCGCGGCCGACCTGGTCGAAGGCGTAGCCCAGCGTCTTCATCATCGAGTGCTCGCTCGGCCGCCAGACGCCGGTCTGCGTGTAGAGCCCGCCTTCGAACCGGCCGATCGTGCCGCCCGCCTCGCTGGGCTCGCCCAGCCAGCGCCACCACTTCGCCTTCTGGTCGCGCATCTGCCGCTCGGTCAGCAGGGTGTGGTGGATCGACGCCGGCTCGCCGCCTTCGTAGGCGCCGCCCGGGACGTTGCGGGCGTAGTAGTCGTACTCGTCGTCGAGGCCGCCGAGCGAATGGCCCAGCTCGTGCGGCGAGATCAGGGCGGACAGCGCGTTCCCGCCGGACGCCGTCGCGTAGGTGCCGCCCGCGCCGCCGTAGGTGCTGCTGTTGGCCAGCGCCAGGATCTGCCGGTTCGCGGGGGTCGTGCCGGGGACGAGATCGGCGTAGCGCTGCGCCGCGTCGTCGTCGACGGTCAGCAGGCGCTGGACGCTCTGCGCGTTGCAACCGCCCCAGAAACCCATGTTCAGCGGGGTGTTCCGGCGGGGTGCGTCGAGTGACGGGTCACAGTCCACACCGGACTCGGGCGAGGCGATCGACACGGCGTAGACGTTGAAGTAACTGCGGTAGGACTTGAACGGCTCGAGCGACCACAGCGTGCTGACGTGCCGCTGGACGTCGGCGAAGAACTTCGGCTGCTCGGCGGCGGTGTAGCCGTCGCCCAGCACGACGAGGTTGAACCGCTGGGCGACGGGCCCGGTCACCTGGACGTCGGTGACGCTCGCGGCGGGCTCGGCGGCTTGTGCGGGAGTGACGATTCCGACGGTGATCAGCAGTGCGGCGAAGAACCCGGCCCACTTCGACATGGTCCCGGTCTACCGCAGTGCTTTCGCCACCGGAACCGCCGGAAGTCGGTGGCGCGCCGGGTAGGTCGTTATACGCGGGTGAGGCGGTACCAGACCTCGGGCCGCCCGACTTGGCCGTAGTGCGGCTCGCGGTGGGCCATCCCGTTGTCCGCCAAGTACTCCAGGTACCGCCGGGCCGTCACGCGGGACGCGCCGATCGCGCTCGCCGCCGCGCCGGCGGAAAGCCCTTCCGCGGCGCCCGACAGCGCGTCCGTGATCGCCTCCAGGGTCTGGACGCTCATCCCCTTCGGCAGCGGCGGCTGCTCGGTCGTGCGCAACGCGCCGAGGGCCCGGTCGATCTCCGCCTGGCCGGTGACTTCGCCCGACGCTTCCCGGAACTCGGCGTAGCGTTCCAGCTTTTCGCGCAGCGTCGCGAACGTGAACGGCTTCAGCAGGTACTGCACCACCCCGACCGACACCGCGGCCTTCACCAGCCCCAGGTCGCGCGCCGACGTCACGGCGATGACGTCGATCGGGAGCCCGGCCGCGCGCAGCGAGCGGCACACCGCGAGGCCGTGCGTGTCCGGCAGGTAGAAGTCCAGCAGCACCAGGTCGACCGGCTCGCGTTCGCAGAACCGCAGCGCGTCGCCGCCGGAATGCACGACGCCCGCGACCGAAAAGCCCGGCAGGCGCTCGACGTACACCCGGTGAGCCTCGGCGGCCACCGGCTCGTCCTCCACCACCAGCACCCGGATCACCGGTCCGCCTCCCGCCGCGGCAGGCGCACGGTGAACACCGCGCCGCCGTCCCGTCCGACGTCGACCGTGCCGCCGTAGCGGCGCACCGCCTGCCCGACCAGGGCCAGCCCGAGCCCGTGGCCGTCCCCGGCCTTCGTCGACCAGCCGCGGCGGAAGACGTCGGCATCCTCGGGGACGCCCGGCCCGGTGTCGGCGACGCGCAGCAGCAGTGCGGCGGCCTCCGAGCGGGCGGTCACGACCACCGCCGGCTTGCCGCCGCCGCGGGTGGCGGCCTCGATGCCGTTGTCGATCAGGTTGCCGAGGATCGTCACGAGGTCCCGCGAAGCGACCCCGAGCGACACGTCGTCGATCACCGTGTCCGGCGTGATCGTCAGCTCGACCCCGCGTTCGCTGGCTTCGGCGGCCTTGCCCAGCAGCAGCGCGGCGAGCACGGGCTCGGCGACCGCGCCGACGACGCGGTCGGTCAGCTCCTGGGCGAGCGCGAGCTCGGCGGTCGCGAACTCGACGGCCTGCTCCGGCTTGCCGATCTCCACCAGGGAAACGACGGTGTGCAACCGGTTCGCGGCCTCGTGCGCCTGCGACCGCAGCGCTTCCGCGAGGCCGCGGGCCGTGGTCAGCTCGCCGGTCAGGGTCTGCAGTTCCGTGTGGTCGCGCAGGACGACGACGGTGCCCTGCGACCGTCCGCCCGAGCGGACCGCGGTCGTGCTGACGAGCAGCACGCGCGCGTCCGTCAGGTGCAGTTCCTCGGCCCGGTTTTCCGCCGACGTGAACGCCTTTGCCAGCTCCTGAGGCAAGCCCAGCGACGCCAGTTCGCGCCCGACCGGGTCGCCGTCCAGGCCGAGGAGGGTGCGTGCGCCGTCGTTGCAGAGCCCGATCCGCCCGTCCCGCCCGACGAGCAGCACCCCCTCGCGCACCGAATGCAGCACGGCTTCGTGGTACTCGAAGAGGTTGCTCAGCTCGTCCGGCGCGATCCCGCGGGTCTGGCGCCGCAGCCGGGCGCTGATCAGCCAGCCGCCGAGCGCCCCGACGACCAGCACCGCGCCCGCGACGCCGAACAGCGGCCAGAGCCGTTCGCGCAGTTCCGCGGAGATCGCCGCGACGGTGATCCCGACCGCGACGAGCGCGACGACCCGCTGTCCCGGCCCGAACACCGGCACGACCGTGCGCACCGACGGCCCGAGCGAGCCCGTGTAGGTCTCGGTCAGCTCCTGGCCGTGCTGCGCCTGCTCGATCGTCCCGATGTAGTGCTGGCCGATCAGGGCCGGGTTCGGGTGGGTGTAGCGGATCCCGGCCGGGCTCATGATCGTGATGAAGTCGACGCCGGTGTCGGCCTGCACCCGCACCGCGTACGGCTGCAGCGTCGCGCTCGGGTTCGCCGTGGCGGCCGCGGTGACGACGGTCGGTGCGTCCGCCACCGCCGAAGCCACCGCGCGGACCTGGTCGCGCGCGTTCTCGTTCACCGCTCGGGACGCGTCGAGGTAGGCGAACGTGATGCCGGCGCCCGCGAGCACGCAGAGCACCGCCAGCTGCAGCACGAGCAGCTGACGGGCGAGGCTCCAGCGGGACCGCATCGTCGGGGGCACCTCCTCATACCAGCACACGCGCGCTCCGGTGTCCGAAGGGGACGGTGAGATCGCCACGCGAACTCAATGAACACAAGTGAGCCGGGTCACCGGAGTGCGCCTACAGTGTGCCGCAACCTGGAACACCCCTGAGCTGGAGGCAACGGTGCCGACCCCACCGACCACGGAGGAGACCCCGCGCAAGCGGGACAAGACCCACTACCTGTACCTGGCCGTGATCGTCGCGGTCGTGCTCGGAATCCTGGTGGGCTTCCTCTTCCCGGGCTTCGCCAAGGGCCTCAAGCCCCTCGGCGACGGATTCGTCAACCTGATCAAGATGATGATCACGCCGATCATCTTCTGCACCATCGTCATCGGCGTCGGCTCGGTCGCGAAGGCGGCCAAGGTCGGCAAGGTCGGCGTGATGGCCCTGGTCTACTTCATCGTCATGTCGACCTTCGCCCTCGCGATCGGGCTCGTCGTCGGCAACCTGCTGCACCCCGGCACCGGCCTGCACCTCAACCCGGCCGACGTGAAGAGCGTCCAGAAGTCCGCCGGCGGCGCCGAAGGCCCGGTCGACTTCCTGCTCGGCATCATCCCGAAGACCCTCGTGTCCGCCTTCACCGAAGGCGAGGTCCTGCAGACGCTGCTGGTCGCGCTGCTCGTCGGGTTCGCGCTGCAGAAGCTGGGCCCGAAGGGCGCGCCGATCCTGCGTGGCGTCGAGCACCTCCAGAAGCTGGTCTTCCGGATCCTGGCGATGATCATGTGGGCCGCCCCGATCGGCGCGTTCGGCGCCATCGCGGCGGTGGTCGGCGCGACCGGCTGGGCGGCGTTGAAGAGCCTCGCGGTGATCATGATCGGGTTCTATGCGACCTGCCTGGTGTTCGTGTTCGTGATCCTCGGGATCGTGCTGTGGCTCGGCGCCCGCGTGAACATCTGGCACCTGCTGCGCTACCTCGGCCGCGAGTTCCTGCTGATCCTGTCGACGTCGTCGTCGGAGTCGGCGCTGCCGCGGCTGATCGCGAAGATGGAGCACGTCGGCGTCGGCAAGTCGGTCGTCGGCATCACCGTGCCGACCGGGTACTCGTTCAACCTGGACGGCACCGCGATCTACCTGACCATGGCGACGCTGTTCATCGCCGCGGCGCAGGACGAGCCCCTCTCGCTCGGCGCGCAGATCGGGTTGCTGGTGTTCATGATCATCGCGTCGAAGGGTGCCGCGGGCGTGTCCGGCTCGGGCATCGCGACCCTGGCCAGCGGCCTGCAGTCGCACCGGCCGGAACTGGTCAACGGCGTCGGCTTCATCCTCGGCATCGACCGGTTCATGTCGGAAGCCCGCGCACTGACCAACTTCGCGGGCAACGCCGTCGCGACCGTCCTCATCGGAAACTGGGTGAAGGAGTTCGACCGGGAGAAGGCACAACGCGTCTTCGCCGGGCAGGAACCCTTCGACGAAGCCACGATGCTCGACGACGACGCCCACGGGGCGAAACCCGAGCCGGAGAGCGAAAAGGTCCCGGTTTGATCCCCCTCGTTCGTGCTCACTGCCCCCGCTGAGCACGAGCCACGACGGGCCGCTGTGCGAGTCTCCCCGACCTCGCGCAGCGGCCCGTTTCCACTTGTTCAGGCGGCGTCGTAGGCGACGCGGGCCGCGGCGATGTCGTCGCGGTGCCGCTCCGCCCAGCCGAGCAGGCCGTTCAGCGACTGGTAGAGCTCCTTCGCCATCGCCGTGGCCTCGTACTCCACGCGCGGCGGGACCGTCGGGTAGATCGTGCGCTTGAGCAGGCCGTCGCGCTCGAGGTTGCGCAGGGTCAGGGTCAGCATCCGGCGGCTGATCCCGTCGACCGCGCGTTCCAGCTCGGTGAACCGCACGGGCCCGCGGATGGCCTCCAGGAGGATGCCGATCGCCCACTTGCCGCTGATCCGGTTGATGACCTCCAGCACCGTGCAGACGTCGAGTTTCTCCGGGTCGATCTCGGTGACCTGGACGGGTACACCGATGTTCCCCTGGGACATGAAAGTGCCTCCTTACGCGGTCTTCCATGGTCACACATGATGAGCACTGTTACAAGAAGTGCCCTGGCACCGACCAGGGAGAACGCTCATCTGGAGGGCCTGCTGTGCCATTCGACACCACGGTGGCCGAGAACCACCCCACCCGCTCCCGCGGCCTCGCGCTCGCGGTGCTGTGCGCCGCGTCGCTGATGGTCGTGCTGGACAGCAGCATCGTCGCGGTGGCGCTGCCCACGATCCAGGCCGACCTGGGTTTCACGCCCGCCGGCCTCGCCTGGGTCGTCACGGCCTACCTGGTCGCCTTCGGCGGCCTGCTGCTGCTCTCCGGCCGGCTCGGCGACCTGCTCGGCCGCCGGCGCGTCTTCCTCGGCGGGCTGACGATGTTCACCGCCGCGTCCCTGGTGGCCGGGCTCTCGGAAAGCGCCGGTGTGCTCGTCGTCGCGCGGTTCGCCCAAGGCGTCGGCGGGGCACTGGCGGCAGCGGTCGTGCTCGGCATGATCGTCACGATGTACCCCGAACCGCGAGCCCGCGCGAAGGCGATCGGCGTCTACAGCTTCACGCAGGCCGCGGGCGCGTCGATCGGGCTCATCGCGGGCGGCGCGCTGACGCAGGCGCTGAGCTGGCACTGGACGTTCTACGTCAACCTCCCGATCGGCGTGACCGCGCTGCTGCTGGCGGTACGGGTCGTCGAGGCCGACCGCGGCACCGGGCTCCGGGCGGGCCTGGACGTCCTCGGCGCGGTCCTGGTCACCGCCGCCGTGATGCTGGGCGTGTACGGGGTTTCGTCGTCCGCGTGGGGCGCGCTGGTCGCCGCGGCCGTGCTGCTGGCCGCGTTCGTGGTGCGGCAGGCGAAGGCGCGGACCCCGTTGCTGCCGCTGCGGCTGTTCCGGATCCGCGCGGTCACCGGCGCGAACCTGGTGATGGTGCTGATGGTCGCCGGGATGCTGGGCTTCCAGTTCGTCACCGCGCTGTACCTGCAGCAGGTGCTGGGGCTCGACGCGCTCCGGACCGGCATCGCGTTCCTGCCGGTGCCACTGGTGATCGCGGCGTCGTCGCTGGGCCTGGCGGGCCGGCTGGCGGCGCGGTTCGGGCCGCGGACGGTGCTGCTGTCCGGGCTGGGCCTGGTGATCGCCGGCCTGCTGGCGCTCACCCAGGTGTCCGGCAGCTACTTCACCGGCGTGCTGCCGCCGCTGCTGCTGATGGGGCTGGGCGCCGGCGCGGCCCTCCCGACGCTGATGGGACTGGCGATGGCGGACGTCCCGGCCGGGGACGCGGGGGTGGCGTCCGGCCTGATCAACACGACCCAGCAGGTCGGCGCCGCGATCGGCACGGCCGTGCTGGCGACGGTGGCCGCGTCCCGCACGGCGGGCCTCGGCGCGCTGGAGCACCGCGAGGCGCTGGCATCGGGGTTCCGGCTGGCGTACGGCGTCAGCGCGGGCTTCCTGCTCGCCGCGGCCGCCCTGGGCGGTCTGGTGCCGGCCCGCCGCCCGCGGCCCGCCGCGGTCCCGGAGGTCCGCGTCGCCGGTCAGGCCAGGTAGTCCGACAGCCCACGGTGGCCCCGCCGCATCATCAGCGCGTGGTTCGCGCGGAAGAGCGGCCGGGCCACCGCGTCGAGCCGCCGCAGCAGCTCCTTGCGAGCCTGGACGTCCTGGGTGATCTCCAGGAGCGTGCCCGCGCCCGCCGCGCGGACCGCTCCCGCCAGCACCCCGTCCAGGTCGCCGCTCAACCGGACCCGCATCTCCCCCGCCCGTTCGTCCTGGTGGTCGCGGTGCATCCGGACCACGAGGCGGAAGGGGAGCCGGGACCGGCAGACCAGCTCGGCGGTGTCGTCGTCCACGCGGCGCACCGTGCGGACGTCCGACCACCACCGCGGGTAGCCGGCCAGGTCGGTGACCACGCCGAACACCCGCTCGGGCGCGGTACCGGGGAGCAGCCACGTGCTGCGGAACCGGTAGCGCGCGCCCGTCACGGCCTCACACCTGCGCCGAGACCAGCTTCCGGCCGTCCACCGTGACGATGTCGACCGACTTGACGTCGTCGGGCGCGACCAGGGCGGACCCGTCGAGCGAGAAGCCCTGGCTCTCCCACTTCTCGGACACCTTCCAGCTGCCCGCGGTGACCGCCTGGCCTTCCTTGGTCACGACCTGCAGCAGGCACTGCTCGCCGGCCTTGACGCCCTTCACGGCGACGTTCACCCGCACCCAGCCCTGGAAGGGGCTCACCGACGCGGCCAGCTGCACGCCGGTCGTCGGATCCCGGCCTTCGGCGCTCTTCGTGCCGGGCACTTCGGTCGGCGGCGCGGGGATCGCGAGCGGTTCGCTGCCGCCGCCGGTCTGCCGCCCGACCAGGATGCCGCCGCCGAGCGCGGCCACGACCAGCACGGCCGCCGCGACCAGGGCCAGGCCCCGCCGAGACGTCGAGCGGGCCGGCGCCACGGTCTCTTCTTCTTCGCGCACCCGCCGCAGGGTCTTCTGCAGCAGCAGGTCCCCGCCCTCGGGCGGCCCGTCGAGGAACGCCTCCGGCGGGACCTCGTCGAGCGACTCCCGCAGGGCCACGAGCTCGTTGAGGTCGAACCGGCACTGCGCGCAGGTCTGCAGGTGGCGCCGCTCGAAGTCGGCCGCCTCCGCGGGATCGAGCGCGCCGAGGGCGTACGCGCCGAGCTGCGTGTGACTCTCGTCCACCGAGTTCATCGCGCCACCTCCGTTCCGCTCGAAATCATCGCTGCTCTCAGTGCTCTCAGTGCGTAGTAAGACCTTGATTTCACGGTACCCGGTGCGACGCCGAGTGTTCTCGCCGCTTCGGCCACCGTCCGTCCCCGGTAGTAGATCTCCACCAGGACCTCTCGGTGCTCGTTAGAAAGGCCGTCCATCGCGCCGAGCACCGTCATCGAGTCGACCACGCCCTGGGCGTGATCGCGCTCGACGGCCGGCGTCGGCACGCCTTCGGCCGGTTCGGCCACCTCCTGTGGCCGGGCCGCCCGGGCACGTGCCCGGTCGGTGACCAGGTTGCGCGCGACGGTCAGCAACCAGCCGCGCACCGAGCCCTTCCCGTCGTTCTGCAGGTCGTCGGCGTGCTTCCACGCCCGGACCAGCGTTTCCTGGACCACGTCCTCGGCTGCCGCCCGATCACCGGTCAGCCTCGTCGCGTAGGCCAGCAGGCTCCGCCCGTGCTCGGCGTAAAGCTGCCGAATCAGGTCCTCGCCCTTGGCCTTCTTAGGCCGCCTGCCTCCGATCGCCACCCTCGTCCTCCCGACGGTGTTCTGAGTCGGCGAGGACAGTACTGCAACCCGCAGCGCCACCGGCGGTGCGTGCGTCGAGCGCAGCGCGACCATGGTGTTCATCGGCTGCCCGTCCTTCCTCGTTCTGCCCGGAAATCCGTCGGTTTCAGTACCCGGAGCCACCGGCCGCGGGCTGGGCCGCGGTGATCTTTCCGCCGTCCGGGGCGACGGCGAACCAGGCGCCGTTGACGCCCTGGCCGTTCACCTGCCCCGCGGCCTTGTCGCCGGAGAACTCGTAGAGCGCCCAGCCGCCCAGCGTGAGCTGCTTCGAACCGTCCTTGCGGGTCAGCGTGCCGACCTGGGACTGCTGGATGCCCTGCAGCATCGGCATGGCCTCCCCCGCGAGCGCGGGCGGCCAGGTGGTCGCGCACTCGGCGTTGCAGTTGGACGTCGGCGGCTGGGCCATGTCCTTGTCGAAGCGGTAGAGCGTCTTGCCGTTGGCGTCGGTCACGACCGCGCCGACACCGTCGACCGTCGTCGCGGCCAGCATCACGTGCCCGGGCTGGCCGTGCTCCGGGTTCTGGGCCCCGGAGGCCATGTCGCCGCAGGCCGACAAGGGGGCGACGACAGCGATCGCGGCGGCGCAGAGGACGGCCGTCCGGCAACGGTTCATGGCGTTTCTCTCCTCGGTGAGGGCGGCACCGCCGTCCGGCGGACCTCGACACCGGGTACACGAAGGCCCGTGCGAAACGGTTCACGGGATTTCGGGCGGTTCGGTGCCCGTTCACGGCCGGATTGGTGTGTTCCGGTGATCGGCACGACCTTGTCGCCGGGCGGGCGGGGTTCCTAAGCTGATCGCGTTCGCACCGCCGCCCCGTCCGTCCCGGGAGCCGCCGTGCCCGTGAAAACCCTTCTCCTGGTGGCGCTGCTGGCCGCCGGATGCGCGGCTGCCGCGCCACCGCCCTCGTTCACCGCTTCGCTGACGTCACCGACCGACGTCGTGCTGACGTGGCCGGACGACGGCGACGGCCACCGCGTCGAGTACGCGAACGACCCGGCCGGACCGTGGACGACGCTGCGGTTCCTGCCGGCGCACACCACGAGCTACCGGCACCCGGACCTGATCCCCGAGACGCCGTTCTACTACCGCGAACAGCCGTTCACGGGCCCGGTCTCGGCCGACCTGCGCACGGTGACGTCCGGCGACACGGTGACGTTCACGTGGACCGACCGCACGAGCGACGAAGCCGGGTACCTGCTGGAGATCCGGCGTCCGGGCGCGCCGGACTTCGACCCGGTCGAGGTGACCGACCCGGACGCGACGACGTGTGCGCTGTCCTTGCTGCCGGGCGAAGCCGGCTCGGCCTTCCGGCTCCGGACGCTGCACTACGGCCCGCTCTCCCCGGTGGTCCACCAGACCACCGGGAAGGAGCGGTGAGCCGCTACTCCGCCGTGAGGACGTGGCGCAGGAACTCGCCCGTGTAGCTCTCCTCGACCTCGGCGATGTGCTCCGGCGTGCCCTCGGCGACGATCGTGCCGCCGCCCGAGCCGCCCTCCGGGCCCATGTCGATGATCCAGTCGGACGTCTTGATCACGTCGAGGTTGTGCTCGATCACGATCACCGTGTTGCCCTTGTCCACCAGGCCGTTGATCACGCCGATGAGCTTGCTGATGTCCTCGAAGTGCAGCCCGGTCGTCGGCTCGTCGAGGATGTACACCGTCTTGCCCGTGGAGCGCTTCTGCAGCTCGCTGGCCAGCTTGACGCGCTGGGCCTCACCGCCCGAGAGCGTCGGCGCGGGCTGCCCGAGCCGGACGTAGCCGAGGCCGACGTCCACCAGCGTCTGCAGGTGGCGGTGGATGGCCTTGATCGGTTCGAAGAACTCCGCGGCCTCCTCGATGGGCATGTCGAGCACGTCCGAGACGGTCTTGCCCTTGTAGTGCACCTCGAGGGTTTCCCGGTTGTACCGGGCGCCCTTGCAGACCTCGCAGGGGACGTAGACGTCCGGCAGGAAGTTCATCTCGATCTTGATCGTGCCGTCGCCGGCGCACGCTTCGCAGCGGCCGCCCTTGACGTTGAACGAGAACCGGCCCTGCTGGTAGCCGCGGACCTTCGCCTCGGTCGTCGCCGCGAACAGCTTGCGGACGTGGTCCCAGACGCCGGTGTAGGTGGCCGGGTTGGACCGCGGGGTCCGCCCGATCGGCGACTGGTCGACGCGCACCAGCTTGTCGACGTTGTTCAGGCCGTTGACCCGGGTGTGGCGGCCCGGCACCTGGCGGGCGCCGTTGAGCTTGTTCGCCAGCACCGTCGCGAGGATGTCGTTCACGAGCGTCGACTTGCCCGAGCCCGAGACGCCGGTGACCGACACCAGCGCGCCGAGCGGGAACGAGACGTCGAGACCGCGCAGGTTGTGCTCGCGCGCGCCGACGACGGTCAGCTGCCGCTTCTTGTCGATCGGCCGCCGGATCGCCGGCACCTCGATCTTGCGCCGCCCCGACAGGTACTGCCCGGTGAGCGATTCCTTGCTCTTCAACAGCTTCTTGTACGGTCCACTGTGGACGATGTGGCCGCCGTGCTCGCCTGCGCCCGGGCCGATGTCGACCACCCAGTCGCTCGAGCGGATGGTGTCCTCGTCGTGCTCCACGACGATCAGCGTGTTGCCCAGGTTCCGCAGCCGCGTCAGCGTCTCGATCAGGCGGTGGTTGTCGCGCTGGTGCAGGCCGATCGACGGCTCGTCGAGCACGTACAGCACGCCCACCAGACCCGAGCCGATCTGCGTCGCGAGCCGGATGCGCTGCGCTTCTCCACCCGAAAGTGTGGCGGACGCGCGGTCGAGCGAGAGGTACGTCAGGCCGACGTCGAGCAGGAAGCGCAGGCGGGCCTGGATCTCCTTGAGCACCGCGCCGGCGATCATCGACTCGCGCTGCCCCAGCTCCAGCTCGTCGAGGAACTGCGACGCCTCCGCGATGGACAGCGCGCAGACCTCGGCGATCGACATGTCGCCGCGGGTCTTGTGCTGCAGCGTGACGGCGAGGATCTCCGGCTTGAGCCGGGTGCCCTGGCAGGCCGGGCACGGCACCTCGCGCATGTAGCCCTCGTACCGCTCGCGCATGTACTCGGACTCGGTCTGCTCCTGGCGCCGCTCGAGGAACGGGATGACGCCCTCGAAGTTCGCGTAGTACGAGCGCTGGCGGCCGTAGCGGTTCTTGTAGCGGACGTGCACCTGCTCGTCGACGCCGTGCAGCACCGCCTTCTGGGCGCGGGCCGGCAGCCGCCGCCACGGCGTGTCCATCCGGAAGCCGATGGTCTCCGACAGCGACTCGAGCAGCCGGATGAAGTAGTCCGCGCTCTGCCCGCCCGACCACGGCGCGATGGCGCCTTCGGCCAGGGACAGCTCGTCGTCCGGGACCACGAGCTCCGGGTCGACCTCCTTCCGGATGCCGATGCCGGTGCACTCGGGGCAGGCGCCGTAGGGCGAGTTGAAGGAGAACGAGCGCGGCTCGAGGTCCTCGATCGCCAGGGGGTGGCCGTTGGGGCAGGCCAGGTTCTCGGAGAAGCCGCGGATCCGGTGCGGGTCGCCCTCGGGCAGGTCGACGAACTCCAGCTCGACCAGGCCGTCGGCCAGCCGCAGCGCCGTCTCGACCGAGTCGGTGAGCCGCTGGCGCGAGCTCGACTTCACGCTCAGCCGGTCGATCACCACGCCGATCTGGTGCTTCTCCTGCTTCTTCAGCTTCGGCGGATCGGTGAGCGGGTGCACCGTGCCGTCGACGACCACGCGCGCGTAGCCCTGCTGCTGCAGGTTCTCGAACAGGTCGACGTACTCGCCCTTGCGCCCGCGCACCACCGGCGCGAGCACCTGGAAGCGGACGCCTTCGTCCATCTCCAGCACCTGGTCGACGATCTGCTGCGGGGTCTGCTTGCTGATCGGCTCGCCGCACTTGGGGCAGTGCGCCTTGCCGGCGCGGGCGTAGAGCAGGCGCAGGTAGTCGTAGACCTCGGTGATCGTGCCCACGGTCGACCGCGGGTTGCGCGACGTCGACTTCTGGTCGATCGACACCGCGGGCGAGAGGCCCTCGATGAAGTCGACGTCCGGCTTGTCCATCTGCCCGAGGAACTGGCGCGCGTACGCCGAGAGCGACTCGACGTAGCGGCGCTGCCCTTCGGCGAAGATGGTGTCGAAGGCGAGGCTCGACTTGCCGGACCCGGAGAGACCGGTGAACACGATCAGGCTGTCGCGGGGCAGGTCGAGATCCACGCCGCGGAGGTTGTGCTCGCGGGCACCGCGAACAACGAGGCGATCAGCCACGCCAGGGTCCCTTCAGTGTCATTCTCAGCTGCGGTAGCCGGCCCGGTAGGAGGCTGCACGGGCGGCCGCTCCCATGCTACGAGCCACCACCGACAGAAACTGGTTCCGAGCCTTCGACCTGCGGTTTCTCCGGCTTCCGGCGGGTGGTGAGCCACCGGTGGAGCGGCCGCTCCACCCACGCGGTGACCGCCCAGCCGCCGAGGACGACGGCGGCCAGGACCAGCGGGAGGCGGAACCAGCCGGGGAGGCCGAGGTCGAGGAGCGCGCGGGCCAGGACGTAACCCAGTTCCTGGTGCACCAGATACAGACCATACGAGATGCCCGCGATCCAGGTGACGGCCGGGGCGACCCGCGCGAGGCCGGGGAAGCGCCAGTCCGGGCCGCGGGCGGCCAGGCAGACGAGCAGCAGGAGCACGGCGAACCCGATCGTGGAGGGCCAGCGCTCGGCGTCCTGCGGCAGCGCCGTGTGGAACGGGAACACCTGCAGGTCCTGCGCCGCGACGGCGGCGGCCGCGAAGAGGGCGATGTGCCAGTGCGCGAGGCGCCCCTTCGACCACAGCCAGATCGCGACGCCGATCGCGAAGACGTGCAGGCGGTGCAGTCCCAGGCCGTAGAAGACGGTTTCGGTGAGCTGGCTCGCGGCTCCCGGCGGGAAGACGAGGAAGCGGAGCGCGAGCGGGACGAGGATCAGGGCCCACAGCAGCGCGACGGTCAGCCGGTGCGTCCGCCACGACCGCGGCCAGAGCAGGGCCGCGCCGGTGAAGGCCAGCAGCTGCACGGGCAGCGTCCAGTAGGAGCCGTCGAGGTAGTAGAAGGTGCCCGAGCGGACGCCCCACTCCTGCACCATGCCGAGGTTGGTGACCAGGTCCAGCCAGGTCGGGATGTACCACGGCGACGGGTTCGACGGCGGCCCCTGCGGCACGCCGAACAGGAACCCGGTGACGCCGGGCGGGTAGGGCAGGCCGCTGAAGGAGATGGCGGCGTACCGCGTCACGACGTAGGTCACCAGGACGGCGACGAGGTAGGCGGGCACCAGCCGCGCGACCCGGTTCCACAGCCACCGGCCCGGGTTGCCCTTGCGGAGGCCGGCGCAAACGAAGAAAGCGGAGATCACCAGCAGGATCGCGGCCCCGAACTGCGCTGTCACCCGCACGGGGTACCCCGTGAGCTCCGGGTGCAGGAGAGCGCCCTGGTGGGTGACGTGCCCCAGGATGACCGCGAAGACGGCGACGACCCGCAGCAGGTCCCAGCTGATCCGGCGCGGCGTCGGGGAGGGGGGCAAGATCGTCCTGAGGTCGGCTGGCGGGGGCTCCGAAGAGCCTACGTTGCGGGGCGGCCGCGCGCTTGTGCGGGTGGAACCGCTTGGAGCGAAACGACTACCGTGTGCACGGTGAACATCGTGGAGACCTACACGGGGCACGTCGACCCGGGCGGCGACGCCGCCCGCCGCACCCTGGACGCGCTGACCATCACCAAGCTGTCCGTCGGCCCGATGGACAACAACACGTACCTGCTGGTGTGCCGGTCGTCGAACGAGGCGCTGCTCGTCGACGCGGCGAACGACCCGGAGCGCATCTCGGACCTGATCGGCCACGGCCCCGACCGGCCGGCGCTGCGCACGGTGGTCACGACCCACCAGCACCAGGACCACTGGCAGGCTTTGGGCGCGGTGGCCGGCGCGAACGGGGCCAACACGGCGGCCCACCCGCTGGACGCCTCGCCGTTGCCGGTCCCCCCGGACTTCCTCGTGGAGCACGGCGACACGGTGACGGTGGGCGAGGTCACGCTGTCGGTGATCCACCTGCGCGGCCACACACCGGGGTCGATCGCGCTGCTGTACCGCGACCCCACGGGTCATCCGCACCTGTTCACGGGGGACTCGCTGTTCCCCGGCGGGGTGGGCCGGACGACGTCGCCGGAGGACTTCGCGTCGCTCCTGGGGGACGTGTCGTCGCGGATCTTCGCCGAGCTGCCGGACGAGACGTGGTTCTACCCGGGCCACGGGGACGACTCGACGCTGGGCGCGGAGCGGCCGAAGCTCAAGGAGTGGCAAGAGCGCGGCTGGTGAGCTTTCCGAGGGGGCGCCGCGCCCGGCGCCCCCTCAGCGGTGGCGACGCCGGAGGAGCATCCGGAGCACCTCCATCGCCGCTTCACGACGGGCTTTCTTCGCGGTGAGCATCGCGACGGACCCGGCGAACACGATCATCGCCAGGTAGACGGCCGCCGAGCAGAACAGAACCGCTTCGGAAGCGCGCGACACCGCCGGCCACGACACGGTCATCCCGCGGACTCCCGGAGCAGGTCGGCCAGCTGCGCCCGCTGCCACGTCTGCAGCAGCTCGGCCGGGTAGTCGTCCTCGTCCCGGTCGATGCACCAGTGGCAGTTGCTGCACAACACGATCAGGTTTTCGAGGACGTCCCGTGAGCGGGCGGGGTCGTACCGGACTCCGCCGGGAGCGAGCGCCCGGATGTGCGCGAGCTGCCCCATGGCACGCAGGCTCCCGCTCCCGCCGCTCCAAAGGGGAAGGCCGCACCGCGGATTGCCGCAGCGGACGGCCCGCAGCATGAACCGGGCCAGCGCGCGCCGATCGCCGGAAACCGTCACCTTGCGCGGGGGCATCTTCCGGAGCGCTTCGAGGTAGGAGCAGCCGTGTGCTGCCTGGTACTCCTTGGCCTGCCGACGGCGCGCGCGGTTCGTCCGCGGCTTGCGTGCGTTTTCACCCACGACGTCCTCCGCGAGGTTCCACGCCCCTCGGACGAGGTCGGGCGAACCAGGCGCTGAGTCGGAGACGTCTTGTCCTCGATGCCACCAGCAGCGTGGATGCCTGCGGCTCGGAGTGGGGCCTGCGCCTTGCCCGGCACGAGGATAGCGGTTCCGGCGCGGATTCGGGGGACCGCCCCGCGCCGCGTCGCGACCGCCCCGTTCGGAGCAGCCGGGTAACGATAAGGGACGCCGGGGCAACTCCCGGGACGAACCGGGCGTCCCTCACGAACCCAGCGCTGGGACTTCCACCGGTTCTCTCCCGCCAGGAGGCCCATCATGTCCAGACCCGTGCGACGCGCGCTCGCCGCCGTCACGCTGCTGCTCGCCGGATGCGGAATCGCCGTCACTCCCGCGCAAGCCGCCGCGCCCGTCGTTCCCGCCATGACCACCATCCGGACCGGGAACAACCCCACGTTCGACCGGGTGGTCCTCGACCTGACGGCGGGACCGGCGCCCGCCGTGAGCTACCGGCTCACCGACGAGCTCACCGCCGATCCGAGCGGGGAGGTCGTCTGGCTCACCGGGCAGTACTTCGTCGACGTCACCGCGACGCCCGCCGCCGCGCACGATGCCGCCGGCAGCCCCACCTACACCGGGGCGCAGAAGTTCCGGACGCGGAACCTGAGCAACGTCATGGCCGTCGCCGTCACCGGGGACTTCGAGGGGCACCTCTCCGTCGGGCTCGGCGTGCGGTCGCGGACCGCGGTGAACGTCTTCACGCTCACCGGGCCCAACCGCGTCGTCATCGACGTGGCCCACTAACCGCGTTCGTACGGGATCTTCTCCCCCGCCTCCACCGCGAACGGCAGGTGGTTGCCGGCCGGCGGCAGCGGGCACGTCGCGAAGTCCGTGAACGCGCAGGGGAGGTTCGTCGCGCGGTTGAAGTCCAGCGTCACCGAGCCGTCCGCCGCCGGTTCCGCGACCGGCAGCGAACGGTTCGCCGCGTACGTCGTGACGCCGCTCGTCTCGTCCGTGAACAGGATGTTGAACCCGCTCCCCTTGCCGTTGAAGGCGGTCAGCGCGTGCGGCACGCCGTCCCACGAGAAGTGGATCACGCCCGGGGCCGTGTAGACGTGGCTGAGGCCCTCGACCACGGCGCCCACCGTGGTCGGCCGCGGCTCGTCGAACGGCTCGAACCGGCCGGAAACCACCCAGCCGGGCGACGGCTCGTACGCCGGGACGCCGTGGAATTCGCGCAGCACCTCGGCCTTCGGGTCGTGCACGCGGATCAGGTACCCGGACCGCCGCGCGACTTCGATCTCGACGTCGCCGGCCAGCACCCGCGTACCCGCGCCGCTGTTGACCAGCTCGAACCGCCGAACGCCGGTGACCGGGGCGCCGTCGAAGACGAGCGACGCGCCCGCGGGGTCGACGTACGCCGCGTCCGCGTCCTGCCACCAGCGGCCGGGAATGCCGGGGTACTCGCGCGGGGCGTCGGTCAGCCAGTCGAGCGAAACCAGCGCCAGCCAGCCGTGCGGCGCGGCGAGGTCCGTTTCGCGCCGGGTCTTCCAGTCCTGCCAGTCCTGGGTGAACGTGCTCATCGCGAGGCCCTTCCCGTCGGCTACGACGGTGCCAACCCGTCGTCCGCGCCGGTATTCCACGTCCCAGTATCCGGACCCGTCCGCAGCCACGCGATTTCCCGCTCGCCACCGGCCGGGACGACGACCCGCCGGAAGCCCGCCGGGTCCAGCGCGGAGTGGAACCGGTCGGAGACGATCAGCAGGTGGTCCCGCTCGGGGGCCGCGGCCATCGCCGCCTTCAGCTCCCCCGACTCGCACAGCCAGACCGCCAATGCGATCGCGGCGCCGCCGAAGTGCGGCGGGCGCAGCACGACGTCGCCCTGGTCGGCGGCCAGGCGCAGCCGGAGCCTGCCGAACTCGTTGAGGTGGCGGTTGCGGCGGCGCAGCGCGTCGTCGACCAGGCCGGTCAGCCCGGTCGCGAGCCACCCGAGCGGCACGGTCGGCGGGATGACCAGGGTCGTGCTGTCCCCTTCCGGACGGCGGAACCACGTCGGGCTGCGGTACGGCACCGGGACGTGGTCGAACACCTCGTCCAGCACTCCGTCGAGGGTGGCGCCGAGGTGCACCGCGCGGGCGGTGCCGCCGCGGCTCGGGGCGACTATCCCGATCCGGACGACGGTCGCGGTCACCGGCTCGGTGCGCATGACCTGCTCAGTCCTCCCGGGCGTCGAAGGACCACTGGAGGCCGTAGCTCAGGCCCTGGTGCAGTTCGTGGAACTCGAGCCCGACCTCGCCGACGCGGTTGACCGTCAGAGCGTCGCCGGAGTCGACGCCGTCGTCGATCACCCGGCCGGGCACGCCGTTGAGCCGCCAGACCCGGGACGGCGGGGCCGAGCGGTCGAACCGGACCCGCACGGAGAACTCTTCGCAGCGCCGCAACGGCGTCATGACGTAGTACGGCCGCAGCGACGTGCGCCGCGGCGCGAAGCGGATACCGTATTCGTGCCGCTGGCCGAGCCGCAACGGGCTCGGCAACCGCATGACGAACTGCGCGTGGCTCACCGAAACCTGGCGCGCCTCGACGATCTCCCCGCCGAACAGGACGTCGGCGGTGATGTCCGGGACCGGGTCGCGGCCCGGCTCGGCCGGGACGCTGAACGAGAGCACCAGCTCGTCGAGCTCGTCGACCTCCGCGACGATGCGGCGTTCCTCCTGCAGGTCCGGTGGGTCGCGGTCGAGCCGGAGCATGGCCTTCATCGACTCGACGTACCAGCCGGCGAGCGGGTGCAGGTCACGCGGCGCCGCGGGGGCGCTGAGCAGTTCCTCGAGCCTGCGGAACGCGAGGTCGATGCGACGGCGCGCGGTACGCGGGTCGCGGTCCAGGACGCTGGCCAGCCACGAGATCCGGCGGTCGAGGAACTCCCCCGCGGCCTCTTCGTGCAGGCCCAACGCGGCGAGGGCGGCCAGCCGCAGGTCGGCGGGCAGCCGCCCGCACAGTTCGGTGAGCCGCAGCACGAGCTTCTGCCGGGCCGCGCTCGGCTGGTCGGCCTCGGTGATCTCGCACGCCTCCCGCAGGCAGGGGCCGATCCGCTGGTGCAGGTCGGCCGCGTCGAGCCCGCGGCCGCGGCGCAGTTCGTTCAGCTCGCGCACGAACGGGAAGGCCTCCGGCGTCATCCCACCCCCTTCCGGCACCGCGACGGAAATGACGGCCAACGCTACCAACCGCGGTTCCCCGGGGGCATGACAAATCACGGACACCCGCATTCGCGGAATACCCGGCCGACCGGCCCCCCACGAGCCGGCCGGCCGGGCTGCCGCGGGTCAGTTCACGCCGAAGATCAGCGCCCAGATCGAGTGGCTCTCCATCACACACACCTCCTCATCGCTGCGCCCAAGCCCGGGCGAAGACCGGAGCGCGGCCACGGAACGCCGCGTATCCGGTGGCCGCCGGGAATCCGGCGACGGCACCGTCCGCGAACGCGGCGAAGACCGATTTCCCCGTTCTCACCCGGAAAGGAATCCGGCCGGTGGCATCCGTTTCTTTTCCCGGCCGGGTTCCAGAATCACGGCGGGGCGGCGTCCGTCAGATGCCGGTTGTCACGGGCCTTGTGTGCCGTTCGGCTCAGAACGGGCCAGCGCGCGAAGGACGCGCAGCCGGCGGATCAGGATCCGGCGCCGGCCGGTCTCGACGATCCCGCGCTCCCGCAGTACGCGCAGCGCCCGTGCGACGGTACGCCGGGCCGCGCCGATCTGCGCGGCGATGTCCTCCTGCGAAAGCGCGGCCTCGATGACCACGCCCTCCGGTACGGTCCGGCCGTGTTCTTCGGCCAGCCGGACGAGGTGCACGGCGACGCGGCGGCTGACGTCGAACGCTGCGGAGTCGATGCGCGCCGATTCGGCGGCCCGCAGCCGCGCGGCGACGGTCTTGATCGTGGCGATGGCGATGGCGGGCCGGGTGTGCAGGACGTCGACGAACTCCGCGCCGGTCAGCTGGAAGACGGTGCAGGGTTCGATCGCGCGCACCGACGCCGTCCGCGGGCGCCCGGTCACGGCCGCGAGGTCGCCGAGCACTTCGCCGGGGCCGCGCAGCCCGAAGAGCACCTCGCGGCCGTCCTCGACGATCGAGGAGACGCGCACCCAGCCGGACACCAGCACGTGGACGTGGTCGGACGGGTCGCCTTCCATGAGCACGACGTCGTTGGCGCGGAACCGGCGCCGGGTGCCCCGCGCGAGCAGGTACTCGCGATCGGCGTCGGCGAGGTAGGCCAGGAGCGCCCCCTCCGCCGTGTCGTCGTGCCCGTTCATCGCCGCGACTCCCGCTTCGCTCCGGAGGTTCACCGTAACCCGGCGTGGCGGCCGGGGGCGAGGGCCGGGACGGGTAGGGTCTGCGCGTGGACGTGGAGATCTTCACCGACGGCGCGTGCAGCGGGAACCCCGGACCGGGCGGCTGGGGCGCGGTGCTCCGCTACGGCCGCCACGAGCGCGAGCTGTACGGCGGCGAAGCCACCCCGACCACGAACAACCGGATGGAGCTGACGGCGCCGATCCGCGCGCTGGAGAGCCTGACCCGGAAGTCGCAGGTCCGCGTGTACACCGACAGCACGTACGTGCGCAACGGCATCATGCAGTGGCTGCCGCGCTGGAAGAAGAACGGCTGGCTGACGGCGTCGCGCGAGCCGGTGAAGAACGCGGACCTCTGGCAACGCCTCGACGCGGCGGTCGGCGGCCACGAAGTCGAGTGGCTGTGGGTGAAGGGCCACGCGGGCCACCCGGAGAACGAGCGAGCGGACCGGCTCGCGGTGCGCGGGGCCCAGGAGGCGCGGGAAACCGGGAAGCCGGTCAACGCGGGTTAGTCCGCAATGGACAGACGTGGGACACTTCCCGGGTGCCTCCCGCATCGTGCCCGTGCGGCCTCGCCGAGTCCTACCCCGCCTGCTGCGGCCGGTTCCACGACGGCGGCTTGGCGGCCCCGACGGCCGAACTGCTGATGCGCTCGCGGTTCAGCGCGTTCGCCGTCCGCGACACGGCGTACCTGCTGCGCACCTGGCACCCGGACACCCGCCCGCGCCGCCTGACGCTCGACGCGGGCCAGGAGTGGACGCGGCTGGAGATCCTCGGCCGTACCGGCGGCGGACTGCTGCACAACGAAGGCACGGTGGAGTTCCGCGCCCACTACCACCACCGCGGCCGCGACGGCTTCCTGGAGGAGAACAGCCGCTTCCGCCGCGTCGAGGGCCAGTGGGTCTACCTCGACGCGGAAGCCTGACCAGCCGAGTCGCCGAGACCCGCCCCACGCACCACCATCGCCGTGCTAAACAGGGCGGCGATGGGAAAACTGACGCGCCGCGCCCGGGCGAAGGCGGACTACCTCGGCTTCGTCGGCGCCCGGGAATGGCCGCTCGCCGCGTCCGGGCTCGGGGTTGTGCTCGGGGTTGTCACCATCCTGCCGAGCGCCGTCGGTGTGGTGCTCTCGATCGTTGCCCTCGCGCTCGGCGTCGCCACCTTCGCCCGTGACGTGCGGCTGCTGCGCCGCCGCTGGGCCGGGTTCGAGTTCACCACCATCGCCGCGCCCTTCCCGACCGCGGAACTGCCGCCGCCGTCGGGCTACCCGGCGGCGGACTACCTCGCCGTGCCCGCTCGCGGGACCGCGCTGGTCAGCGCCGCGATCGACCGGGAGCTGTGGGCGGAGCGGCACACCATCGCCGTCGCCGAGGAGCCCTACCGGCTGCCTCCCGCGTTGCGGGCGACCGCGCCGCACGTGCTCCCGCTGCGGGCCCGGGGACGCCTGCTGTTCAACGGCCCGATCGTCGGCATGCGCGGCGACCCGCTGCCCGCCGCCGGTGCGCGGCCCGCGCCGATCCGGCTGCACCGGGCCCGGTTCTTCGACGCCGTCTGCACGAACGAGCTCGGCGCGCTCCGCATCACGCGCGCCGACACCGGTGAGGAGTACGACCTGCGCAAGGCCGAGCTCACCGACACCGACGGTGCGCTGCGGGAGCTGAGCAGCAGCACGCTGGCCGACCTCGTCGGCGTCTCGACGGTCGCCTTCACCACCGACGGCAAGCTGGTCACCGTCCGGCAGTCCTCCCTCAACGCCGTGAGCGGGCTGCTGCTCGCGCCGTCCGGCAGCGGCTCGCTCGAACCGCGCGACCTGCGCACGCCCGACGGCGGCACGCGGCGGCTGCTGCACACCGCGGTCCGCGCCGGGATGGAACGCGAGCTGTGCGAGGAGAGCGGCCTCGAGCCCGGAGACCTCCGCTCGACGAAGCTGGTCGGCTTCGCGCGCTGGATGGAACGTGGCGCCAAGCCGGAGTTCTTCGGCGTCACCGAGCTGGCGGTCGACAGCGCCGAGGTCGCCGCGCGCCGCCCGGTCAGCGGGGAACGCCTCTACAGCGCCGGGCTGACGCTCTTCGACGTCGACCTCGCCGCGGTCGGCGCCGCGCTCGCCGGTGGTGTCCCGCTGAGCGAAGCACTTCCTCAGCGGCTCTGGGAAGACGGCTCGCTGCCCCTTCTCCTGGCCTTGCGCGCCGCGGCGGCGTGGCGGACTGCCCGGGTCTGACCGAAACGCCCCTGTTCTCCGGGTGACCGGGCCGCTACGATCGTCCGCAATTGTTAGGAAAGTTCCCTAACGATGGTCCCCCACGCCGCCGTGGTGCCTAGGAGGCGCGCTAGTGAGCTATCGGCAGAGAAGAAGGACCCTACTCGTGGCGGCGGTGCTCGCCGTCGGGGTGAGCGGGGCGACGGTCCCGGCGGCGACCGGGCAGGAGCGGGCGGTGGTCACCGCCGCGGCGCCGGCCACCGCCGTCCCCGGCTTCCTGATCCAGACGTCCGCGCAGGTCGGCGACGACTCGGCGGTCTCGAAGCCCGGCTACAACACGGCCGGCTGGTACCCCGTCGGCCCGCGGTCGACCGTCTACGCCGGACTGCTGGCCAACGGCAAGTACGCCGACCCGTTCTACTCGACGAACATGAAGAACGTGCCGACCGCGGACTTCAAGGTCCCGTGGTGGTACCGCACCGACCTCACGGTCACCGACACCACCCAGCGCACCTACCTCGACTTCAGCGGCGTGCTGTCCAAGGCCGACGTCTGGGTCAACGGGACGAAGATCGCGGACAAGGCGCAGGTCACCGGCGCCTACACGCGGCAGGACCTGGACATCACCGCGCAGGTCAAGGCGGGCACGAACAGCGTCGCGTTCAAGGTCTACCCGAACGACCCGGACAAGGACCTGTCGATGGGC
Organism: Amycolatopsis sp. NPDC004378; assembly: GCF_053602455.1. Classification (NCBI taxonomy): domain Bacteria; kingdom Bacillati; phylum Actinomycetota; class Actinomycetes; order Pseudonocardiales; family Pseudonocardiaceae; genus Amycolatopsis; species Amycolatopsis sp. NPDC004378. The sequence goes on from NZ_JBSGDR010000015.1 coordinate 44,495, forward strand.
TGGATCGACTGGGCGCAGACCCCGCCGGACCAGAACATGGGCATCGTGCGGGACGTCCTCGTCCGGCGCAGCGGCGCGGTGGCCCTGCGCGGCGGGCACGTCGTCACGAAGCTGACCGGGCTGAGCCACGCCGACCTCACGGTGAAGGCCGACGTCCGCAACGACTCGGCGAGCGCGGTGAGCACGACGGTCTCCGGCACGGTCGCGGGCCAGCCGATCAGCCAGACGGTTTCCCTGGCGGCCAAGGAGAAGAAGACCGTCACCTTCGGCGTGGTCGGGATCGACAACCCGCAGGTCTGGTGGCCGGCCGGGATGGGCGGGCAGCCGCTCTACGACCTCGACCTGACGGCGAACGTCGGCGGCACGGCGTCGGACACCTCGCACTCCACCTTCGGCGTGCGAACGGTGACGGCGAACAAGAACTCCAGCGGCGGCCGGTCGTACACGATCAACGGACGCCCGCTGCTGATCAAGGGCGGCGGCTACTCGCCGGACCTGTTCCTGCGCTGGAACGAGCAGTACGCGGCGGACAAACTCGCCTACGTCAAGGACCTCGGGCTCAACACCGTGCGCCTGGAGGGGCACATCGAGCCGGACGAGTTCTTCGACCTCGCCGACCGGATGGGCGTGCTGACGCTGCCCGGCTGGGAGTGCTGCGACAAGTGGGAAGGCCAGGTCAACGGCGACGAGAAGGGTGACCCCTGGACCGCGGCCGACTACCCGGTCGCGAAGGCGTCGATGACCGCGGAGGCCGAGCGCCTGCGCGACCACCCGAGCGTCATCTCGTTCCTGATCGGCAGCGACTTCGCACCCGACGCGACGATCGAGAAGAACTACCTCGACGCGCTCACCGCCGCGGACTGGCCCACGCCGGTGGTCCCGGCCGCGTCGGCGAAGTCGTCGCCGCAACTGGGTTCGTCGGGCATGAAGATGAACGGCCCGTACGACTACGTCCCGCCGAACTACTGGTACGACAAAGCGCACAGCGACCTCGGCGGCGCGTGGAGCTTCAACTCCGAGACCAGCGCCGGGCCGGACATCCCGACGATGGACACGCTCAAGCGGATGATGTCCTCGAGCGAGCTCGACACCATGTGGAAGAGCCCGCAAACCGCGCAGTACCACCGGTCGTCGTCCTCGACGTTCGCCAACCTGAAGCTCTTCGGCGACGCGCTCACCGCGCGCTACGGCAAGCCGGCGAGCCTGGACGACTTCGTCCGGAAGGCGCAGCTGGCGCAGTACGAGAACGTCCGCGCCGAGTTCGAGTCGCACTCGCGCAACTTCAGCGACAGCTCGAACCCGGCCACCGGGATCATCTACTGGATGCTCAACAGCGGCTGGACGTCGCTGCACTGGCAGCTCTTCGACGCCTACCTGGACCAGAACGGCTCGTACTTCGGGGCCAAGAAGGCGAACGAGCCGCTGCACATCCAGTACTCCTACGACACCAAGTCCGTCGTGGTGGTCAACCACAACCACGACGCGGCGTCGAACCTCACCGCGTCCGTCAAGCTCTACAACCTCGACGGCACGGAGAAGTTCGCCCAGTCGAAGAGCGTCTCGGTGGGCGGTGACGGCGCGAAGACGACCGCGCTGACCCTCGGTTCGGTGAGCGGGCTGTCGACGACGTACCTGGCGAAGCTGGTCCTGACGGACTCGGCGGGCAAGGAGGTCAGCCGGAACGTCTACTGGCTGTCCACCAAGGCCGACACGCTGAACTGGGGCTCCAGCGACTGGTACTACACGCCGCAGTCGGCCTACGCCGACCTGTCCGGGCTGACCGGCCTGGCGCAGGTGTCCCTCGGTTCGACGGCGACGTCGACGACCAACGGCGACGGCACCACGACGACCAAGGTGACGTTGACCAACGGCTCGGCGACCAAGGTGCCGGCGTTCTTCGTCGACGCGCACGTCCTCGGCGCGGCGGGCGCGCCGGTGCTGCCGGTGCGGTGGACCGACAACCAGGTCAGCCTCTGGCCCGGCGAGTCGACCACGCTGACGGCGACCTACCGGACCGCGGACCTCAAGGGCGCCAAGCCGTCCGTGCGGGTCGCGGGCTGGAACACCGGGACGAAGACGATCCCGGCGGACGGCACGACCGGCCCCGGCCCGGCCGACCCGGTGGACTACCAGGCCGAGGACGCCACGCTGTCGAACGCCACGGTGGCTTCGAACCACGCGGGCTTCACCGGCACCGGGTTCGTGGACTACACGAACGCGACCGGCAGCGCGGTGGAGTTCACGGTCGACGCGGCCGCGGCGGGCGCCGCGAACGTCGTCCTGCGGTTCGCCAACGGCACCACGGTGAACCGGCCGATGGACATCACGGTCAACGGCACAAAGGTGGCGTCGGCGGTGGCGTTCGGCGGCACGGGCAGCTGGGACACCTGGCAGACGGTCACCGTGCCCGTCTCCCTGCTCGCCGGGGCGAACAAGATCAAGGCGACCGCGACGACCGCCAACGGCGGCCCGAACGTCGACAAGATCACCGTCTAGGTCCGAGCCGGGGCGGTCTCGCGGCCGCCCCGGCTCAGTCCCAGAGGAGACGCTGCTCGCGGTCCGGGTCGGACACCGTCGTGGAGACGTCGTCGAAGAGGCGCGTGACGCGGTCGGCCGTCGTGTAGCGCGGCCAGCCGGGGTCGCCGGTCGCGATGAAGCGGACCCACGCGCCGGACATCTCCGTCGCCATCGCCTGCATCCGCTCGGCCGGGAACGTCCGGCCGGCGAACAGGAAGCGCCAGTTCTTGTTCCGGATGTCGTCGAACACCAGCGGCAGGTCGAGCCCGTGCGGCGCGCCGAGCCCGCGGCCGCGCGGGGCGATCCGCCAGTCGAGGCGGTACATCCAGGCGTCGCGCTGCTTCTCGGCGAAGCGGATCGCCGGGATCCACCAGTCCCCCGCGGTCAGCGCGCGGTTGCGGACCTGGTCCTCGGGCCAGTCGAGCAGCCCGGCGTACGCCGCGACGGCCTTCTCGACCGCGGCGGCGTCCAGCATCGTCGAGCCGACGCCCAGGAGCTTCGCGCCGCCCGACTGCAGCCAGCTGAACAGGTCCTCCTCGTCGGCCGTCGTCCCGATGAGCAACCGGACCTGGCGGACGGCGTCCAGCGGACGCGAAGGCAGCAGCTCGTCCCCGACGACCACGCGGTAGGTCACCTTGGTCCCCGAAACCGCAGAAACCCGTTGCTGCGCTTCGAGAATCCGCCTCACCGGGAGACCGGCGAGATCACCGGGAGCAGCGTCCAGCTCGGACAGAACGGCCGAGGCGATCGCCGCGCCTTCGGCCGGGGTGTGCACGACCGAGCCGACGCCGGTGCCGCTCTGCACGATCGCCTGGTGCACGAGCCCGCGCGTCGCGGGCACGGCCAGCAGCGTCCCGGCCGTGCGCCCGCCGTTGGACTGCCCGGCCAGCGTCACACGGCCCGGATCGCCCCCGAACGCGGCGACGTTGTCGCGCACCCACTCCAGCGCGGCGACCTGGTCCCGCAGGGACAGGTTGGTGTCGGCGACGCCGGGCAGGTGCAGCATGCCGAGCACGCCGAGCCGGTAGGCGACGGTCACCACGACCACGCCGCGCCGCGCGTACGCGGACGCGTCGAACTGGTGCGGAGCGCCCATCACGCCGCCCCCGCCGTGGATCCAGACGAGCACCGGGTACGAACCGGGCGACGCGGGCGCGTAGACGTTCAGGTAGAGGCAGTCTTCGTCGCCGGTGAAGCCGCGCCCGGTCAGCTCCGGCTGCGGCGCCCGGGCGGCCCACTTCGTCGCGTCACGGACCCCGGACCAGGGCGTCACGGGCCGGGGCGCGCGGAACCGCAGCTCCCCCACCGGCGGCTCGGCGTAGGGCACGCCGAGGAACGTCCTGGTCCCGTCCCCCGCGGACCCGCGCAGGGCGCCGGCCGCGGTCTCCACCGTCGTCACGGACCCAGCCTAGGAGCTTGCCCTGGAGCGCGCTCCAGCGTGTTGACTGGGCACCATGAGCGCAGCCGAAAACAAGCAGCTCCTGAAGACGGCGTTCGACGGCTGGGCGGCCGGCGACATCCGGCCGCTGCTCGCCGCGATGGCCGACGACGTCACCTGGACGGTCAGCGGCCACAACAGCTGGTCGGGCAGCTTCCGCGGCAAGGACGCGGTCCGCCGCGACCTGCTCGGGCCGCTCGGCGAGCAGTTCGAGGGCACCTACACGAGCACCGCGAGCCGGTTCGTCGCCGAGGACGACGTCGTCGTGGTCGAGACGCGGGGCAGCGTCGCCACCAAGACCGGACGGCGCTACGACAACCAGTACTGCTTCGTCTTCCGGCTCGACGGCGGCCGGATCCGGGAGATCACCGAGTACATGGACACGCAGCTGGTCGCCGAAGTGCTCACCGAGCTGGCCAGGTGACACCCGCCGCGGTGGACGGGTAATGATTACCCCGTGCACATCGCGGCAGAGATAGTGGCGCTGGTCGTGACGGTCCTCGTCGTCAGCGCGGCGGCGCGGCGGCTCGACTGGTCCGCCCCGCTGTGCCTGATCGTCGTGGGCGTCGTCGCGTCCTACATCCCCGGCGTGCCGGAGTACCACCTCGACCCCGAGGTCGTGCTGCTCGGCCTGCTGCCCCCGCTGCTGTACTCGGCGGCCATCCAGACGTCCCTGGTCGACTTCCGGAAGAACCGCGGCGCGATCGGCCTGATGTCGGTCGGGCTCGTCGTGTTCACCGCCTTCGGCGTCGGGCTGGTCGCCTGGGCGGTGATCCCGGGTCTCCCGCTGGCCGGCGGCATCGCGCTCGGCGCGGTCGTCGCCCCGCCGGACGCGGTCGCGGCCAGCGTCGTCGCCCGCCGGGTCGGCATGCCCCGCAAGCTGATCCGGCTGCTCGAAGGCGAGAGCCTGTTCAACGACGCGGCTGCGCTGGTCGCGCTGCGCACGGCCATCGCCGCGCTGGCCGGCTCGGTCAGCCTGTGGCAGGTCGGGGCCGACTTCCTGCGCGCCGCGATCGGCGGCGCGGTCGTCGGGCTCGCCGTCGGGTTCGCGGCCGCGTTCATCCGCGCCCGGCTGAACGAGCCGGTGCTCGACACCGCGCTGTCGTTCGCGGTGCCGTTCATCGCCTACATCCCGACCGAGGCGATCCATGGCTCCGGCGTGCTCGCGGTGGTGATCGCCGGGCTCATCCTCGGCCACAAGGCACCGCAGATCCTCTCCGGCTCGACGCGCCTGGCGTCCCGGCTGAACTGGCAGACCATCCAGTTCCTGCTGGAGAACATGGTCTTCCTGCTGATCGGCCTGCAGCTGCGGCGGATCCTCGCCGAGGTCGGCGACAGCGGGGTGTCGCTGCCGATGCTCGTCTGGATCTGCGTGGCCGTGCTGGGCGCCACGATCGTCACCCGGATCCTGTACATGATCGGCATCGGCACGGTGAAGCGCGTCGAACGGCGTTTCCTGCCGGACAAGCCCCGGGCGAAGATCTGGCCGTGGCGCTACTCGGCCGTGATCGCCTGGGCGGGCATGCGCGGCGTGGTGACGCTCGCGGCGGCGTTCGTCCTGCCCGCCGACACCCCGCAGCGGGCCGTGCTGGTGCTCGCGGCGTTCGTCGTCGTGGCCGGCACCCTGGCCGTGCAGGGCATGACGCTGCCGCCGCTGATCCGGCGCCTGCGGCTGCCCCGGCCCGACCCGGCCGAAGACGCGCTGCAGGAGGCCGCCGTCCTGCACGACATGACCCGCGCGGCGCTGGCCAAGCTGGAGGAGATCCGGCAGCCCGACGACCCGCCGGAGATCATCCAGCGCCTGCGCGACCGGCTGCAGCACCGCTCCGACTCGGCGTGGGAGCAGCTCGGCCGGCAGAGCGCGCTGGCCGAGACGCCGAGCGACGCCTACCGCCGGCTGCGGCTGGAGCTGCTCGACGTCGAGCGCCGTCAGTTCCTGAAGGCCCGCGACAGCGGCAGCGCCGACGACGACGTCCTGCGCAAGGTCCTGGAACGGCTCGACATCGAAGAATCCATGCTGGACCGCGACGAGGCCGAGCCGGACATCGAAGGCCGCGAGCTGCGCACCCCGGCCGCGACGGCCGGGTCGTGCAAGCACCTGGCCCACGAGTGGGTCGAAAAGGACCCGAGTTCGCCGGACACCTGCGCCGCGTGCATCGCCGAAGGCACGACGTGGGTGCACCTGCGGATGTGCCTGAAGTGCGGCAACGTCGCCTGCTGCGACTCCTCGCCGCGCAAGCACGCCACCCAGCACTTCCACGAGTCGCGCCACCCGGTGATGCGCAGCTTCGAGCCGGGCGAGACGTGGCGGTGGTGTTTCGTGGACAAGCAACTCGGTTAGGGTCGGGGTTATGAGCACCCCCGAGCAGGAGATCGAATACCGCCAGCACCGGTTCAGCCCGCCGCCGGGCGCGACGGAGATCTTCCTGGTGCGGCACGGGGAATCGGCTCCGGCCCGCGGCGACAACCCCTTCACCCTGGTCGACGGCCAGGGCGACCCGGAGCTCGCGCCCGAGGGCCGCGACCACGCCCGGCGCGTCGGCGACCGGCTGGCCGGCGAGCGGATCGACGCGATCTACGTGACGACGCTGCGCCGCACGGCGGAGACCGCCGCGCCGCTGGCCGGGAAGCTCGGGATCACCCCGGTCGTCGAGCCGGACCTGCGCGAGATCCACCTGGGCGACTGGGAGAACGGCCTCTTCCGCAAGTACACGGCCGAAGGCCACCCCATCGTCGAGCGGCTGTGGACCGAACAGCGCTGGGACGTCATCCCGGGCGCGGAGTCCGACGAGCGGTTCGGCGCCCGGCTGCGCGGCGCGCTGACGCGGATCGCCGCGGCGCACCCCGACCAGCGCGTCGCCGTGTTCACCCACGGCGGCGTGATCGGCGAGGTGTTCGCGCAGGCCAGCCGCTCGGTCGAGCGGTTCGCCTTCCTCGGCGCCGACAACGGCTCGGTCTCGCACCTGGTGCTGCACGGCGACACCTGGATCATCCGGCGCTTCAACGACACCGCGCACCTGGCTACGCCGCTCGGCTGAGCTTCCCGGCCGCGACGAACTGGACCGTCACCAGGATCGAGACGGCTTCCGCGGCCAGGAGCCCGATCAGCACCAGGACCTGCGTCAACCCCGCTTGGATCGGCCCGGCGCCGCCGAGCAGAACGCCGACGTAGGCGCCCGGGAGCGTCACGAGCCCGACGGTGCGCGTCTGGTCGAGCGCCGGGATCAGCGCGTGCCCGGCCGACGGGCGGCAGATCTCGAGCGCGGCCGGCCGGGGCATGAACCCGAGGGCCAGCGCGGCCTCGTATTCGCCGTGGCGGGCCTTCAGCTCGTCGAGGGCCCGCCTCGCGGCCTGCGACGTCGCCGTCATCGCGCCGCCGATGACGATGCCGGCGATCGGCACGACCGCGATCGGCTTCGGCGGGACCACGCCGGCGCCGAGCACCAGCGCCAGCACCGGGGCGACCCCGGCGGCGATGGCCAGCGCCGTCCACGGCAGGTTGGCCCAGGTCCCGGCGCGACGCGCGGACGTCACCGCGGCGATGGCGAACATCAGCAGCACGAACAGGCCGGTGAGCGGCGTCGAGCGCAGCACGGCCGTGATCACCAGGGACACGAGGGCGAGCTGCACGACGGCCCGGACGGCGGCGATGAGCACCGCTCGTCCCGGCCCGAGCCCGCCGGCCTGGACGACGGCGGCGCCGACGATGGCGAGCAGGACCAGGACCACCACGAGGGCGGGACCGAAGGTGATCGCGGCGTTGGTCACGCCGCCCATGGTGCCGTCAAACGGCGCAGCTGAAGAGCCGGCCCGGTTCGGACACGGCCTTCTCGGCGACGACCACGCCGTCGACGAGGATCCGGCAGCGCAGTTCGCCGGGCCCGGGGTTCCGGGCGGCGATGCTGTAGAACTCGGTGCGGCCGACCGGGCCGACCCGCGTGAACTCCGTCGACCACGGCGTCGTGACCTCGGCGGTCTGGGTCAGGACCGAGCCCGCGGCGGCGAAGGTGACGTTGCGGGCACCGTGCGCGCCGAGCAGCTCGTAGACGACGGAGTGGCTGACCGTCCGGACCGCGGCCGGCGCGACCGGCGCGGCCACCGGCTCTTCCTTGACCGGCCCGCGCGAGGACCGCGGCACGACGTAGGCCGTCACCGCGAAGGCGGCGGCGAGCACGCCCAGGACGACCACGACGTTTCCGGCCGACCTGGCCCGGCCCGTGCAGTCACGGCGGGACGTGGTCGCGGCGGGCTCGGTCGCGGTGGGAACACCCATGGAGAGGTCTTCTCTCGTCGGGCGCACTTCCGTCGAGTGCGTCGTCTACATCTCGCCGTGACCTCACTGCGCGTTAGCCGTGATTCGCGAGATGTCCAACTTTCACCCAAACGGGTGGCTCAGTCGACGAGTCCCGCTTCGGCGAGCATCCGCAGGACCCGCCGGCCGGCGGGCGGGCACACGTCCGCCTCGGCCGAGGTGAGCCACGCGGCTTCGGCGATCTCGCGCGAGGGCGTCGGCACGCCGTCGTGGTCGGCGGTGTAGCAGGTCATCCGCACGAGCCGGCCGTCGGCGAACCCGTCGGCCTGTTCCTCGAGGGCGGCGAAGAAGCGGAAGCTGAGGGGGTCGAGGGTGATGTCGAGCTCCTCGCGGATCTCCCGGCAGAGGCCGCCGACGTCGCCTTCGCCCGGCTCGCGCTTGCCGCCGGGGAGGTAGAACTTGGCTTTCCCGCTGGAGCGGACGGACAGCAGCCGGCGGTCGCGGACGTGGATCCAGGCCAGTGAGTCGATGGTTTTGTCGGTGCCCGGGTGCATGATCTGGAGTATGTACGAAGAGGCGGCACCGCCCGGGCCGCTGGCGGGCGTGGCGCGCTGCGTGTGGAGGTCGGTTTCGACGGGCCCGAAGCGCATCGTCCCGGACGGCTGCCTGGACCTGGTCGCCGGCGACGGCGGCGTGTTCGTCGCGGGCCCGGACACGTCGGCGTGGTCTTCGGCGACGGCACCGCGGGCGGAGCTGCGAGGAATCCGCTTCAGGCCGGGCCGCGCGTCGGCGGTCCTCGGCGTGGCGGCGGACGAGCTGCGCGACCAGCGGGTACCGCTGGCCGAGCTGTGGGGGCGTGAAGGCGAGTTGGTGGCGGAGCGGTTGTTGTCGGGCGAACTGACGTTGGCGCAAGCGGTTGCTTCGCGGTTGGCGGAGGCCCCGGCACCCGACCCGGCGGTGGCGGCGCTGATCGCCCACCTCGACGCAGGCGCGGCCCGGGTCACGGAGGCGGCAGCACTCAGCCGATCCGGAACCGACCCGGCGTGGCCCGCGGAGGCGGCGGCACTCAGCCGACCCGACCCGATGTGGCCCGCGGAGGCGGCAGCACTCACCCGGCCCGGAACCGACCCAGCGTGGCCCGCGGAGGCGGCAGCACTCGCCCGATCCGGAACCGACCCAACCCGGACCGCGCAGGCTGCCGCGCTCGGGCGCCCCGGAACCGACCCGGCGTGGCCCGCGGAGGCGGCGGCACTCGCCCGACCCGAGACCGACCCAACCCGGACCGCGCAGGCAGCGGCACTCAGCCGACCCGGAACCGACCCAACCCGGACCGCGCAAGCAGCCCGTCCCTTCGCGGTCAGCGAGCGGCGGCTGCGGCGCCGCTTCGTGCAGGCCGTCGGGTACGGCCCGGCCACCTACCTCCGCGTCACCCGGTTCCAACGCGCCGTCGCCCTCGCTCCGCGCGTCCACGGGCTCGCCGCACTGGCCGTCGCCGCCGGGTACTCCGACCAAGCTCATCTCAGCCGGGACTGCCGGGCCCTCACCGGGCTCACCCCGCGGGCCTACTTCCGTGGATCCTCCACTGTGGACACGGCGGAGCGTGACCGGCTCCGTTCGGCGTAACCCGCGCGGACAACCGGAAGTGGGACGCCATCGCAGGAGGTAAGCGGACGGTAAACGACCACCGAGAGCGCTATTCTCCCCTCGACGGATGATCAGGGAGGGCGTGTGGCCACCATCAGCGACGTCGCCGCGAGGGCCGGCGTCTCCACGGCGACCGTGTCGCGCGCGCTCAACGGGAAGTCCACTGTGGACCCGACGCTCGCCGCGCGCGTGCAGGCCGCCGCCACCGAACTCGGGTATCACCCGAACGGCTTGGCCCGGAACCTGCGCCGGCAGGAGACCGCCGTCCTCGCGCTGATCATCTCCGACGTCGAAAACCCGTTCTTCACGGCCATCGCGCGCGGTGTCGAAGACCTCGCGCAGCGCTCCGGCTACTCGGTCGTCCTCTGCAACTCCGACGAAAACGAGGACAAGGAGCGGCGCTACATCGAAGTCGCGCTTCAGGAGCGCGTCGCCGGGGTGGTGCTCTCGCCCACCGGCCGCTCGACGAACGTCGAAGGCCTGCGGCGCCAGGGCACCCCGCTGGTGGCCGTCGACCGCCCGCTGCCGGCCGACGCGGGCGACCAGGTCCTCGTCGACACCCGGCACGCGGCCGCCGAGGCGACGCGGCACCTGCTCGCGGGCGGCTACGGCCGGGTCGGCTGCCTGACCGGGCCCGCGGGCGTCCGCACGGCCGACGACCGCCTGGCCGGCTACGCGGACGTCGTCGGCGAAGCGAACGTCCTCGCCCGGCGGGCGGAGTACCGCGCGGAAGGCGCCCGGCTGGCCGCACTGGAACTGCTGGACGAGCCGACGCCGCCGGACGCGCTGCTCGTCGCGAACAGCACGATGGCCATCGGCGTGCTGGAGGCGCTCTCGTCCCGCGGCCTGCGCTCCGGCCGGGACGTCGGCATCGTCTCGTTCGACGACGCGCCGTGGACGACGCTGATCGACCCGCCGCTCACCGTGGTCGCCCAGCCGGCGTACGAGGTCGGCCGGGTGGCGGCGCAGCTCCTGCTCGCGCGGATCACCGACAGCAGCCGCGAAGCGACGACCACGACACTCGAAGCGCGCCTGATCGAGCGGAAGAGCTCTCGCCGCTGAAGGGCGGAACGACGTGCCTGGGGGGGCCGGCTCGTGCCAGGCCCCCCAGGCACGCCCCACCCCCTGTGTCCCCCATGGCCGGCGTCACCCGCCGGATCCTGTGAGCACGGAGCGGAAATCGTTTACTCACACGGAACGTAAGATGCCGGGAGCGCACTGTCAAGCCTGGACAACGTCGTCCGATGCGGGCAGACTTACGGAAGTTGCCTACTCAACGTGTTGCGTAATGTGCGGTAAGTGTCGATCTCTGGTGAATTCCCCCACAAGTAGGGCACGAACCCGCACGAACCCGCACACGCGCGCTGTTTCGGGTTAGCCTGAATCCCATGTCGGTAGCGCTGGAGAACATCCTCGCCAAGGCGGGTCTCAAAGTCGACGCGAACGAGTTCCTGAATCTCGTCGAAGACGCGGCGCGCAGACTCTCGCCGCCGAACCCGGACCCTTCGCACTACTTCTCCGCCGACCAGCGCGCCGCGCTGACCGACGTCGGCCTCGACCTTTCGCCCCACCGCGAAGGCGAACCGGACTACCGGGCGCGCACCGTCGCCGCCCACGCCGTGCTCGCCGAGGGCGCGCTCAGCGTCAACGAAGCCGCCCGCACGCTCGGCGTCGACGACAGCCGCATCCGGCACCGCCTCAAGGAAGGCCGGCTGACCGGCTGGAAGGACGGCGGCTGGCGGCTCCCGGCGTGGCAGTTCGCCGGCTCGGGCGTGCTGCCCGGCCTGGAGGTCGTGCTCAAGGCGCTGCCCCCGGACCAGCCCGCGCTCGTCGTCGCCGCCTTCATGAGCACGCCGCAGCCCGACCTCGTCATCAACGAGCACCCCGCGACCCCGAGGCAGTGGCTCCTGTCCGGAGGTGACCCGGACCACATCGCCCGCCTCATCGCCACGCTCGGCTCGCCGTTCTAGGCTGGAGCGTCCCCGAGCAAGATCACCGACAAGGACGGACCACCCCCGACCCATGGCCCGGCTACCGCTGCCGCCCGCCCGATCCGTCCTGGTCCGGCAGCTGAACCGCGCCAACGACGTGGTGACGGTCCAGCCCGCGACCAGGCTCGTCCGGATCTTCACGGCGCACGGCAACCACCCCCAGCAGTGGAATTCGTTCCGCTACACCGGCCCGCTCCCGCACGGCCGGTTCGACCAGCAGCCGCCCGGCCGCGGCGGCGCGCCGGTCACCGACCCCGCGAACGGGGTCCTCTACTTCGGCCTCACGGTCCGCACGTCGGTGGCCGAGGTCTTCCAGACGAGCTCGACGGTCGACCGCCGCACGCGCGGCCCCCGCCTGGTCGTCGTCCGCCCGACGCGCACGCTGCGGCTGCTCGACCTGACCAGCCTGTGGCCGACGCGGGTCGGTGCGTCGCAGGAGATCTCGAGCGGCCCGAAGAAGCTCACGCAGGCCTGGGCCCGCGCGATCCGCGGCGCGTTCAGCGACCTCGACGGCCTCTGGTACCGGTCCTCGATGGACTCCGGCGACCCGGCGATCTGCCTGTGGGACCCGCCGGCGGGCGCGGCGCTGCCGATCGCGCCGGACGTGCTGCTGCCGCTGGACCACCCGGGTCTGGACGTGCCGCTGGGCCGGGTCTGCGAAGAGCTGAACTACACGCTGCTCAACTGACCGGGAAGCGCACGCCGAACCACTGCTCGGCGCCGTGGGCCTCGTACGACTCGACCTCGGTGAAGCCCAGCTTCGCCGCGAGGCGCATCGAGGCCGCGTTGGCGGTCTGGGTGGTGAGCACCACCGGCTCGCCGGGCAGCGCGTCGTCGAACCACCCGAGCACCGCCGCGCACGCATCGGCCCCGTACCCGCACCCCCACGCCTCCGGCACGACGAGGTAACCGAGCTCGACCTCGCCGACGTCGGGGCGGAAGTGGCCCGGGTGCTCCTCGTCGCGCCGGTCGAGCGTGACCATGCCGATCATCGCCCCGGCGAGTTCGGCCACGAACAGGCCGGGGCGCTGCCCGGGCACCTCGGGCACCGCGCGCTCGAGCTCGTCCCGCGGCCGCGCGCCACCGAGGTAGGTGCCCACTTCCGGCGACGCGAACAGGTCGACGAACACCGGCCGGTCCCGCGCCTGCGACGCGCGGAGCACGAGCCGCTCGGTCCGGATCGGCGCGGGTGGCCAGGCGACATCTCCGAGGTCAGCCATGGGCCGCAACCTGGTGCACGCTCACAGGTGCCGCGACCACCACTCCAGGATCGCTTCGAAGCGCTGCACCCGGTGCCGCGGCCGGCCGGAGCGGGTCAGTTCGTGCCCCTCTCCGGGGAACAGCAGCATCTCCGCCGGCGCGCCCGCCCGCCGCAGCGCGACGAACATCCGCTGCGCCTGCTCCAGCGGGCACCGCCAGTCCTGCTCCGAATGCACCACCGCGAACGGGATCTTGATCCGCTCGGCGTGGTACAGCGGTGACTTCTCGCGCTGCACCTCCGGCGAAGAGCCGATGTAGGCGTCCACGAAGAAGTAGCCGATGTCCGAGCTGCCGACCATCGAGTCCCACGCGTTGACCGCGCGCTCGCTCCACGCCGCCTTGAAGCGCTCGCCGTGGTGCGCGGCCAGCCAGCTCGTCATGAAGCCGCCGTACGAGCCGCCCATGATGCCGACCCGGGAAGCGTCCAGGTCCGGCCGTTCGAGGGCCTTGTCCAGCAGCGCCAGGACGTCGTCGACGTCGACCGTGCCGAAGCCGTGCGTGATCGCGTGGCCGTGCGTCTGCCCGTAGCCCGCCGACCCGCGCGGGTTGCCGAGCACCACCGCGTAGCCCGCGGCCGCGTACACCTGGGCCTCGTCGAACACCGCCCAGTCCTGCTGGGTGAACGGGCCGCCGTGCACCACGCGCAGCACCGGGTGCGGGCCGTCGCCCTCGGGCAGCACCAGCCAGCCGTGCACCGGGTAGCCGTCCGGAGCGGTGGTGTCCAGCTCGATCATCGGCCGGAGGCCCTTGTCCCGCAACGGCTTCGAGTAGTCGGTCAGCACCTTCGGACCGGCGCTGAGCAGCACGACGTCACCCGCCGACGACGGCGTCGCGATCACGGCCGCCAGCACCGGGCCTTCGAGGGTGAACGACCGGAGCACCGCCTGGTCCGCGTAGACCACCGGCAGGTCGGTCAGCGGGGCGTCCACGGCATCGGCCGGGACCGCGCGCAGTTCCACCGCGCCCCGGTTGCGGACGGCTACGAGCACGTCGTCCCCGCGCGGTGCCGGCGGACCCGCCGAAGCCTCGCAGTCGACCGTCTCGATGTCGGTCAGCCGGCGGGCTTTCACCGGGCCGGCGCCGAACTCCGGGGTCGCGGCGTACAGCCCGGTCATCGCGGCTTCGTGGTGCTTCTCGAAGGACTGCCCGTAGTAGAACAGCGTGCCGTCGGCGCCGAACACCGGACGCTCGGCGAACCCCTCGCCCCGCACGAGGACCTCGGGCTCGCCGCCTTCGGCCGGGATCGCGCAGATGTCGCGGTAGTCGCTCTCGGCCGCACCCCAGTCCGGCGGCGCGGTGAAGACCACCCGGGTGCCGTCCGGCGTCCACACCGGGCCGGTGGCGTCGAAGCCGTCACCGGTCAGCGGCTCGGGCTCCGGTGCGTCCTCGGCCAGCGCGTCGACGACGAACAGCCGCTGCATCCGGTCGCGCAGGAAGCCGACGTCGTCGATGCGGTAGTCCATGCGCGTGATCCGGCGCGGCGCCTCGGCGGGCGGCTCCGGCGTCTCGTCGTCGGCGTCGGCCGTGCCGTAGCGGCCGGCTTCGGGCACGCGTGCGGTGAAGGCGATCCGCCGCGAGTCCGGCGCCCACACCGGCTCGCCGACGCCGAGGTGCAGGGAAGTCAGCCGCCGCGCCTCACCCCCGTCGGCCGGCATGACGTGCAGTTGCGGCCTGCCGTCCGCGCCCTGGCCCGCCCCCGCGCGGAGGAACGCCACCCAGCGCCCGTCCGGCGAGATCGCGGGCGCCGAGTCGCGCGGACCGTGCGTCCACGCGCTCTCGCCGCCGTCGAGCGACACGCGCCGCAGCGAGCTGTCCGCCGCGTTCGTCTTCAGATCGGGCTTCGTCAGCGCGGTGAGCAGCAGGTTCCCGCGCAGGGCGGGCCGGCCGGGGACGGCGAGGGCTTCGATGTCGACAGGGCGCACGCCTCGACCGTACCCGAAATCCTTAGCCGTGCGAACGACTTTGGTCGGGACTTAGGCGGCGACCTGCTTGCGCTCGTCCCGCCGCGCCTTCGCCAGGCTGGCCACCGTGGTGATCGTCAGCACGACGATGATGACGCCGAGGGAGATCCAGTTGTTGATGTCCAGCCAGTCCGGCACCACGTGGTACTCGTGCAGCGCGTGCAGGAACAGCTTCGCGCCGATGAAGGCCAGGATCACCGCGAGGCCGTAGCTCAGGTAGACCAGCTTCGTCACCAGGCCGCCGAGCAGGAAGTACAGCTGCCGCAGGCCCATCAGCGCGAACGCGTTGGCCGTGAAGACGAGGAACGCCTCCTGCGTGATGCCGAAGATCGCCGGGATCGAGTCGACCGCGAAGAGCAGGTCCGCCGAGCCGATGGCCACGATCACCAGCAGCATCGGCGTGATCATCCGCTTGCCGTTCAGCTTCACCGTGTAGTGGTGGCCGTGGTAGTCGTCGGTCACCGGGGCGATCTTGCGGACCTGCCGGGTGACGGCGTTCTCGTGGTACTCCTCTTCCTCACCCTTGCCGCGCAGCATGCTGATCGCGGTCCAGATCAGCACCGCGCCGAAGAGGAAGAAGACCCAGACGAACTGCTCGATGAGCGCGGCGCCGACGGCGATGAAGACGCTCCGCATGCCGAGCGCGAGCAGGATGCCGACCAGCAGCACGCGGTGCTGGTGGATGGCGGGCACCTTGAACGACGCCATGATGATCATGAAGATGAACAGGTTGTCGACGCTCAGCGAGTACTCGGTGATGTAGCCGGTGAAGAACTCGACGCCCGGGTCGTGCCCGGCGAAGATCCACACGCCGGCCCCGAAGAGCACCGCGCACGACACGTAGAAGATCACCCAGCGAGCGGCTTCCCCCGTGGTCACTTCATGCGGCTTGCGGTCGACGATGACCAGGTCGAGCGCGATCAACGCGAGCAGGCCACCGATCGTGGCGATCCACAGCCACAGGGGGACAGTCATGGAACCGAAACCTCCGGATAGTGCGCATGAGCAACTAACCGGAGGTCTCTCCCGCCGGTGAAAACACCGGCCGACGGTGCCGGGGGCGCAGGGCCACCGTGCTGACGACACCGCCGCGAAGGAATACTCCCCTCACAGCGCGTCCAGTTTGCCGGTTCCCCCCACCCGAGCGCCAGCCGGGATCGCGCACGTCACCGGGTTGGTCCTGTAATTTCGGTCACTTCGGTCCACCAGGTGGTCCCGAGCGTGTGATCGCTGTGAGGTCCGGGCGACACTCTCAGCAAAGCTCAAATAGGTTCGTCTGGTGCCCCGACTCCCGCTCCCGCGCACCCGCGGAGCCCGCCTCACCGCGCTCGCCGCCGTCGTCGTGGTCCTGGCCGCCGGCGCGGTCTTCTGGATCACGCGTCCCGCGGCGCCCGCCCCGGTGCCCGCGCAGGACGCGCTGATCGACATGCCCGCCGCCCCCGGCTCGGCGGAGCAGGTCAAGATCGACACGACGACCTACCTCCCGGCCACCGTGCCCGCGCCCGCGGTGCTGCTCGCGCACGGCTTCGGCGGGGACAAGACCAGCGTCGCCGACGACGCCCGTGAGCTCGCGCGGAAGGGCTTCGTCGTCATGACGTGGTCGGCCCGCGGGTTCGGCAAGAGCACCGGCAAGATCGGGCTCAACGACCCGGACGGCGAGGTCGCCGACGCGAGCCGCCTGATCGACCGGCTCGTCGCGCAGCACCAGGTGACGCTCGACGCGAAGGGCGACCCGAAGGTCGCCGTCACCGGCGCCTCCTACGGCGGTGCCCTGGCGCTGCTGCTGGCCGGCACGGACAAGCGCGTCGACGCGGTCGCCCCGGTGATCACCTACAACGACCTCGCGCAGGGCCTGGTCCCGAACGCGGCCTCGCCCGCGCTCAAGGCGTCCGGCACACCGGCCGCCGGCGCGTTCGCCACCGACGGCGTCTTCAAGAAGAGCTGGGCGGGCATCTTCTTCTCCGCGGGTTCGGGCGCGGCCGCGAGCGGGGCGCCGTCGGCCGAGGCCCCCGAAGCCGGTCAGGAGACCGACGCCGGCTCGACGGGCGCCGCCGGGGGCGCGGCGGCCGCCGTCCCCGCGGTGCCGCAGGGTGCGGGCGGCGGACCCCGGAGCGGCCCGGCCGACCCGTGCGGCCGGTTCACCGCCGCGGTCTGCCGCGCCTACACCGAGCTCGGCACCACCGGGGCGGCGAGCCAGGCGAGCGTCGACCTGCTGCGCCGCGTCTCCCCCGCGTCGGTGACGGGCAAGATCACCGTGCCGACCCTGCTGGTGCAGGGCGAGAGCGACACGCTGTTCGGCCTCGACCAGTCCGACGCGACCGCGCGCCAGATCACCGCGGCGGGCGGCAAGGTCAGGACGATCTGGTACACCGGCGGCCACGACGGCGGCAAGCCCGGACCGCAGCTGCGGGCCAAGATCGGCGACTTCCTGTGGACCGCGGTGAACGGTGGCGACCCGGGCACCGGGTTCAGCTACGACGTCCAGGGCACGTTGCGCGCCAACGGAACCCCGTCGGTCCGCACGGTCACCGCGGCCGCCTACCCCGGGCTGGCCGGGCCCGCCACCGAGCGGCGGCTGCTGCCGATGTCCGGGCCCGCGCAGTCGGTCGTGCGCCCGGCCGGGGCCAACCCCTCGGCGGTGAGCGGCATCCCGGGCCTCAACGGCGTCGCGAGCAGTTCGTCACGGCTCGGCGCGCTGTTCAGCAACGACCCGCCGGGCCAGGCCGCGCAGTTCACGACCGCGCCGGTGGACGGGCAGATCGTCGTGAGCGGCTCCTCCACCGTGCGGCTGCAGGTCGCCGCGGACCCCGCGCACCCGCAGCCGGACGCGGTGCTGTTCGCGAAGCTCTACGACATCGGGCAGGACGGCTCGCGCGTGCTGCCGGCCAACGCGATCGCGCCGTTCCGGGTCAGCGGGCTGCCCGCCAACGGCAACCCGGTCGAGGTCACCGTGACGCTGCCCGGCATCGTCCGGCCGATCGAGGGCGGCCACTCGCTGCGGCTGGTCGTCGGCACCACGGACCAGTCGTTCGCGACGCCGGGCGCGCCCGCGGTGTTCCGGGTCGCGCTCGCCGGCGGCACCGCGCTGGGCGTGCCGATCGTGCCCGGGACGTCGGTCGGCTCGCCGGCCCCGGTCGGGCAGCTGGTCGGTATCGGTGTGACGCTGGCGATCGGCGTCGCGGCGGTGCTCTTCGCGGCCCTGCGCCGCCGCCGGGCCACCGACGTCGACCCGGAACTGGCCACCACGCCGCTGGTCATCGAGGGGCTGCGCAAGCAGTACGCGGGCGGGTTCGTCGCGGTGAAGGACCTGTCCTTCCGCGTCGAGCCGGGCCAGGTGCTCGGCCTGCTCGGGCCGAACGGCGCGGGCAAGACGACCACGCTGCGGATGCTGATGGGCCTGATCACGCCGACCGAGGGCAGCATCCGCGTGTTCGGCCACAAGATCACCCCCGGCGCGCCGGTGCTGTCGCGGATCGGCTCGTTCGTCGAGGGTTCGGGCTTCCTGCCGCACCTGTCCGGCCGGGCGAACCTCGAGCTGTACTGGGCTTCGACCGGGCGCCCGGCGGACAAGGCGCACTTCGCGGAGGCGTTGGAGATCGCCGGGCTCGGCACCGCCGTCGACCGCCGGGTGCGGACCTACAGCCAGGGCATGCGGCAGCGGCTGGCGATCGCCCAGGCGATGCTCGGCCTGCCGGAGCTGATGGTGCTCGACGAACCGACCAACGGGCTCGACCCGCCCCAGATCCACCAGATGCGCGAGGTGCTGAAGCGGTACGCCGCGACCGGCCGCACCGTGGTGGTGTCGAGCCACCTGCTGGCCGAGGTCGAGCAGACCTGCACGCACGTCGTGGTCATGCACCGCGGCTCGCTGGTCGCCTCGGGCGAGGTCGGCGAGCTGGCCGCGGCGGGCGGCGAGGCGACGTTCCGGGTCGATGATCCGGCGGCGGCCGCGGCGGCGCTGAAGGCGCTCAGCGGCGTCACCGACGTCGAAGTCGAAGGCGACTTCGTGCACGCGAACCTCGGCGAGCTGCCGAGGGCCGAAGGCGTGGCCGCGCTGGTGCGCGCCGGCGTCGCGGTGGAGCAGGCCGGGCCGAGGCGCCGGCTGGAAGACGCGTTCCTGCAACTGGTCGGAGATGAGTCATGAGCGAGGGTGTGCACACCGATCCGCACGCGCTCGACGAGCTGAGCGACGTCGCGTCGCACGAGCACGCCGGGGTCGGGCCGGACGGCGCCGTCGAGGGTTACTCGGCGCGCCGGACGCTGCGGCTCGGCGTCGAGCTGCGGCGCCAGCTCAAGCGGCGGCGCACGCAGTTCCTGCTGGGGTTCGTCGCGATCCTGCCGTTCATCCTGGTGATCGCGTTCGAGCTGGGGCAGTCGAACCCGAACCGGCGCAGCGGCGGGTTCGTCGACCTGGCGACGGCGTCCGCGCCGAACTTCGTCGTGCTGGCGCTGTTCGTGTCGGGGACGTTCCTGCTGCCGATGATCGTGGCGCTGTTCTTCGGCGACACGATCGCGAGCGAGGCGTCGTGGTCGAGCCTGAAGTACCTGCTGGCCGTCCCGGTGCCCCGGCACCGGGTGCTGCGGCAGAAGGCGATCGTGTCCGGGCTGCTGTCGGCGTTCGCGCTCGTCCTGCTGCCGGTGATGTCCCTGGTCGTCGGGCTGATCTGGTACGGCGCGGGCGACGCGATCAGCCCGACCGGCGACGCGGTTTCCTTCGGCGACAGCATGCTGGCCATCGCACTGTCCACTGTGTACATCATCCTGCAGCTGGCCTGGGTGGCCGGGCTGGCCCTGGCGCTGAGCGTGTCGACGGACGCCCCGCTCGGCGCGGTCGGCGGCGCGGTCCTGGTGGCGATCCTGTCGCAGATCCTGGACCAGATCACGGCGCTGGAGGGCCTGCGCAACTACCTGCCGACGCACTACGCGTTCTCGTGGATGGACCTGATCTCCACGGACGTCGACTGGACCAACCTCGCGAGCGGCCTGCTCTCGGCGGTCATCTACGGAACGGTGTTCTTCCTGTACGCCGGGCGGCGGTTCGCCCGCAAGGACATCACGAGCTGAACCCGGTACGGTCGGGCAGGTGCCGATCACGCTGGAGAGCCACCACGACGTCGCCGTGCTGCGGATCGACCACGGCGGCGGGAACACCCTCGACAGCGACTCCTGCCGCGAGCTCGTGCTGCGGCTGGAGGAGGCTTCGCAGGCCCGCGCCGTGGTGCTCACGGGCACCGGGCGCGTCTTCTCCGCCGGCGTCGACCTCAAGCGGATCCACGACGGCGGCGCGGCCTACGTGTCGGAGTTCCTGCCGCTGCTGTCCGACGCGCTGCTGGCCGTGTTCGGCTTCGCGCGTCCGGTGGTCGCGGCGCTGAACGGGCACGCCATCGCCGGCGGCGCGGTGCTCGCCGCCGCGTGCGACCACCGCGTGCTCGGGGCCGGGACGATCGGCGTGACCGAGCTGCTGGTCGGGGTGCCGTTCCCGCTGTCGGCCCTGGAGATCCTGCGCTGCGCGTACGGGACGACGCCGTTGCCGTCGCTCACCTACTCGGGCGAGGTTTACGGCGGCGAGGACGCGCTCGCCCGCGGCCTGGTCGACGAGCTGGCCGCCCCGGGGGACGTCCTCGAGCGGGCGCTGGCCGTCGCGACCCGGCTCGGCGAGCTGCCGGCCGAGGCCTTCGCGCACACGAAGGCCCAGATCCGGCAGCCCTTCCACGAGCGGATCGCCGAGCACCGCCACACCGACGACCCCGAGGTGGAGCGGCTGTGGCGCGCACCCGCGGCCCTCGCCGCGGTGAAGTCCTATGTGGACAAGGTGCTCGGCTAGACGGCGTGCACGCCACTTTCGGCGAGGGCCTTGATGCCTTCGACCGTCTTCTGCATGTTGTTCTGCAGCTCCCCCAGCCGCATCGCGACGATTTCGTCCTCGTGCTCGGGCATCGAGCCGATGATCGTCGTCAGGTTGGACGGCCCGGGGCCGATCTGCGCCCACTGGCGCAGGATCGTGCCGTCACCGTCCGGGACCAGCTCGAAGCGCCAGGACGCGGCCGGGTTCGTCACGTCCATCACGGCCCACGCGAACAGCCGCCCGGGCTCGTAGCCGGTCACGGTCGAAACCGTCTCCCACTCCCCGGCGACCGGGTGGGAGTTGCGGCCGCGGAACTGCGCGCCCAGGCCGGGCTCGGTGCCCTCGACCCAGCCGCCGCCCTGGAACTCGTTCGAGAACCGGGCCGGCAGGTCGACGTCCAGCAGCCAGGACCAGACATCGGCCGGCCGCGCGGCGATACGGACTTCGACCTGCGTCGTAGGGCAGTCGGAAACCTTCATGGCGGACCCCTCGCTCGATGCCGGTGCCTACGGCTTCGGACCGTAACGTGGCGCCGATCACGCGGACAACTCGCACGGTGCCCGCCGCTGCGCACGGGAGAGGACGCGCGCACCCGACGAAAGTCGGGTCCTGACCGATTGTGCGCCCGGACAGCCGATTGCCGACCATCGCCGATTCTGTGAGGGTCCCACAGTGGGCTCCCGACAGTGGGCTTCGGAGCCGGGGAGGGTGCTTCCATGCGCAGACCGTTCATCGCCGTCGTCGCGGCCTTGCTGGCCCTGGCGGGGCTGGCGCCCGCCGCGAGCGCGGAGACCGACATCAGGGCGGCGCTGGCGAAGATCCCCGGGCTGACGATCGTCAAGGAGGACCCGGCGCCGGCCGGGTTCCGGTTCTTCGAGCTGACGTTCACCCAGCCCGCCGACCACCGCGACCCCCGCGCGGGCACGTTCCAGCAGCGGTTCACCCTGCTGCACCGCGACTTCTCCGCCCCGACGGTCGCCTTCACCAGCGGCTACAACGTCAGCACCGCGCCCAACCGGTCGGAGCCGACGCAGATCGTCGACGGCAACCAGCTTTCCATGGAGTACCGGTACTTCACGCCGTCACGGCCGGAGCCGGAGAACTGGGCGAAGCAGCTGACGATCTGGCAGGCGGCCGCGGACGAGCACCGCGCGGTGCAGGCGTTCAAGGCGATCTACCCGGGCAAGTGGCTGGCCACTGGCGGCAGCAAGGGCGGCATGACCGCGACGTACTTCCGGCGCTTCTTCCCCGACGACGTCGACGCGACGATCCCGTACGTCGCGCCCAACGACGTCATCGACCCGGTCGACGTCTACAACCGGTTCCTGTCGCGCGTCGGCAACGACCCGGCGTGCCGCGACAACCTGAAGGCGATCCAGCGCGACGCGTTGAAACGCCGTGACGAGCTGGGCGCGATCGCCGCGGCCGACGCGGCTCGCCGGGGCCTGACGTTCTCGATCGTCGGCTCGGCCGACAAGTCCCTCGAGATCTCGGTGATCGACTCGTACTTCGCGTTCTGGCAGTACCAGAAGCAGGCGGACTGCGCGACGGTCCCCGCGCCCGGAGCGCCCGCGGCGGAGGTCTACGCCTGGTACGAGAAGGTGGAGAGCCTCAACACCTACTCCGACCAGGACCTCGCGCCGTTCATCCCGTACTACTACCAGGCGGCGGCCCAGTTGGGCTCGCCCGAGGCGTACGACAGCTACCTCCGCGACCTGCTCCGCTACCCGGGTGCCGACCAGCCGAAGACGTTCGTGCCGGCGTCGATCCGGATCCCGCGCTTCGACTACCTGGCGATGCCCGACATCGACTTCTGGGTGAAGTCCCGCGGCACCCGGCTGCTGTTCGTGTACGGCTCGAACGACCCGTGGGGCGCGGAGCCGTTCGAGCTCGGCTTCGGCAGCCGGGATTCCTACCGGTACTACGTGCCGGGCGGCAACCACGGCTCGAAGATCGCCCAGCTGCCGGCGGCCGACGCCGCCGCGGCGACGGCGACGGTCCGCCGCTGGGCCGGGCTGCCGGCGACGTCCGCTCTGACGGCTCGCACCGCGCCCGCGGGCTTCCCGGACTTCGACGCCGACCTCACGCTTTCGGGGCGTCCGCCGCTGTGAGTTTCCGCGGGCCGGGCGTAGTCTCACGGCACCTGACGGCCCGGCCTGAGGAGTCGTGATGCCTCGTCCCGTCCACTTCGAGATCCACGCGGGCGACCCCGACCGCGCGGTGGCGTTCTACACGGCGGTGTTCGGCTGGAAGTTCGAGCGCTGGGGCGAGGTGCCGTACTGGGTGATCTCGACAGGCGAAGGCGACGGCATCGACGGCGGCCTGGTCCCCCGCATCGGCCCGGAACCCGAGGATTCGGCCCCGATCCACGGCTACGTCAACACGATCGACGTCGCGGACCTGGACGCGTCCCTGGCCGCGGTGACGGACGCGGGTGGTTCCCTGGCGCTGCCGAAGAACCCGGTGCCGGGGGTCGGCTGGCTGGCGTACTGCAAGGACACCGAGGGCAACATCTTCGGCATGCTGCAGCCGGATTCGGAAGCACCGGCGCCGAGCTGAGGCCGTCTCGCCTTCCCAGGCGTCGACGCTCACGACTTCAGTTCGACGAGTTCGAGGTCGGTCTGCGCGAAGTCGTCCCCGATGCACAGCAACGGTTCCCCGGCGACGAAGGTCGTGGCGTAGGTAAGGCAGTCACCGAAGTTCAGGCCGGCCGGATGCCTGCCCTTGCCGTATCGCATGAAGGCCACCTGCGCCGAACGCCAGTGCGGGTCGCCGAAGGAGATCACCTCGAACCGCCGTTGCTGCAGGAAGTCCGCGAGCAGGGCCTTGCCCCGCGGACCTTCCTTGTGCACGAGGACGAGGGTGGTCTCGACGAGCGTCGGCGCCCCGACCCGGCAGACCTCGGCGGAGCCGATGGCTTCGCCGAGCCGCGGCGCCATGGGCTCGCCCATGATCGTCGCGATGATCGCGGAGCTGTCGATGATCACACGCCACCGGGCCCGTAGCCGAGGATCTCTTCGCGCTCGGCCTTGCTGATCGGCACGCCACGGTTCTCCACGGAGATCTGGGGCCAGATCTCCTCCTCGAGAAAACGGACGAAGGCGGCGCCGTCCCTGGCCGCGCTCTGCTGCTTGCGAAGCTGGTCACGGCGCAGGCGCAGCGCCTCACGGACGGCACCGGTCTTGGTGTCGCCCGTCAGCTCGGCGATCTCGGCGGCCAAGCGCTCGGTCTCCGGGTCCTTGATGTTCATCGCCATGGTGTAATTCTACCTTCGATGGTGTAACTCGACCACAGTCCCCGATCCGGACCAGGGCAGGCCGCGTCCGGCCGCGGCCGCCCACGCAGCGGCGACCCGCGCTCAGAGCCCCACCACTGAGGCCTGCGGCGAACCCCATCCGTGCCGGTACGAGCAAGTGCCCCACCGCCCGTGATCGGGCGCCCCGAGCCGAGCGAGTACCCGCAGACCACGGCAGACGCCCCTGGCCAGCCCGGCTCGGGCCTTACTTGATGCCTGCCGCGTCCATGCCCCTCAGCTCCTTCTTCAGGTCCGAGATCTCGTCGCGGAGGCGGGCGGCCAGCTCGAACTGGAGGTCGCGGGCTGCCTGCATCATCTGGTCCGTCATCTGCTGGATCAGGTCTGCCAGCTGGGCTCGTGGCATGGCCGAGACGTCCTTGTCCACCAGCATGCCCGAGCTGCGGACCCGGTCGCCCTGCTCCGGCTTCTTGCCGCGCGAGGAGTTGCGGCCCGAGCCGCCCACCGAGACCTGCTCCGAGTCTTCCGCTTCGCTGTAGACGCGGTCGAGGATGTCCGCGATCTTCTTCCGCAGCGGCTGGGGGTCGACGCCACGCTCTTCGTTGTAGGCCACCTGCTTCGCGCGGCGGCGGTCCGTCTCCTCGATCGCGTGCTGCATCGAGTCGGTGATCTTGTCCGCGTACATGTGGACTTCGCCCGAGACGTTTCGCGCCGCGCGGCCGATCGTCTGGATCAGCGAGGTGCCGCTGCGGAGGAAGCCTTCCTTGTCCGCGTCGAGGATCGCCACCAGCGACACCTCCGGCAGGTCGAGGCCCTCCCGCAGCAGGTTGATGCCGACCAGCACGTCGAAGTCGCCCGCCCGCAGCTGGCGCAGCAGCTCCACCCGGCGCAGGGTGTCGACCTCCGAGTGCAGGTAGCGCACCCGGATGCCCAGCTCCAGCAGGTAGTCGGTGAGGTCCTCGGCCATCTTCTTGGTCAGCGTCGTGACCAGCACGCGCTCGTCCTTGTCCGCGCGCTCGCGGATCTCGTGGACCAGGTCGTCGATCTGGCCTTCGGTCGGCTTCACGACCACCTTCGGGTCGACCAGGCCCGTCGGCCGGATGACCTGCTCGACGAACTCGCCGCCGGCCTGGCCCATCTCGTACGGGCCCGGCGTCGCCGACAGGTACACCGTCTGGCCGATCCGGTCGGAGAACTCCTCCCAGGTCAGCGGCCGGTTGTCGACCGCACTCGGGAGGCGGAAGCCGTACTCGACCAGGTTCCGCTTCCGGGACATGTCGCCTTCGTACATGCCGCCGATCTGCGGGACCGTCTGGTGCGACTCGTCGATCACGAGCAGGAAGTCGTCCGGGAAGTAGTCGATCAGGGTCGCCGGCGCCGAGCCGGGGCCGCGGCCGTCGATGTGGCGCGAGTAGTTCTCGATGCCGGAGCAGAACCCGACCTGCCGCATCATCTCGATGTCGTAGGCCGTGCGCATGCGCAGCCGCTGCGCCTCCAGGAGCTTGCCCTGCTTCTCCAGCTCCGCCAGGCGTTCCTCGAGCTCCTGCTCGATGCCCTGGATGGCCTTCTCCATCCGCTCCGGGCCGGCGACGTAGTGCGTCGCCGGGAAGATCCGGACCTCGTCGACCTCCTTGACGATGTCCCCGGTCAGCGGGTGCAGGTAGTAGAGCTTCTCGACCTCGTCGCCGAAGAACTCGACGCGGATCGCCAGCTCCTCGTACGCCGGGATGATCTCGACCGTGTCGCCGCGCGCGCGGAACGTGCCGCGCGCGAACGCGATGTCGTTGCGGGTGTACTGGACGTCGACCAGCGCGCGCAGGAACACGTCCCGGTCGAGCTGCATGCCGACCGCGAGCTTGGAGGACCGGTCGAGGTAGGACTGCGGCGTGCCCAGGCCGTAGATGCAGGACACACTCGCGACCACGATGACGTCACGCCGCGACAGCAGGTTCATCGTCGCCGAGTGCCGCAGCCGCTCGACGTCGTCGTTGATCGACGAGTCCTTCTCGATGTAGGTGTCCGTCTGCGCGATGTACGCCTCGGGCTGGTAGTAGTCGTAGTAGCTGACGAAGTACTCGACCGCGTTGTTCGGGAAGAGCTCGCGGAGCTCGTTCGCCAGCTGCGCGGCCAGGGTCTTGTTCGGCGCCATCACCAGCGTCGGCCGCTGGACGCGCTCGATCAGCCACGCCGTCGTCGCCGACTTGCCGGTGCCGGTGGCGCCCAGGAGCACGATGTCCTTCTCGCCCGCCTTGACCCGGCGTTCGAGCTCGTCGATGGCCGCCGGCTGGTCACCGGCGGGCTGGTACTCACTGACCACCTCGAACCGGCCGCCGGTCCGCGGGATCTCCGAGACGGGCCGGAAGTCGGACTGGGCGAGCACGGGGTGTTCGGTTGCGAAAGCCACGAGAACCAGAGTAGGCCCCACCACCGACAATTTCCGTCGGCCCTGGTCAGCGGGGGTGGAACACGGTGACGGAGGCGACTTCGGCGCCGTCCACGACGCAGTGCAGGACGGCCCCCGGCACCGGGCCGTCCCCGAAGCACGAGACCAGCACCCGGTCGGGTCCGGTCGCCTGGACCTCGGTGCGCGGGAACTCCCGGAGCACCTCGGCGACCTCGGCCGACGGCGCCTCGAGGTGGGCGAGCACGACCTCACGCGGCGACGGCGGCGGCGGGATCGGCAGCGCATGGCCCTCGAAGAGGCGGTTGAGCTGGTCAGCGGCCGAAACTGCCCGCGGGAACCCCGCGAACGCCGCCGTCTGGACGACGACTTCGCAGACCTCGGCCGGCGCCAGCCCGGAGGCCAGGCCGGTGCGGAGGTGGACGCTCAGCGGCGGCCCGACCATCCCGGCCGCGACGATCGCCGCCAGGGTGGCCGCCTCGCGCGTCCGGGCGTCGAGGGCCGGGCGTTCGTGCAGGTGCCCGTAGACCGTGCCGACCGCCAGCTCGCCCAGCGCCGGAACGGTCGCGAACAACGCGTCCAGCCGGCGCTCGCCGCCCTCGACCAGTGCCGCGAAGTTCTCGCGGCCGCGCTCGTGCAGATCGGCCATCGGCTCGGTCACCGGGATCCCCTCTCAGCAGCTGCAGTCACAACAGGAGCAACAGTCGCAACAACCGTCACAGCCGCAGTCGCACCAGCTCAGGTCGCAGCTGCCGATCGGTTTCCCGCTCCACGGCCCAGGATAGGGATCACGGCAGCAGAACTGGCACGTGCAGCACATGTACGGCGCGATCGCGCAGCCGAGGAAGAAGTTGCGCTTCTTCGGCGGGACGGCGAACTTCGGGTACCAGAGGCCACCACCCTTGCCGTCGAGCGGCTCGGGTGGCGGGTCGCCGGGACCGCCCGGGCCACCGGGACCACCGCCACCGGGCCCACCTCCACCCGGACCGCCGGGTCCGCCAGGGCCACCGCCACCAGGTCCGCCACCGCCAGGGCCACCGGGGCCGCCAGGCCCACCGGGCCCACCACCACCGGGGCCACCGGGGCCACCGGGGCCGCCAGGCCCACCGGGCCCACCACCGCCAGGGCTACCCGGACCACCGGGCCCGGGCGCTCCCGGCGGCGGCACCGGCCCGGGCGGCGGAAACCCGTGCGGCCGCGGCGAACCCCAACCCGGCTGCGATGGGTTCCGCGGCGCCTGGTGCGGGTGCTGCTGCGGCGTCGGGCCCGGCCCGATCCACCCCGGCGGTGCCTGGTGCGGGTGCTGCTGCGGCGTCGGCCCCGGCCCGATCCACCCCGGCGGCGGCTGCTGCGAATGCCCGAACGCGCGCCGCACCGCCTGGCGCAGCTCGTGGACCAGCAGCGCGTGCACCAGGCCGGGCTTCGCGAACTCGGCCTCCCGCAACGCGAGTTCGACGCCCAGGACCGCGTCGTCGCACAACCGCTTCGCTTCGGCGAGCGAAGTTCCCGTGGCCTGCAAGGGATTCCACGCCCCGGCCTGCGCGTCCGCCTCGAGGTCCTCGACGGCGTCCAGCAGGTGCGCCACCCGCCCGAACAGCCGGCCCGCCTCCGCCAGCGGGGCGACGTTCCCCGGCCGTCCGGCCAGCTCCGCGGTCCGGGCGAACGCCGCGGAAGTGGCCAGTTCAGCCGGTTCCGTCGCCGACAGCGCCGAGTCCCCGAGCCGGAGGGACCGTTCCAGCGCACCCTGCTGCTCGACGGCCTCCGTCAGCAGCGACGTGTCGAACCCGACGCGGCCGCCGGTGCGGCTGCCCTGGGCCGTCCAGCGGGCCGCGACCCGGCGCGCGGCCAGCGCCACCGGACGCCGGCCGAACGCGCCGTCGCGGTCTTCGACGTGGTCGCCGACCTTCGCCGCGGCCAGCACCAGGGACACCGCCGCGGCGAGCTGGGCGCCTTCGCCGCGCGCCACCGACGTCGAGCGCATGCCCCGCAGCGGGCACGGCCCGGCGTCCCGCCGCAGCTCCGCGCGCGGTGTCTGGGCCTCGACCAGGGCCGAGATGATCAGCCCGTCGTAGTTCGTGACGACGCGCGCGAGCTGGCCGTGTTCGTCGCGCAGCGTGAGGCACAGCCCGCAGAGGTGCGCGAGCCAGTCCGCGTGCAGTCCTTCGGACAGCCGGTGCCGGCACGGTCTGATGATCCCGAACATCCCTGATTCCCCCTCGGCTCCCCAGGTCGGCGCACTTTAGCCCGAACGTGTGGCGCACGCGGCGGGTGTGCGGGATTCGTGACCGGCCCGGCAGGATGAGCGCCATGGCCGAACTGCACCCGCCGAAGGTCGAGATCTTCGACCCCGCCGAGCGCGCGAACATCGACCCCAAGGGCATCCTGCGCGAGGTCGAGGAGTACCGCGAGGAACCGTTCGGCCTCTACCTCGCACGCCCCGCGCCGGGCCGCGCGCAGTTCCACTACCTCGAGTCGTGGCTGCTGCCCGGGCTCGGCCTGCGGCTCACCGACTTCTGGTTCTCCCCCGGCCACGAACGCGACCAGGACTTCTACCTCGACGTCGTCCGGGTCGACCGGGACGGCCCGCGCTGGGTCGCCACCGACCTGTACGTGGACCTGGTGCTCAAGGACAAGCTCTCACTGCGGGTGATCGACACCGACGAGCTCCTCGAAGCCCACGCGGCCGGACTCGTCACCGCCGAAGACGCCCGGTACGCGCTCGAAACCACGTACGCGGCCGTGGAAGGCCTGGCCGCGCACGGCTACGACCTCGCCGCCTGGCTGGCCACGAAGGACATCACGCTCACCTGGCGGCGGCACCCCTAGCGGCCGCGCCGGACCGTGCCCGGCGTCACCCTCCGCACGGTGGTGCCGGGGCAGGCCCCGTAGGGTGCGGAAGGGACCGGGCCGGACGACGAACAGGAGTGTGATGGACGCCGTAGCCACGGCCCCCGACCAGGCGAAAGCGGAGTTGGCGCCGTTCGCCCGGCTGCCGGTCCTGCTGTTCGCGGCCGGGACCGCGGTGGCGCTGCTCCTCACGGCCGGCCGGTACGGCTACTTCGGTGACGAGCTGTACTTCCTCGCCGCCGGCAAGCACCTGGCCTGGGGATACGCCGACCAGCCGCCGCTGGTGCCGTTCCTGGCCTGGCTGATGAACACCGTGGCGCCCGGCTCACTGGTGGTGTTCCGGCTGCCGGCGATCGCCGCGACCGCGGCCGGGGTCGTCGTCACCGGGCTGATCGCCCGGGAGCTCGGCGGGCAGCGCAAGGCGCAGGCCCGGGCCGCGGCGGCATACGCGATCTGCGGGCAGTTCGTCGGCAGCGGCCACTACCTGGCGACGTCGACGATCGACCCGCTGCTGTGGACGCTCGTGCTGTGGCTGGTCGTGCGCTGGGTCCGCACCCGCGACGACAACCTGCTGGTGTGGCTCGGCGTCGTGACGGCAGTGGCGCTCAACGACAAGCTCCTCATCGCCGCGTTCTGGGTGGCGGCCGGGCTGGCGGTGCTGGTGTTCGGGCCGCGGGAGCTGCTGCGCCGGCCCAAGCTCTGGCTGGGCGCGCTGATCGCCGCTGTCTCGCTGGTGCCCACGCTGCTGTGGCAGCAGGCGAACGGCTGGCCGCAGCTGGGCATGGGCGACGCGGTCGGCGCGGAGGTCGACGCGGCGGGCGGGCGCGAGGCGTTCATCCCGAACCTGCTGGCCGGCGCCGGCTGGGTGATCGGCGCACTCGGCGTGCTCTACGGCGTCGCCGCACTGCTGGTGAGCAAGCAGCTGCGGCCGTACCGGTTCCTCGGCTGGACGGCGCTCGGCGTCGTCGCGATCTTCCTCGTCGCGAACGGGCGCTACTACTACGCGGCCGGGATGTTCGGCGTGCTGTGGGCGGCCGCCGCCGTGCACGTCGAAGGGCTCAAGCCCGCCTGGTGGTGGCGCTGGGTGCCCACCTGGCCCGTTTTCGTGGTGTCCGCCCTGTTCAGCCTGCCGTTCACGCTGCCGATCTGGCCCGTGCACTGGCTGGTCGACCACCCCGCCGCGCCACGGCCCGCCTACGCCGCCGAAGAGGTCGGCTGGCCCGACCTCACCGACGACGTCGCCACGCTGTACCGGACCGCACCGCCCGGGACGGCCCTCGTCACGGGCGGCTACTGGCAGGCGGGCGCGCTCGGCCGGTACGGGCCCGAGCGCGGCCTGCCCGAGGCGTACAGCCCCAGCCGTGGCTTCTGGTACTTCGGCCGGCCCGCCGACAACGCCGACACCGTGCTCTTCGTCGGGAACGACCCGTCGAAGCTCGCGAAGCACTTCGGCAGCGTCCACATCGTCGGGCAGGTCGGCAACCGGCTCGGCCTCCACAACGCGAGCGAGCACATGCCCGTCTGGCAGCTCAGCGGCCGGACGGCGAGCTGGGCCGAGATCTGGCCCCAGCTCAAGGACATGAGAGCGTAAGCCTCGAGGTCGGCTGGGGCCGCCCGATGTGCCGGTACGCTTGCACGTCGAGTCCGAACCCGGCGGCGGCACCGCGATCTCGGCCGTCCTGCCCGCCGTAACCGCCCCGCCGGAGGCCTCCGCATGACCATCACCGTGCTGATCGCCGACGATCACCCGGTCGTCCGCGACGGCCTGCGCGGCATCTTCACCGGCCGTGGCTTCGAGGTCGTCGGCGAGGCCGCGAACGGCACCGAAGCCGTGACGCTGGCCGAGCGGCTGCGTCCCGACGTCGTGCTGATGGACCTGCGGATGCCGGGCACCGACGGCGTCGCGGCCATCACCGAGCTGGCCCGCCTCGGCAACCCGGCGCGCGTCCTGGTGCTCACGACGTACGACACGGACTCCGACGTGCTGCCCGCCATCGAGGCGGGCGCCACCGGCTACCTGCTCAAGGACGCCCCGCGCGAGGATCTCTTCCGCGCGGTCGAAGCCGCCGCGCGCGGCGAAGCGGTGCTCTCCCCCGCCGTCGCGTCGCGGCTGATGGGCCGGATGCGCGAGCCGGCGCGGGACTCGCTGTCCCAGCGGGAGCTCGAGGTGCTCACGCTGGTCGCCCGCGGGTCGACGAACAAGGAAGCGGCGAAGAAGCTCTTCATCAGCGAAGCGACGGTCAAGACGCACCTGATCCACGTCTACGCGAAGCTCGGCGTGAAGGATCGCGCGGCCGCGGTGGCCGTGGCGTTCGAACGCGGGCTGCTGGGCTCCTAAGGCGTCCAGCCGGTGGCCGTCGCCCACTTCTCGGCGCGGGCGAACGCGCCGTTGACCCAGTCCTGCTTCTCGTCGGCGTAGGCCTCGACGGTGCCGTCTTCGGCGTGCGCCTCGGCCAGCCGCAGCTTCACGTCGCGGTAGTCGTCGCGCTGGTCCGGGTTCGCGCGCAGGTAGTCGCGGAAGAGCAGTGCGAGCCGCCAGGCGGGCGTCTCCAGGGACCGGACGTGCAGGTTCACCGGCCGCTTCGGGTCGGCGCCGACGTGCAGGCGCTTGGGCCACGGCTCGCCGCCGTCCTGGGCGTCGTCGTACCAGTCGCCGTCCAGCCGCGGGAAACCGGCGTCGGACAGCAGCTCCCGCAGCGTGTCGGCATCGTCCATTGTGGACACCGTGAGCTGCAGGTCGAGGATGTTCTTCGCGGGCAGGCCGGGAACGGCGGTCGAGCCGATGTGGTCGGCGCGCCGGGCGAGCTCCCCGGCCGCGGCGCGCACCCGGGCGAGCACCCGCTCGGCCTGCGCCGGCCAGGTGAGGTCGTACTCGGCGATCACCGGTGACATCGGCGGCCGCGGCCGGCGCAGCCGGACGTTCGCCTCGAACGGCACGAGCCGGTCGGCCCACAGCGCGTCGACGTCGAGGAGGACGGCGTCCTCGGGGCCGCCGTTGTCCAGCCAGACGTCCGCGACGGCGCGGCGCTGCTCGTCGCTCGCCTGCGCGCGGATCCGCGCGCGGGCGTCCTCCTCGGCCATCCCGCGCACGGTCACCAGCCGCCGGACCCGCACTTCGACCGGCGCGTCGACGACCACGACCAGGTGGTACGCCGTCGCGAGGCCGTTCTCGACCAGCAGGGGGATGTCGTGGACGATGATCGCGTCGGGCGCCGCGGCGGCCATCAGCTCGCCGGTGCGGGCGCCGACGAGCGGGTGCACGATCGCGTTCAGCCGCCGCCGCGACTCGTCGTCGGCGAACGCCTTCGCGGCGAGCGCGGGCCGGTCGAGCGAGCCGTCGGCGGCCAGGATCTCCGCGCCGAACTCCTCCACCAGCCGTGCCAGCCCCTCGGTGCCGGGTGCGACGACCTCGCG
Organism: Amycolatopsis sp. NPDC004378; assembly: GCF_053602455.1. Taxonomy (NCBI): domain Bacteria; kingdom Bacillati; phylum Actinomycetota; class Actinomycetes; order Pseudonocardiales; family Pseudonocardiaceae; genus Amycolatopsis; species Amycolatopsis sp. NPDC004378. The sequence goes on from NZ_JBSGDR010000015.1 coordinate 77,318, forward strand.
GGCGATCCGGTCGGAGTCCACCAGCACGGCACCGTGTTCGGCCAGCCGGTTCGCCACGGTCGACTTCCCGGCCCCGATCCCACCCGTCAACCCCACGCGCAACATGCCGATCACCCTAGTCAGGCGGTCCGGATGGGCTCGCCGCGACGTTCGGACTACGCCATCCGGGCCGGGCGCGTAACGTGGGTAATCGTTTTCCCGACGCCATCGTCAGCGGGTCACCGACCCGCCCTGGTCAGGGGAGGGACCATGACGATGACGAAGATCGGCAGGTCGGCGGCGGCCGTCCTGTGCGCGGGCACGCTGGCCGTGGCGGCACCCGAGGTGGCGGAAGCTTCGGCTCCTTCGGCAACGCACTGCCTGTCGGGCGTCTACCGCCTGCTGGTCCGGTGCCGGCACACGCCCACGAGCACGGTGTGTGCGGTGAAGACGACGTGGACCCCGTTCGTCACGACGTGCGAGGGTGCCCCACCGGCCTGACAGCCCACACGAACAGGTGATCCGCAAGACGATCGTGACGCGTGACTCAACCGATATCCGGACACGCCGCGTTGCTTACCCACCTAGGCGGGGTAAACTGCGTACCGTGCGCGCGACAGGGTCGCCCACACGGAGGAACGATGGCGGACAGCAAGCACGTCGGGAGGCACCGGCTCGGCACGCCGGGGCTGGTGCACTGCGTTCTCCATCGCCCGGTGGCCGACGCACTGGCGGACTACCGCCGCACCTGGCTGAGTGCCCTGCTGGTGCCGGCCAAGCACAGCTTCGCCGGCTTGCGCCGCAAGGCCCGCGCGGCGGCCCTCGAGCGCATCTGGGTCCCGGCGGTGGTCACCCGAGCCCCGGCCACGGTCACGGCTCGCGCCGCCTGACGTCCCGGCCGCCGAGTTTCGCCGCGGTCCGCACTGCCTCACACCGGGCCGAGTTCGATCGCCAAGCTCCCGCCCGGCGGATGGTCGGCCGCACCCGCAGCGACGGCCGCCGCCGGCTCAGGGGGCGACTTCGCGGGTCTCGATCGCGATCTCCGAAGACAGCGTCCGGTGCACCGGGCACTTGTCGGCGATCAGCATGAGCCTGGCGCGCTGATCGTCGTCCAAGTCGCCCTCCAGCTCGATCTCGCGCGTGATGCGGCTCAGCATGCCGCGCTCCGTCTCGCACTTCGCGCAGTCCTCGGCGTGGATGCGGTCGTGGCGGAGGCGGACCGTCGCCCTGGTCAGGGGGATTTCCTTGCGGTTGGCGTACATCCGCAGCGTGATCGCCGTGCACGAACCCAGCGATGCGAGCAGCAGCTCGTACGGGTTCGGGCCCGCGTCGGCGCCCCCGACCGCTACCGGTTCGTCGACGAGCAGCTCGTGCGTCGCCGTCGTGACCTGCTGCGTGTACGTGCCGTCGCCGGTCGCCGTGACGACGACCGTGCCCGGCTCGGGGTGCTCCATGCGCTTCGGTCCTCCCAGAACGAGTGCGCGTCCAGCCGACGGGAACATCCGGACATCCGGCGCATTCCCAAGACGCTGCGGATATCGTATCTTTTGCTGCGGGTGGGTCACCCGGACGTCGTCGTGCGCGAAGGGGGTGCGCCGTGGCCACCAGGCACCTGTCGATGCGTCCCGCCGAGCAGGGCAGCCGCGAACGCTACCTCGACGCGGCGCTGTCCGTGCTGCTCGACCGCGGCGTCATGGGGCTTTCGGTGCGCGGGGTCGCGGAGGCGGCCGGCGCGTCGACGATCTCGGTGTACGCCCGCTTCGGCGGCCGCGCGGGCCTGCTCGACGCGCTGTACGAGCGCACCTTCGACTCACTGCGGGAGCTGCTGGAGGGCCTGCCGCCGTCGAGCCGGGACGGCGTCGCCGACCTGCTGCACCTGGCCCTCGAGTACCGGCTGTTCGCCCTCGAAAGCCCGGTCCGCTACGCGTTGATGTTCGAGCGCCCGGTGCCGGGCTTCGATCCGGACCCGGCCCTGCGGTCGGCGGTGGTGCGGACGACGTTCGGCCTGTTCATCGACCGCGTCGGGCGGGTCTGCCCGCCGGGCGCGGACGCCCGCGAGGCGGCATACCAGCTGTGGACGACGATGCACGGCCTGGTCGGCGCCGAGCTGATGCTGGCGTCGCGGACGCCGCTGCCGGACTGGTTCATCCCGCCGACCGACGAGGCCAACGAGGCCATGTACCGGCGCGGCGTCAGCGCGATGATGACCGGCCTGGGCCTGCGCAACCCCTGATCAGCACAACGAAGAACCCCCGGTCCGAAGGGGACCGGGGGTTCTTCGTCAGCTCAGAGCCGCTGGTGCTCACGCACCGCCGGAGAGCTTCTCGCGGAGCGCCGCGAGCTGCTCGTCGGAGGCGAGGGTGCCACCGCTGCTCTTCGTGTCGGTCGAGGTCGAGCCGGAGGTGTAGCTCTCCGAACCACCCTCGACGCCGGTCGCGGCGTCGGCGGCGGCTTCCGCGTCGGCCTCGACGGCCTTCTGGACCTGCTTCATGTGGGCCTCGTAACGAGTGTGCGCCTCGGCGTACTGGCGCTCCCACTCCTCACGCTGCTTGTCGAAGCCTTCCTGCCACTCCTGCGTGTCCGGGTCGAAGCCTTCGGGGTAGATGTAGTTGCCCTCGGCGTCGTACTCGGCGGCCATGCCGTACTGGGTGGGGTCGAACTCGGTGTCCGGCGTGACGCCCTCGTTCGCCTGCTTCAGCGACAGCGAGATGCGACGGCGCTCGAGGTCGATGTCGATGACCTTGACCATGACGTCGCCGTTGACCTGGACGACCTGCTCCGGGATCTCGACGTGGCGCTCGGCCAGCTCCGAGATGTGCACCAGGCCCTCGATGCCCTCCTCGACGCGGACGAACGCGCCGAACGGGACGAGCTTGGTGACCTTGCCCGGCACGATCTGGCCGATCGCGTGGGTGCGGGCGAACTGGCGCCACGGGTCTTCCTGGGTCGCCTTCAGCGACAGCGAGACGCGCTCGCGGTCCATGTCGACGTCCAGGACCTCGACCGTGACCTCCTGGCCGACCTCGACGACCTCGGACGGGTGGTCGATGTGCTTCCAGGACAGCTCGGAAACGTGCACCAGGCCGTCGACGCCACCCAGGTCCACGAAGGCACCGAAGTTGACGATGGACGACACGACGCCCTTGCGGACCTGGCCCTTGGCGAGCGCGTTGAGGAACTCGCTGCGCACCTCGGACTGGGTCTGCTCCAGGTAGGCGCGGCGGGACAGGACCACGTTGTTGCGGTTCTTGTCCAGTTCGATGATCTTCGCCTCGAGCTCGCGGCCGACGTACGGCTGCAGGTCGCGGACGCGGCGCATCTCGACCAGGGACGCGGGGAGGAAGCCGCGCAGGCCGATGTCCAGGATGAGGCCGCCCTTGACGACCTCGATGACGGTGCCCTTGACGGGCTCGTCCTTCTCCTTGAGCTCCTCGATCGTGCCCCAGGCGCGCTCGTACTGCGCGCGCTTCTTGGACAGGATCAGACGGCCTTCCTTGTCCTCCTTCTGGAGAACGAGGGCTTCGACCTCATCGCCGACGGTGACAACCTCAGCCGGGTCGACATCGTGCTTGATGGACAGCTCACGCGAGGGGATGACGCCCTCGGTCTTGTACCCGATGTCGAGCAGGACCTCGTCGCGGTCGACCTTGACGATGGTGCCCTCGACGATGTCGCCATCGTTGAAGTACTTGATCGTCTTGTCGATCGCCGCGAGGAAGTCTTCCTCCGACCCGATGTCGTTGATGGCGACCTGCTGGGGCCCGGTGGGGGCGGTCGGGGCGGTGGCGGTGTCGGTGGTCATTAGGCGGGTTGCTCCGGTGGATGGAATCGAGGGTTGGCAGTTGTCGGCGCGAATGGGTGCATGCGACGACCCTGCGAGCAAACGTCCACCAGTGAACGACCGCGGCATGACCCGCATAACGGTGCGCGACCCGAGCCCGACCAGAAGCTGAGCGGAAGGCAGCGCGAACCCACTGCGCTAACACTTATCGTACGCGGCGGCCGCTAGGGGGCACAATCAGGGTCCCCCTCGATCGCTAAGGTCCTCGCGGAAGCAAACACGCACCGGACCGGAGACCACCATCATGCCACCGGAGGAGCCACCCGCGCCGGGGCGCCACGACGCCGCCGAGCACCGGCTCGGCACCTCGGCCGTCGCCTACCGCGAGGTCGGGGGCGCCGAAGCCGCCGCCGCGAACCTCGCCTGGTGGGACGCCGACGCCGACGACTACCAGGCCGAGCACGGCGGGTTCCTCGGCGACGCCGACTTCGTCTGGTGCCCCGAGGGCGTGCGGGAGGCCGACGCGCGGCTGCTCGGCGACGTCCGCGGCAAGCGCGTGCTGGAGGTCGGCTGCGGCCAGGCCGCGTGCTCGCGCTGGCTGGCGGGCCAGGGCGCGGACGCCTTGGCGACCGACCTGTCCGCCGGCATGCTGCGTCACGCCCGCGAAGGCAACGCGCGCACCGGCCACGCCGTCCCGCTCGTGCAGGCCAACGCCGAGCACCTGCCGCTGGCGTCCGGCAGCTTCGACGCCGCCTGCTCGGCCTTCGGCGCGATCCCGTTCGTGGCCTCGGTCGACGCGGTCTTCGCCGAGGTGCACCGGGTGCTGCGGCCGGACGCACCGTGGGTGTTCTCGGTGACTCACCCGATGCGGTGGATCTTCCCGGACGACCCCGGCCCGCAGGGGCTCACCGTCACCCAGCCCTACTTCGACCGGACGCCGTACGTCGAGGTCGACGACGAGGGCGCCGCCACCTACGTCGAGTACCACCACACCCTCGGCGACTACGTCCGCGCGCTGGCCTCGGCCGGGTTCACGCTCACCGACCTCGTCGAGCCCGAGTGGCCGGAGGGGCACACCCGGGTCTGGGGCCAGTGGAGCCCGCTGCGCGGCCGGCTGTTCCCGGGCACCGCGATCTTCCGCACGCGCCGCTCGTGACCTCCCTGGAGGAGCAGCAGAACGCGCGGTTCGCCGCGCTCGACCCGCTGCTGCCGCCGATCACGGCCCCGCCGGCCACGGCGAGCGAGCCGCTGGTGGTGCTCGCGGGCGGGCACCGGGCGGGGGCGCTGCTCACGCACGTCGTGCACGCGCCGGGGTCGTGGCCCGCGCTCTGGGGTCCCCTGGAGGTCTGGGACCTGACCGCGGTCCCGGGCGACAGCGGCGCGGCCGGGCTCACGGCGCTGCTGGGCGCGTGGCGCGACCGGATGCGCGGGACGCGGCCCGAACCGGATTCGGCCTGCACGCTGACCTGGCCCACCCGCGACGCCGAGGCGTCCGCGGTCCTGCTGGCCCACGGCTTCGCCCCGCTCACCTGCCTGGCCGTGCGCGCGCCCGACCCGGTCCCCGGGGCCGGACCCGCGCGGGTGAGCGTCCGCCGCGCCGGCGAGGGCGACGTCGAGGCGCTGACCGAACTGCGGCTGGCGGAATGGCGCTACACCTCGCAGGTCGGCACGGCGGTGCCGCGGCCGGGCGCGCGGGACCTGCTGCGCGCCGAGGTCGTGCGCTCGCTGCGGTTCAGCGGCCTGGTCTGGCTCGCGGAGGACGACGGCGTGCCGGCCGGCCTGGCCGCCTGCGCGCTGGCCTCGCCCGCGCCGGGCGACAGCATCCACGGCCGGCTGCGGCCGGGCCGCTGGGGCTACGTCGACACGCTGTCGGTCGCGCCCGAGGCGCGCGGCGGCGGCGTCGGCCGGGCGCTGATGGCGGTGGCCCATCGCGAGCTGCTGGACGCCGGCGTGCGCGGTACGTTCCTCTTCTACCACCCGGCGAACCCGCTCTCGCCGGTGTTCTGGCACCGGCAGGGCTATCGTCCACTGTGGACGATGTGGATCCGGCGACCCGCCTGGTCCTGACCGACGCACCAGGGGGACCCATGGAGATCGCCGAGCCGCTGCTGGCCGCCCACCGGGCGCGCTTCGCGGCCGTCGACGCGCTGCTGCCGCCCGCCGCGCCCCCGGCCGAGGGCCACCGGCTGGACGCCGCGACCGCGGACGGCACCCGGGTCGCCGGCGTTCTCCAGCGGCACCGCCTGGACCCCGGGGACATCGCGAGGCTCTGGTCGGCGGCCGACGTCCGGCAGCTGTTCCCGTACTTCGGCGACACCGGCACCGAGGGCATCGACCTGCTGCTGCGGCGGCTGAAGGACGTCCTGGCCGACGAGGAGACCGGCGACGACTCTTCGTGCGTCGTGGTCTGGCCCAGCCGCGACGCCGAAGCCGTCCGCGCGTTCCTCGACCACGGCCTGGTCCCGCTGGGGGCGCTCGGCGTGCGCACCGCTCCCCCGCCCGGAGGGGACGCCGGGGCCGGGATCCGCCGCGCCGGACCGGACGACTTCGCCGCGGCACTGGACCTGGCCACCGCGACGTTCGACTACACCGGCCTGGTCGCCGCCGCCCGCCGCGTGAACACGGCCGACCTGCTGGGCCCTTCGCTGCGGGAAGCCTTGGCCGAGCCCGAGCCGGCCGTCTGGCTGGCCGAGGAAGACGGCGAAATCCGCGCGCTCGCGCACTGCGCGTGGATCGACGCGACGCACGGCAGCGAGGCGGGCGAGCTGCTGCCCGCAGGGCGCTGGGGCTACGTGAACAACGTCGTGACCGCGCCGGGGCACCGCGGTGGCGGCCTCGGCCGGAGGCTGATGGCCCGGGTGCACCGGGAGCTGCACCGGGGCGGTGCCACCCGCACCTACCTCTACTACAACCCGACCAACCCGCTGGCGTCGGTGTTCTGGCACCGGCAGGGCTACCGTCCACTGTGGACGACCTGGGAGGTCCGCCCCGCGGCGGCGCTCCGCTGAGCGGGATCCCCTCCCCCGCCCGGGGCGGCCGGGCGGCGGCGTGGCCGCGGGAGTGGGATGGTCGGCGTCACCCACGGGTGTGACGTGCGCCCGGTGATCTTGCCGGGCACCTCCGCGAGGGCTAACTTTTGAACTGACCGGTCAGTTCAAAAGTTCTCGACGCTGGAGTAACCGTGCAGGTCCGAGCCGATCGCGTGTCCCTCGAAGGGCACCACGGCACCTTGTTACCGCCCACCTCGCTGATCGTCGGCGAGGGCGACCTGGCGATCGTGCACGGCGAACCCGGCGTCGGCGTCACGGCCTTCGGGCTCGCACTGGCCGGGCGGCTCAAGCCCAGCACCGGCACGGTGCACGCCGAGGGCACGGACGCGAAGCCGAGCGAGCTCGTGGCCGTCGTCGACGCCCCCGGCGTGAGCGATCCCGACGAGAACGTCCAGCTGCGGGTCGTCGTCGGCGAGGAGCTCGCGCTCGCGCACCGGCCCGCGCACAAGGAGGACGTCGCGCGCTGGCTGGCCGAGCACGACGCCGCGCCGTACGCGGACACCCGCTTCGAGAACCTCGAGCCCGCGCTGCGCACCCGGCTGCTCACCGAGCTCGCCGCGGCTCGCGAGGGCGTGCGCGTCCTCGTGCTCGACACGCCGGACCGGCACACCAGCCGGGTCGAAACCTGGGCCGGCGTGGCGCGTGAGCACGCCGAGCGCGGCTTCGCCGTCGTCGTGCTGGCCGCCACCACCCCGGAGTCGGCGCTGCCGTTCCCGCCCGCGCGCATCGGCGAGACCGAGCAGCCGGCGCCGCAGCACTGCGCTCCCGTCCCCGAACCCACCGAAGAGCTCTCCCCGAGCACCGACGGAGACCCCGCATGAACGCCCTCCGGATCGCGCGCAACGAGCTGCGCCGCCTGTCCACCGGCACGATGCCCAAGCTGGCGCTGGTCGCGCTCGTGCTGGTGCCGCTGCTCTACGCGTCCTTCTACCTCTACGCGAACTACGACCCGTACGGCCGGCTCGACAAGCTGCCCGCCGCCGTCTTCACCAGCGACGCCGGCGCGAAGGACGCCAGCGGCCAGCAGCGCAACGTCGGCCGCGAAGTGACCGACGAGCTGGTCAAGTCCGGCACCTTCCAGTGGCACGAGGTGTCCGAGCAGGAAGCCCGCGACGGCGTCCGCGACGACAAGTACTCCTTCGCGATCGGCATCCCGAGCGGGTTCTCGCAGGCGCTGCTGTCGGTCGGCAACTTCCAGCCGCAGCAGGCGACGATCACGCTGACCACCAACGACGCCAACAACTACCTGTCGGGGACCATCGCGAAGCAGGTGGCCGAGCAGGTCCGCAAGACGATCGCGGAGAAGGTCGGCAGCGAGGCCGCGGACCGGTTCCTGGTCGGGTTCTCCACGATCTACGGCAAGATCCAGGAGGCGTCGACCGGCGCGGCCCAGCTCGCCGACGGAGCCGGGCAGCTGAAGTCCGGCCAGCAGCAGCTCGCCGACGGCGCCGCGAAGCTCGCGGACGGCTCGTCGACGCTGGCGACCGGGCTGGGCACGTTGAAGAGCAGTACCGCTTCCCTGCCCTCGCAGACGCAGCAGCTGGCCAGCGGCGCGTCCCAGGTGGCTGCCGGGGACCAGAAGGTCGCCGACGCGGCTTCGCTCGCGGCCACGGCGTCGTCCGACATCCAGGGCAAGCTCGACGGCTACCGCAGCCAGCTCCAGACCGACCTGCGCAACGCGGGTGTGCCCGAGAACGAGGTCCAGGCGATCCTCGCCAAGGCCGACCAGCTGCGCTCGCCGGTCGACCAGGCGAACGGCAAGATCCAGCAGGCCAACGGCGACCTCGCGAAGCTGGCCGACGGCGCCCGCCAGGTCTCCGACGGCGCGGCCAAGCTCGCCGCCGCCTCGCCGCAGCTGACGAGCGGCATCGCGCAGGCGTCCGACGGCGCGAACCAGCTGCGTGACGGCGCTTCGAAGCTCAACGACGGCGAGAAGACGGCCGTCACGGGCACGAACCAGCTCGCGGACGGCGCGGTGAAGCTGCGTGACGGGCTGGCCGCCGGTCTCCAGCAGATCCCGAACCCGGACGACCCGACCCGCAACGCGACGGCCAACACGATCGCGGACCCGGTGGCGGTGAACGCCAACGGCGAGGCGTCGGCGGGGACGTACGGCGCCGGGCTCGCGCCGTTCTTCATCTCGCTGGCGACGTGGATCGGCGCGTTCGTGCTGTTCCTGATCCTGCGGCCGCTCTCGACGCGCGCCCTGACCGCGGGCGCGGCGCCGTTCCGGGTCGCGGTCGGCGGCTGGCTGTCTTCGGCGCTGCTCGGGATCGCGCAGGTGATCGTCCTGTTCGGAGCGGTGACGTGGCTGGTCGGTATCCACATCGCGCACCCGCTCGGCGCGATCGGGTTCGCCGTGCTGGTTTCGCTGACCTTCACGTCGGTGGTGCACGCGCTGAACGCGTTCTTCGGCGCGATCGGGAAGTTCCTCGGGCTGGTGCTGCTGGTGCTGCAACTGGTCAGCGCGGGCGGCACGTTCCCGTGGCAGACCATCCCGGACGCGCTGTACCCGCTGCACGTGGTGCTGCCGATGGGCTACGCGATCGACGGCTTCCGCCACCTGTTCTACAGCGGGGCGACGGTGAACCTGCTCGGCGACATCGGCGTGCTGCTGGCGTACCTGGTGGGCGGGATCCTGGTGTCGACGCTGGCCGCGCGGAAGCGTCGCGTTTGGACGGTGTCGGCGCTCAAACCCGAGCTGAGCCTGTGAGCGGCGGGACCAAGCAGAAGCTCTTCGAGGCCACGCTCCGGCTCTCGAAGAGCCGGGGCCTGGTGGGCCTGACGGTCGACGACATCGCCGCCGAGGCGGGTGTCGCGAAGGGCACGGTCTACTACAACTTCGGGTCCAAGGACGGCCTGGTCGACGGGCTGCTGCGGTACGGGGTGGACATGCTCGCCCGCCGGCTGCGCGAGGCGGTTTCGGACGCGGACCCGCTGGACGTGATCGAGGCCCAGGTCGACACGACGCTGGAGTTCATCGCCGCGTACCCGGGGTTTTCGCAGATCCTGGTGAGCGAGCTGTGGCGCACGCCGGGCCAGTGGCACGACACGCTTTCCCTGCTGCGCGAGGAGATCATCTCGATCGTGAAGCAGCAGTTGTCCCGGCTGGAGTCGGCGGGCCGGTTGCCGGAGGGCGTCCAGATCCCGACGGCGGCGGCGGGGTTGTTCGGCACGATGCTGGTGGTGGCGCTGGACTGGCAGGTGTTCGGGCCCCAGCGGACGCGGAGTGAAGTGCGGGAAGCGGTGATGGTGCTGATCCGCGGCCTCGGGCGCCACTGACCCACGGCTCGGCTCGCGGCTTCGGCTGCCAACCGCGCTGCGGCTGCCCTCGGCTCGGCAGCCAACCGCACCACGGCTGCCCGCGGCTCGGCTCGCGGCTGCGCTCAGCTCTGGGCGCGAAAGGCTTCGGCGCCATCTGAACCTGCCGCCGACCAACGGGATACTGCCGCTCAGCGGGCGGACCAACTCGCGCATGCACCCGGCGAAACGCCGCTCAACCCGCAGACCGCCCGCGGGGGCGCCCCCGTTTTCCACACTACCGCCCGGCACCGACAGTTCCGGACCGGAAGCGGTCAGGCGCGGTCTTCGATGCGGGCCCGGACCGCGGCCGCGTAGGTGTCCACCGCCGTGGCTGCCGCGGTCAGCTCGCAGGGGCCGTCGATCAGCAGACGTTTTGCCGGGACGTACGCCTGCTCCAGCTCCGGGTCGCCGGACAGGCCGTGCTCGCGGGCCAGTTCGTGGTCGGCCGCCAGGCGGGCGCGCAGCTCCTCGCGGCGGGCCACGAAACCGTCCAGGACCGCTCGCTGGCGGCGGCCGTCCTCGACCGCCGGCGCCACCGCGTGCTCGTGGCTGTCGATGTGGCGCTCGACCCATTCCGCGTCGCCGTCCACTTCGGCCGAACGCAGCTGCTTCAGGGCTCCGCGCAGCCGCTGGGCCCGGGCCGGCAGCATCGCGACGCCCGTGAAGCGCGTCGCCACGCGCAGCTGGTACGCCTCGATCTCGGCCAGCTCCTCCACCGACTGGGTCAGCACGTCCAGCCGGCCGGCGAGGTCGTCCGGTGCCGGGCGGGCGCCGACCGTGCTCGCGCGCACCGCCGCGACGCCGGGCGAAGACTCCTCGCGGAACCCGAGCAGCAGGCGGATGCCGAGCTCGGCCGCGCGGCCGGCCAGCGGGGCGAGCACCTCGCCGACGAGCCGGTCGGGTTCGGCGGAGTCGTCGATCGCGTCGACGACCAGGGTGCGGCCCGCGACGCCGGTCGTGAGCCGCTCGGCGATGCGGTGGCGGACGGCGTCGGCGGTGCGGCCGGTCGCGTCGACGGCCAAGTCGACGCTGCCCGCGGGCGGCGTCTCGCCGAGGGCCGGTGGCAGGCCGGCCACGCCGAGCGAGCGTTCGCGGTCGGCGAGGACGATCCCGAACCGCAGCGCCGCGGCGATCGGCGACCCGGCCTCCCCGGTGTCGACGACCCAGACCGTGCCGGGCTCGGCCTTGGCGAACCAGTCCGCGACGCGCTGCACGAACGAGACGTCCACGGCTTCGCCGACCGGGCGGGAAAAGCTGGCGTCGACGGCCGGGCTGCCCGAGGTCCAGATGCTCAGCTGGGGCAGATGCCCGAGCATGGTCTCGACCGGGATCATCCAGGTTCCGGAGTCCTTGCCGACCACGATCCCGACGACGTGCCCCGTCGCTTCGTCGAGCACGGCCGTGCCGCCGAAGCCGGGGCCGAGTGGTTCGGCTTCGGTCGTGCGGAACAGGCGGACCCACTCGCCGCCGGGGCCGCCGGGGTGTTCCGGGCCGCCGAGCCGGGCGTGGGTCCAGCGGCCGACCGAGCCCGGCGGGAACCCGAAGGCGCGCACGAGCTGGTGCTCGCCGAGGGGCATCCGGTGCAGCGGGGCGCGGAAGACGCGGGACTCGGGACGTTCGAGCCGCACCACGGCGAGGTCGCCGCGGCCGCCGCCGTCGGAGGGCACCCAGCAGCCTTCGACGACCGCGGCCGTGCCGGGCAACGCTTCGGCCAGGCCGACGAAGTCGACGCTCAACGCGGACTTCTGCCCCCCGGCGGTTTCGACGACGTGCGCGCTCGTCAGGACGTGGTATTCGTCCAGAACCGTGCCCGCACCGCAGACCCGGCCGAGTTCGTCGTGCAACCGGACCCGCCAGCGTCGTCGCTCACGCTCGAACCCCATTCGGCGGACCCTACGCCGTGATCGCCGCCGGGTGGGCGCCGACCTCCCTACCCAGCGGTAATGGCTCACCCGAACGGAGTCCTCCGTTGGTAGGAACGCCGAACCGTGTTGTGCGGAGGTGAGTATTTCTGTCAGACGCGTCCGAAAACCCAGCTGCCGACGGCGGCGGGGTTGTCCCCGGCCCAGAACTCGTACCAGTGCCGGGAAAACTCGTCCCGCGACAGCCGGCCGTCGCCGTCGAGGTCGAGCAGGGCGAAGACTTCGTCGGTCGGCGTGCCGACGCCGCTCCAGGCCTCGATCATGCGCCGGTACTCGTCGGCGGAGATGGCGCCGTCGCGGTTTTCGTCCACGGCCTCGAACATCGCGTCCGCGGTCCCGGTGACGGCGCCGGGCATCTTCGGGAGCTCGTCGACGACGCTCAGGACTTCGTCGAGGGTGACCTTGCCGTCACGGTCGCGATCGGACGCGTCGCGCAGCGTTGCCCACCACCCCATCATGATCGCGGCGAGCCGCTCCCCCTCGGGAGTACGGGTGTCGGTGCCGCGGAGTCCCAGCCAGCGAGCCGTGAGGGCCCGGAAGTCGGACTCGGTCAGGTAGCCGTCGTCGTCGGCGTCCATCGCGCCGAACACACCGGAGATCTTGCGTCGCTGGAAGTCACTGGCCATGGCAGACAGCGTGGTCCCGATGACCGGCACCCGACGACGTCCGCCCGAGTAGAACAGCGCCACGACCCGGTGATGCGGGTCGTGGCGCTGTGTGAACTCAGTGCGCCGCTTCGTTCCACGACCGGCCGTAGCCGACCGAAACCTCGAGCGGCACCGCGAGGTCGTAGGCCGACCCCATGCCTTCGCGCACGAGCTTCTCGAGCTCCGCCCGCTCCCCCTCGGCGACCTCGAGCACGAGCTCGTCGTGCACCTGCAGCAGGATCCGGCTCTTCAGCTTCGCCGCCACCAGCGCGCGGTGGACGTTCAGCATCGCGACCTTGATGATGTCGGCCGCGCTGCCCTGGATCGGGGCGTTGAGCGCCATCCGCTCGGCCATCTCGCGGCGCTGGCGGTTGTCGCTGTTGAGGTCCGGCAGGTACCGGCGGCGCCCGAAGATCGTCTCCGTGTAGCCGCACTTCGCCGCTTCGCCGACCACCGAGTGGAGGTAGTCGCGCACGCCGCCGAAGCGGGCGAAGTACGCCTCCATCTGTTCTTTGGCGTCCTCGGTGGAAATCCGCAGCTGCTGCGAAAGGCCGTACGCCGACAGCCCGTACGCGAGGCCGTACGACATCGCCTTGACGCGGTAGCGCAGCTCCGGCGTGATCTCCTCCGGCGGCAGCGAGAACGCCCGCGACGCGACGAACGTGTGCAGGTCCTCGCCGGAGTTGAACGCCTCGATGAGGCCCTCGTCCTTCGAGAGGTGCGCCATGATCCGCATCTCGATCTGGCTGTAGTCCGCGGTCATCAGCTCGGAGTAACCCTGGCCGACCACGAACGCGTCGCGGATGCGACGGCCTTCTTCGGTGCGGACCGGGATGTTCTGCAGGTTCGGCTCGGTCGACGACAGCCGCCCGGTGGCCGCGATGGTCTGCAGCAGCGTGGTGTGGATGCGGCCGTCGTCGGCGACGGCCTTGATCAGGCCTTCGACGGTGGTGCGCAGCTTCGTCGCGTCCCGGTGCTCCAGCATGTGCTGCAGGAACGGGTGTTCGGTCTTCTCGAACAGGCCCTGCAGCGCCTCGGCGTCGGTGGTGTAGCCGGTCTTGGTGCGCTTGGTCTTCGGCATGCCGAGCTCGTCGAACAGCACGACCTGTAGCTGCTTCGGCGAACCGAGGTTGATCTGCTTGCCGATCACCGCGTACGCCTCTTCGGCCGCCTGCGTGACACGCGAGAGGTAGTGCGCTTCGAGGGTGGTCAGCTGCTCCAGGTCGACGGCGACGCCGGCGATCTCCAGCTCCGTGATCACCTCCAGCAGCGGCAGCTCCAGCTCGGCGAGCAGCTTCGCGCCGCCGATCTGCTCGAGCTCCTTGTCGAGCGCGCCGGCGAGCTCGAAGATCGCGCGGGCCTTGACCAGCTCTTCGTCGATCTCCTTCTGCTCCAGGCCTTCGGCACCGCCGTCGAGCAGGGACAGCTGGCCGTCGCCGCCGTCGGTCTCCGAGCGCAGCTCGCGGTGGAGGTAGCGCAGCGCGAGGTCGTCCAGCTCGAACGTGCGCTGCCCGGGCCGCACGAGGTACGCCGCCAGCGCGGTGTCCATGGCCAGCCCGGCCAGGGTCCAGCCGCGGGCGCGGATCGCGTGCAGCGGGACCTTGAGGTCGTGCCCGGTCTTGCGGATCTTCGGGTCGGCGAACCAGCCCGCGAGCGCCGCGTCGTCGGCCTGGTCCATCGCCGTCACGTCGACGTACGCGCCTTCGCCGTCCGCCGCCGCGAAGGCGACCGCGCGCAGGTCGGACCGGACCGACGTGCCCGTGGTGCGGAAGGCCAGCGCCACCGGCTCGCCCTTGCTCGCGTGCGCCTCGAGCCACGCGGCGAGCGCGCCGGGCGCGAGCGCGGAGCCCGAGACCTCGAAGCCTTCGTCGGCCTCCGGCTCGGCGCTCTGCAGGGTCTGGAACAGCCGGTCCCGCAGGACGCGGAACTCCAGCTCGTCGAACAGCGCGTGCACCGCCTCGCGGTCCCACGGGCGCAGCTCCAGTCCCGACGGCGTGACGTCCAGCTCGACGTCCCGGATCAGCTCGGTGAGCTGGCGGTTCAGCTGGACCGAGCTCAGGTGCGCCCGCAGCGCGTCGCCGACCTTGCCCTTGACCTCGTCGACCCGGTCGATCAGGTCGCCGAGCGAGCCGAACTGCTTGATCCACTTGGCCGCGGTCTTCTCGCCGACGCCCGGGATGCTCGGCAGGTTGTCCGACGGGTCGCCCCGCAGCGCCGCGAAGTCCGGGTACTGCCGCGGGGTGAGCCCGTACTTCTCCTCGACGGCGTCCGGCGTGAACCGGGTCATCTCCGAGACGCCGCGCTTCGGGTAGAGCACGGTGACGTGGTCGGTGACCAGCTGCAGCGCGTCGCGGTCGCCTGTACAGATGAGGACGTCGAAGCCGTCGGCCGTCGCCTGGGTCGTGAGCGTGGCGATGATGTCGTCGGCTTCGAAGTTCTCCTTCGTCAGGGACGGGATGCCGAGCACGTCGAGGACCTCCCGGACCAGGTCCACCTGGCCGCGGAACTCGTCCGGCGTCGTGCTGCGGTTCGCCTTGTAGTCGGCGTACGTCTCCGAGCGGAACGTCTTGCGTGAGAGGTCGAACGCCACCGCCAGGTGGGTCGGCGCTTCGTCGCGCAGCAGGTTGATGAGCATCGAGGTGAACCCGAAGACGGCGTTCGTGACCTGCCCGGTCTTCGTCTTGAAGTTCTCCGCGGGCAGCGCGAAGAACGCGCGGTAGGCCATCGAATGGCCGTCGATCAGCAGCAGCTTCGGCCGCTCCGCGGTGGCGGTGGTTCCTGTGGCGTTGGCAACGGTCGTCTTCTCACTCGGGCTCACGGGGCCGAGTCTAGGCTGAGGGTCCGACACTCTTACGTGTCGCATAGGAAGAGGAGCGTTGCGTGACCGAAGGTGCCGCCCCCATCGACGTGGACCGGCTGTCCGGCATCGACCCGGCGGCCGCGGACCAGCAGCTGAACGACAAGGTCGGGATGCAGCTGATCGAGGCCACCGCCGAACGCGTGATTGGCACGATCCCGGTCGAGGGCAACCTGCAGCCGTACGGCCTGCTGCACGGCGGCGCCAACGCCGTGCTCGCCGAGGCGCTGGGCTCGACGGTCGCCGCGCTGAACGCCGGCCCCGGCCGCGCGGCGATGGGACTCGAGCTGTCCTGCACCCACCACCGGGCCGTCCGCGAAGGCAAGGTCACCGGCGTCGCGACGCCGCTGCACGTCGGCCGCGGCACGATCACCGTGGAGATCGTGCTGACCGACGACGAAGGCCGGCGCACCTGCACCGCGCGCCTCACCTGCGTCGTCCGGGACCGCCCGCCGGGCGCCTGAGCCGGTGGACCTCGACCTCGCCCAGGTGCGGGCGTTCGTCGTGACCGCCGAACAGCGCCACTTCGGGCGGGCCGCCCAGGCGCTGTTCCTCACCCAGCAGGCGTTGTCGAAGCGGATCCGGAAGCTCGAGGACTCGCTCGCGACGCCGTTGTTCCTGCGCACCAACCGCTCGGTGGAGCTCACCGCCGACGGCGAACGCTTCCTCCCGCACGCGCGCGAGCTGGTGCGGGTGGCCGACGCGGCGGTGGCCGCCATGGGCGCGGACGACCGGCCGCTGCGCCTCGACGTCGTCGACTTCCGGCTCTCCCCCATGTTCCTGCTGCGCCGGCTCGCCGAGCGGGAGCCCGCGCTGCGGATCGACCGGGTTGCCGGCGGCGGGTTCGCGCACGCCGTCGAGCCGCTGCTGGCCGGGCAGCTCGACGTCGCCATCGGCCGCGTCACCGGCTTCGGCGGGCCGCTGCCGGACGAGCTGGAGCACCGGGTCGTCCGGCTGGAGCCGTTGGTCGCCCTGCTGGCCCCGGAGCACCCCCTGGCCCAGCAGGAGGTGCTCCGGCTCGACGAGCTGCGTGCCGAGGGCATCTGGCTGCCCGGGTCCGGCGGTGCCGCCGAGTGGCTGTCCTACCTGCGGGCCCTGTGCGACCGCTTCGGCGTGCGGATCGACGACTCGGGCGTCAGCTACGACCTGCGGCACACCCTGGAGCAGACGCGGTACGGCAAGCGGCGCGTCACACTCGCCGGCGCCGACATGGAGCTTGCGCCGGACCTCGCGCTGAAGGTGCTGCCGTTCGAGCCGGCGCCGTTGTTCCCGTGGTCGCTGGTCTGGCGCCGCGGCAAGGCGCACCCGGCGCTGCGGCGGCTCCTGGCCCTGGCCGGGCGCACCAGCCGCGAAGAGGACTGGTGCGCCTACGACCCCGAGCACGCCTGGCTGCCCGAAGACGACCTCAGCCTCGCAGCCGCCGCGCGAACCACTCGGTGAACGCGGCGTCGACGTGCTTCGCCTCCGGCGTCCCCGGCGCGAACTCGTGCGCCATCCCGTCGACCGTCACCAGCTCGGTCCCCAGCTTTTCGCGCAACGCCGCCGCCGGCTCGCGCACGGCGACGTCGTCGTCCGCCCCGGTGACCAGCAGCAGCGGTGTGGTCAGCTCCCCGGCCCGGCGCACGAAGTCGTAGTGCCCGGCGACCTCCCGGGACCGCGGGGTCCACGGGTAGGTGACCCCGAAGAGCCGCTCGTTGCGGCCGATCACCGGCGCCAGCTGCGCGACCGGGCTGACCACGGCCGCGGCCTCGACCTCGACATCTCCGCGGGCGAGCACCTCCAGGGCCACCAGCGAGCCCGCCGAGCCGCCGAAGACGCCGAGCGCGCCGTCCGCGCCGGGGAGCCGCTCCCGCAGCTCGGCCAGCGCGGCGGGGAACTCCGCCACCGCCTGCTCGGTGACCGGCTCGAAGACGTTGAGCACCGCGTCCTCGCTCGCCAGCCGGAACAGCTCCGCCGGACCGCCTTCGGGCAGCCGGGCCCCGGTCAGCGGCAGGCCGAAGTACACCCGCCACGCCGGCAGCCCGGCCATCGGCACCGCTTCGGCGAAGGCCTGCTCGCTCGCCGGCACCTCCATCAGGTGCCAGCCCGCCACCAGCGCCGCCGGCTCGTCCCGGCCGGCCGGCGGCAACGCCACGAACGGCACGCCCGCCGCCACGCCCTCGACTGCTTCACGCATCCGTCTCTCCCTGTGTCTCTCGGCTGCCTCCAGCGAACCGCCGGGACCGGCGCGGGGTCCAACAGCCGTTCCGGCGCCGACGACAACCGGTGGTTGTGACAGCCGTTCGCGAAGAGGCGGCCGTTCGGGCAGACCTGCTTCACGGGGGCTGGTCCGTTCGGCCGCCCGAACCGGACGTAAGGTGCATCCCTACGGCGGTGCCCGCCCCTTCCGCACCCCGCCAGGGTGAACAGCGGATCTGCGGGAAACCGGCCACGCACCGGCAGCCGAAATGGGCGATGACATACTGCGGAAACACAGCTGTCACCCATTCGCATAACACACGCCGATACTTAGCATCGCTGCGTGACCAGCGGCGGGCCGAGAGGAAACATCGTTCGCCTTTTCGTGCAATTCGCGTCGGTTGCGATCGTCACGATGTGGACACAGAGTAGTGAGGCCGCCTGTGCACAAGACGGGCGAGAGGGATATCTTCCTGCCCTAACCTAGCCCCTGTGTCGGGGGCGACGCCTACCGGCGGCTGGTTGGTCATGGGAGGTAGTCGGTGTCAGGAGTGCGTTTTGGACGGGTTCTCGCCCTCGCAGCGGCGTCGTCGCTCGCTCTGGCGGGCTGCGCCGGTGGCGGCTCGTCCAGCAGTGGTGACAGCAGCACGCTGAAGATCGGGTTCATGGGCGACCTGACCGGGGAGAACTCCGGGATCGTGATCCCGCCCAACAACGGCGCGAAGCTCGCCATCGACGAGTACAACGCCACGAACCCCAAGGTGAAGCTCGAGCTGAAGAACTACGACAGCCAGGGCAAGCCGGAGCAGGCCACTTCGCTGGTGCAGACCGCGATCGGCACGGACAAGATCACCGCGCTGATCGGC
This sequence comes from Amycolatopsis sp. NPDC004378, assembly GCF_053602455.1. Taxonomy (NCBI): domain Bacteria; kingdom Bacillati; phylum Actinomycetota; class Actinomycetes; order Pseudonocardiales; family Pseudonocardiaceae; genus Amycolatopsis; species Amycolatopsis sp. NPDC004378. The sequence goes on from NZ_JBSGDR010000015.1 coordinate 95,901, forward strand.
CCGGCCTTCTCCGGTGAGTCGAAGGCCGTCGGCGGGGTCCTCGAGCAGGGCAAGATCCCGAGCGTGTCGCCGTCGGCGACCAACCCGGGTCTGGCCTCGAACGGCTGGAAGTACTGGCACCGCGTCGTCGCGAACGACAACGACCAGGGCCCGGCCATCGCGAACTTCCTCATCACGGCGAAGTCGCCGAAGAACGCGTACGTCATCTCGGACGACCAGGAATACAGCGTCGGCCTGGCGGACGCCTTCGAGAAGACCTTCAAGGACAAGGGCATCACGACCGAGCGCGACAAGTTCGCCAAGGACGCGTCGGACTACTCGTCGACCGTGCAGAAGGTCAAGGCCGCCAACCCGGACGTCATCACCTTCGGTGGTTACTACGCCCAGGGCGGCCGGCTGCTCAAGCAGCTCCGCGACGGCGGCGTGAAGGCCGTCTTCGCCACCGGTGACGGCTCGCTCGACCCGCAGCTGGTCTCGGGTGCGGGTGCCGCGGCGGCCGAAGGCGCCGTCATCGGCTGCCCGTGCAACATCCCCGACGCGGGTGCCACCAACGAGTTCGCCACCAAGTACAAGGCCAAGTTCAACGTCGACCCGGCGATCTACGCGACCGAGGGCTACGACGCGGCGACCGCCATCATCAACGCGGTCAAGGCGGGCAACACCACCGGCGAGAAGATCAACGACTTCCTGAAGACGGAAGACTTCAAGGGCGCGTCGAAGCAGGTCAAGTTCAAGGACAACGGCGAGCCGCAGACCAACGCGATCTACGTCTACCAGGTCGTCGGCGGGATCATCAAGAACCTCGGCGCGTCGACCGAGGCCAAGATCAACGGCTGACGGAGCTAGACACACCTAACGGGAGCGGGGGCGCTGTGCTCGGACACAGCACCCCCGCTCCCCGCCAATGTGGCGACCATCCTCGCCCCGTCAGGTAAGGCAACTACGTCATGTTCCAAGATCTGCAGAGCCAGTTTCTGGGCAGCACCATCGGCGGCCTGGTAGCCGGCTCCATCTACGCCCTCATCGCCCTCGGCTACACGATGGTCTACGGCGTGCTGAGGCTGATCAACTTCGCGCACTCCGAAATCTTCATGATCGGGACGATGACGTCCCTGTTCATCCTCATCGCCATCGCCGGCGGCACCGCCCCGATCTCGGTGGGCGTGTTCGGGATGATCGGCATCCTCCTGCTCATCGCGGTGGCCTCGGCGGCCACGTCCGGCGGCTTGGCCATCGTGCTGGAGCAGCTGGCCTACCGGCCCCTGCGCAAGAAGGGCGCGACCCGGCTCGCGGCCCTGATCTCCGCGATCGGCGCCTCGCTGTTCCTGCAGGAGCTGTTCGGTCTCGCGATCATCCCCGCGCTGTCGGACAAGGCCGGCAAGGTCCAGCAGAACGCGCCGCGGTTCGTTCCGCACGAGGAGCTGTTCCGCATCGGCAACGGCGTCGTGCGCACCGACCACGTCTTCGTCATCATCGCCGCCGTCGTCGTGATGGTCGTGCTCGACCAGCTGGTCAGCCGCACGCGCATCGGCCGCGGTATCCGGGCGACCGCCCAGGACCCCGAAGCCGCCGTCCTCATGGGCGTCAGCATCGACCGCATCGTGCGCATCACGTTCCTGCTCGGTGGCGCGATGGCCGGCGTCGCCGCGGCCCTGTACGTCATGGAGTACGAGAACACCGACTACCGCATCGGCTTCCTGCTCGGCATCAAGGCGTTCACCGCCGCCGTGCTCGGCGGTATCGGCAACCTGCGCGGCGCCCTGCTGGGCGGGATCGTGCTGGGCCTGGTCGAGAACTGGAGCTCCATCTTCCTCGGTTCCGAGTGGAAGGACGTGACCGCGTTCGTGGTCCTCGTCCTCGTGCTCATGCTCCGGCCCACCGGCATCCTCGGCGAATCCCTGCAACGGGCACGCGCATGAAAGGCGACGGAGTGGCTGACAACAACGAAACCCCGGCGCGCAAGGGTTTCCACCCCATCGACGGGATGCGCGACTGGTGGGCCGACGCGCCGCACTGGCAGCGGTACGGCGTCTACATCCTGCTGATCGCCTTCGCGCTGATCCTGCCCGCGCCGTGGATCGGCTCGTTCATGTCCCCGTACTCGGACTGGACGACGGTGCTGATCTTCCCGGTCGGCACGTACATCCTGCTCGCCGTCGGCCTCAACATCGTGGTCGGTCACGCGGGCATGCTCGACCTCGGGTACGTGGCGTTCTTCGCGATCGGTGCCTACACCTGGGCGTCGATCGGCACGAGCTACGGCTGGTCGTTCTGGCCCACGGTGGTGCTCGGCATCTTCCTGGCATCGGTGTCGGGCGTCATCCTCGGCGCGCCGACACTACGGCTACGGGGCGACTACCTGGCCATCGTCACCCTGGGCTTCGGTGAGATCGTCCGGATCACCGCGAACAACACCGACGCCATCGGCGGCGCGCGCGGCATCACGAACGTCCCGCACCCGGAGCCGATCTTCGGGGTCGAGTTCTTCCTCGACCCGGCGCCGTACTACTACCTGATGCTGTTCGCGATCGTGCTCGTCATCGTCTTTTCGGTGCGGCTCAACAAGAGCCGCGTCGGCCGGGCGTGGGCGGCGATCCGCGAGGACGAGGACGCGGCCGAGCTGATGGGCGTGCCGACGTTCAAGTTCAAGCTGCTCGCCTTCGCGATCGGCGCCATGATCGGTGGCTTCGCCGGCACGATCTACGCCAGCAAGGCCGTGTTCATCGAGCCGAACAACTTCCCGTTCATCCTGTCCGCGACCATCCTGGCCGCGGTCGTGCTGGGCGGTTCGGGCAACCTGCCCGGCGTCATCCTCGGCGCGTTCGTGATCGCCTGGCTGCCGGAGCGGTTCCGCCAGTTCAACGACTACCGCGTGCTGGTGTTCGGGGCCGTCCTGGTGCTGATGATGGCGCTGCGGCCGGAGGGCCTGCTGCCGTCGCGGCAGCGCAAGGCCGAACTACGGGAAGGAACCGGCGGCATGGGCGCGATGGGCGCGGAAGTCGCCGGCCCGGACTCCGAGGCCTCGGCGGAGGTGACCAAGTGAACGCCCTGCTCGAGTTCGAGAACGTGACCATGCGCTTCGGCGGTGTCACGGCGTTGCGCGAGGTCAACCTCACCATCAACGAAGGCGAGATCTTCGCCCTGATCGGGCCGAACGGCGCCGGCAAGACGACGGTGTTCAACGTCGTCACCGGCGTCTACCACCCGACCGAGGGCCAGGTCCGCTTCGACGGCGACCGCATCGACGGCATGAAGCGGTTCAAGGTCACCAAGCGCGGCGTCGCCCGGACGTTCCAGAACATCCGGCTGTTCCACAACATGTCGGCGCTGGAGAACGTCATGGTGGGCGTCGACGCGCACCACAAGACGGGCGCGATCGGGGCGACGCTGGGCCTGCCCTGGCACCGCAAGGAAGAGAAGCACGGCCGCGAACGGGCCCGGGAGCTGCTCGACTTCGTCGGCATCGGCCGGGTGGAGCACAGCGTCGCGAAGAACCTCTCCTACGGCGACCAGCGCCGGCTGGAGATCGCGCGGGCGCTGGCCACGGACCCGAAGCTGCTGCTGCTCGACGAGCCGGCCGCGGGCATGAACCCGGCGGAGAAGAACGCCCTGCAGGCGCTGATCCGCAAGATCCGGGACGACGGCCGCACCGTGTTGCTCATCGAGCACGACATGGGCCTGGTCATGCACATCAGCGACCGGCTGGCGGTGCTCGACTTCGGGCAGAAGATCGCAGAAGGGCTGCCGCACGAGGTGCAGAACAACGAGAAGGTCATCCAGGCCTACCTGGGGGTGTCCGAAGATGCTTCTTGAGGTCGAGGACATCAACGTCCACTACGGCAAGATCGCGGCCCTCAAGGGCATGAGCCTCCAGGTCGACCAGGGTGAGATCGTCTCCCTGATCGGGGCCAACGGCGCCGGCAAGACCACGACGCTCAAGACGATCTCCGGGCTGCGGCCGCTCACCAGCGGCCGGATCGTGTTCAACGGCCAGGACATCTCGAAGACCCCGGGCCACAAGCGCGTGCTGCTCGGGATCGGCCAGGCGCCGGAAGGCCGGGGCGTGTTCCCGGGCATGACGGTGCAGGAGAACCTCCTGATGGGTGCCTACACCCGCAAGGACGACCTCACGGCCGACCTCGACGAGGTCTTCGAGCTGTTCCCCCGGCTCGCGGAGCGGAAGAACCAGTTCGGCGGCACCATGTCCGGTGGCGAGCAGCAGATGATCGCCATCGGCCGGGCGCTGATGACCAAGCCGAAGGTGCTGCTGCTCGACGAGCCTTCGATGGGCCTGGCGCCGATGCTGATCGCGCAGATCTTCGACATCATCCGCGAGATCAACAAGCGCGGGACGACGGTGCTGCTGGTGGAGCAGAACGCCCAGCAGGCGCTGAAGCTGTCGGACCGGGCGTACGTGCTCGAGACGGGCCGCGTGGTGCAGACCGCCCGCGGCGCCGACCTGCTCGACGACCCGAAGGTGCGGGCCGCCTACCTGGGTGGCGACCTCGGCGTCTGAGTGTTGTTCCACGGGGCCCGGCACTTCGTGTGCCGGGCCCCTTTTCACAGCTTGACGTCGGTGCCGTTGACGTTCTTCATGTCGGTGATGGTCGGCCCGCCGAAGGCCCGGAGGGCGACCGGCTTCCGGTCCTTGGGGATGTCCCAGTAGAGGTCGAACTCGACGCGCACGCCGTGCCCGAGGTCGAACTGGGCGGGCTGGCGCTTGATGAGCATGGCCTGCTCGTCGGACGGGTGGGTGGCGCCCTGGTCGTCGACGAGCAGCTGGCGCTTGGTGTCGAACAGGACGCTGGAGGTCCCGGTGTTGGTGACGACGAGCCGCAGGCGCACGTACTGGCCCTTGGGGAGCATCTCGGCGTGGCTGCCGGTGATGCTGGGCAGCCCGGCGGCCAGGCCGATCAGGGTGAACTCGGTGTCGCCGTTCTTCGCGGGCGGCACCTTGAGGGCGGTCTCGTCGGGCCGCACCTGCCGCGGCGGCAGCTCGTAGGTGGTGGGCGCGGGCGCGCTCGGGGCCGCTTCGCAGCCGGTCAGGAGGGCGAGAGCGACGACGGCCGGGAGCAGTTTCACGTTCGTGATTCTGCCCGCCGGCCGCCGGGTTCGGCTAGCTCCCGATGCTCTCGACGACCGCCTCGGCGACGGCCTTCATGGTGGTCCGGCGGTCCATGGCGGTGCGCTGGATCCAGCGGAAGGCGTCGGGCTCGGTGAGCCCCTGGCGGCTCATCAGCAGGCCCTTGGCGCGGTCGATGACCTTGCGCGTCTCGAGCCGGTCCGTGAGCCCCGCGACCTCGGCCTCGAGGGCCTGCAGCTCGGAGAACCGGCTCACGGCGAGCTCGATGGCGGGCACGAGGTCCCGCTTGGCGAAGGGCTTGACGAGGTAGGCCATGGTGCCGGCGTCACGCGCGCGTTCGACGAGATCACGCTGGCTGAAGGCGGTGAGGATCACGACGGGCGCGATCCGGTCACCGGTGATCTTGGCCGCGGCCTCGATCCCGTCCAGCTTGGGCATCTTGACGTCGAGGATCACGAGATCGGGCTTGAGATCGGTGGCCAACGAGATGGCCTGCTCGCCATCCCCCGCCTCCCCGACCACTTCATAGCCCTCTTCACGCAGCATTTCGACGAGGTCCAGCCGGATGAGCGCCTCGTCCTCCGCGACGAGCACCCGACGCTGCGGCACGGTGTCGGCACCGTTGGCCTCGGTAGCCTGATCGGTCACCGGGGTCCTCCTGAAGACTCGGCGGGACGTGGGGTCTCGCGGCTTCCCGCGAACCTGAAGCCTACCGGGAACGATCCAGTTGACGAGATGGCGTTCACCACGTAGTGACACGCCCGACCCACTCACAGCGGGGTGCCGGTGATCCCGTAGAGTCACTGCGTCGCGCCCCCGTAGCCCAACTGGCAGAGGCAACGGATTCAAAACCCGTCCAGTGTGAGTTCGAATCTCACCGGGGGCACAGGATTCCCTGAGCCGCCGTTTCCGGCGCACTGTCTTCGCTTATTTCTCAGGCGGGCTTACTCGTTCTTCGCGCGGTGACGTGGCGCCGCCGAGCGAGGGGGCGTTGAACGCATGTGGTCTCGTACGGGGGCCAGCAACGCGGCGAGAGTTTCCACGTCGTCGCGGGAAAGCGGCTCGAAGAGCAAGCCTCCCACCACCTCGACGTGTCCTGGCAGCACTTTGGCGAGACGCTCGCGGCCCGCTTCCGTGATCGTCACCGTTGTGCTTCGGTCGTCGTCCGGGGAGGGGGTGCGTGTTACCAGGCCCGCCTTTTCCAGCAGGCCCGCTTGGTATGTCAGGCCGCTGCGGCTGTAGACCACGCCGTCGGCCAGGTCGGTCATGCGGTGGCTGCCGGACGGGGCGTCGCCGAGCCGGGCCAGCAGCTGGAACTGGACGTAGCTCAGGTCGCCGGCCTCGCGCAGCTGCTGCTCGACCGCGTGCCGGAGCAGGCTGGTCACCTCGATCAGGTCGAAGTAGGCGCCGAGCTGCACGGGGTCCAGCGACGGTGGTGCGTCAGACATGACCGGGAGCTTACTGCTTCGAATTCGAAGGGGACGTCCCTCGCCGGTGCACACTGGCGGCATGTCTTCGACCGACCTCGGCGCCGCGGTCCGCTGGCTGCGCGAACACACCGAGCCCGCGGCCGCCGGGCCGGCAGGCGGCGGACCGCGCGGCTCACGGCGGGTGCGCGGGCTGCGCCGGGAAGAACTCGCCGAGCTCGCCGGGGTGTCCGCGGACTACCTCCGGCGGCTGGAACAGGGGCGGCGGCACCCCTCGGCCGGCGTGGTCACCGCCATCGCCCGCGCGTTGCGGCTCGGCCGGGCGGACTACGAGCGGCTCTGCGCCCTCGCCGGGTACGCCGCGGCCGACGGGCAGGTGCCGCGCGAAGCCGGGGCGACCGCGGTGCGGCTCCTGGAGCGGTTCGGCGACACCCCCGCCTTCCTGACCGACGCGGCGTGGAACGTCGTCGCCGTCAACGGTGCGTGGCTGGCACTCGGCGGCGGGACGGCGACCGGGACCGCGCGGGACTGGAACGTGGCGTGGCGCACGTTCTGCGACGCACGCGCGGAGATCGATCGCACCGACGAGCACCAGGCCGGGTTCCGGGCCGTGCTCGCCACCCGGCTGCGTGACGCCCACCTGCGCTACCCGGCCGACGAATCGCTCGGCACGCTCGTCGACGAGCTGCGCACCGGCAGCCGTCCGTTCGACACCCTGTGGCGCACCCCGAAAACGCCGGCCATCGCCGAGAACCGTGCCGTCTTCCGGCATCCGGACGGTGGCGCGATCGCGCTCGACGGCGCCCTGCTCGACGTGCCCGGCGACGACCTGATGGCCGTGGTCCTCACCGCCGAGCCGGGCTCGGCCGACGCGGCCCGGCTCGGCGAGGTCGTCCGCGCCTCCGGGCACCCGGCCGTGGTCCGGGTGGGCCAAACCGGCCCAGGCTGACCACGCCCGCTGCCACGATCCTGAGGGCCGTGGATCAAGGGAACCCGGCGGACGGTGACCCGTCTCACTTGCTTCGAATTCGAAGCAGCAGTACCGTGGTCCGCAGTTGCTTCGAATTCGAAGCGAATCGAACTCGGCGAAGGCGAGAACTCCGATGAAGGCAGTGCGTTTCCACGAGTACGGCGACCCCGGCGTCCTGCGCTACGAGGACGTGGCGCAGCCGGTTCCCGGAGCCGGGCAGGTCCGGGTCCGCGTCGCCGCGACGTCGTTCAACTCCGTCGACGGCAACATCCGCGGCGGCTTCATGCGCGGCCCGATCCCGGTCGAGCTGCCGCACACCCCCGGCCTCGACGTCGCGGGGACCGTCGACGCGCTGGGCGAGGGCGTCGACGGCTTCCAGGTCGGCGACGCGGTCATCGGCTTCCTGCCGATGGACGGCGACGGCGCCGCCGCGGACTACGTCCTCGCGCCGGCCGAGGTCCTCACGCCCGCGCCGCAGAACCTCCCGCTGGCCGACGCCGCCGCGCTGCCGGTGGTCGGGCTGACCGCGTACCAGGCGCTGTTCGACCACGCCAAGCTGACGGCCGGGCAGCGCGTGCTGATCAACGGCGCCGGCGGAGCGGTCGGCGGCTATGCCGTGCAGCTGGCCAAGAGCGCCGGTGCCCACGTCATCGCCACGGCCGGCCCGCGCAGCGGCGACGCGGTCAAGGCCGCCGGTGCCGACGAAGTCGTCGACCACACCACCACCGGGGTGACCGCGGCGGTGACCGAGCCGGTCGACGTCGTGCTCAACCTCGCGCCGGTCGACCCGGCCGCGCTGGCCGCGCTCGTCACGCTGGTCCGGCCAGGCGGCGTCGTGGTGAACACGACGGTGTGGATGCCCGCCCCCGCGGACGAAGCACGCGGCGTGCGCGGCATCGACCTGTTCGTCCGCAGTGACGCCGGACAGCTGGCGAAGCTGGTCGCTTCGGTCGACCGCGGCGAACTGCGCGTCGACGTCGCCGAGCGCGTGGCACTGCCCGAACTGTCGGCCCTGCACGCCCGGGCCGCCGAGGGCGCGGTGCACGGCAAGGTCGTCGTCGTTCCGGCCCAAACGGACATAGCGCCGCCCAGCGCGAGTTAGTTTCGGATCCGTTCACCGGAGCGGGGTGGAAAGCGCGGCGCCGGTGGGCAACCGTGTGCGGATGACTGACGACGAGAAGATCTTCACCCACCACGTGAGTCGCCGCGGGTTCCTCACCGCCGCGGGTGTCGCGCTCGCCGCCGGGCCGCTCGCCGGGACCGCCGATGCCGAGCCCGCCGTCGAGCTCACCACGACCGACGGCGACCCGGCGAAGTCCCCCGCCGTCGCCGGACTGCACCTGCAGTTCGGCGCCGACGCCGCCGGCGAAGTGGTCGTCTCGTGGCACGCGCTGCAGCCGACGCGCAACGCCCGCGTGCTCCTCGGCCGGGCCGATGGCCGGTACGAACGCAGCGTCCCGGCCAAGACCGTCAGCTACACCGACGCGAAGTCCGGCCAGGTCGTCTACGCCTTCCACGCGTCGCTTCGCGGGCTTCAGCCGGACAGCGAGTACATCTACGCCGCGCTGCACGACGGCGCCGAACCGGTGCTCGCGACGTTCCGCACCGCGCCGCGCGGCCGCGCGAAGTTCACCTTCACCAGCTTCGGCGACCAGGGCACCCCGACGCTCGGCAAGCGCTACGTGCCGCCGGCCGGAGTCACCCTGCCGAACCCGCCGCTGGTCAACGACAACCTCGGCTCGCCGGCCGCGGGCGACACCACCGCCGGCGTCGAGCGCGTGCGGCCGCTGTTCCACCTGTTCAACGGCGACCTCTGCTACGCCAACCTGGCCACCGACCGGGTCCGGACCTGGTGGGACTTCTGGACCAACAACAGCCGCAGCGCGCGCAACCGCCCGTGGATGCCCGCCGCCGGCAACCACGAGAACGAGCTGGGCAACGGCCCGATCGGCTACGCCGCCTACCAGACGTACTTCTCGGTGCCGCCGGCGTCCGGGCAGACCGACGTCACCCGCGGCCTCTGGTACTCCTTCACCGTCGGCTCGGTGCGCGTGATCAGCCTCGCCAACGACGACATCTGCTACCAGGACGGCGGCAACTCCTACGTCCGCGGCTACTCAGGCGGCGCGCAGAAGGCCTGGCTGGAGAAGGAACTGAGCGCGGCCCGGGCCGACCGCGGCGTCGACTGGGTGGTCGTCTGCATGCACCAGGTCGCGATCAGCACCGCCGACCAGTTCAACGGCGCCGACCTCGGCGTCCGCGAGGAGTGGGTGCCGTTGTTCGACCGCTACGGCGTCGACCTGGTCGTCTGCGGTCACGAGCACCACTACGAGCGCTCGCACCCGATCCGCGGCTCGGCGGCGAACCCGACGCGGACGCCCGTGCCCGCTTCGACCCGCACCGACGTCGTCGACACCTCGAAGGGCACTGTCCACATGGTACTCGGCGGGGGTGGCACGTCGGCGCCGTCGAACCAGTTGTTCTTCACCCCGCCCCGCTGCCGGGTGATCACCAACGTCGGCGCCGCGGACCCGGCGACGGGTAAGCGGCCGCCGGTGTACGTCACCGAAGACGCCCCCTGGTCGGCGGTCCGCGACGCGGCGAACTCCTACGGCTTCGCGGCCTTCACGGTCGACCCGGGCACCCACCGCGGCGGGGTGACGACGATGCGGGTGACCTACTACGACGTCGTCGGCACCGACGGCGCCCTGAAGGCGTTCGAAACCTTCACCCTGCAGCGACCCCGCTCCGACGCCTGACCGGCCGGAGCGCCGCGGCCTCGAACGCGGTCTCGTGCCTTCGCCCGTAACGGAGGCCGGGCCGAGGGCGACCAGTTCGAAGACGACACCGACCGAGGCCACGGGGAGAGACTCACCAATGACCGCCGCGACCTTCGGAGGCTGGGGCGAAGCCGATGCCCAGGCCTTCGGCGACCTCGTCTCCACCATGCCCCGCTCGGCCCTCAACGCCGCCGTGAACTTCGCCAGCCTGCGGGCCGGGAACCAGTACGCCTACCTCATCCCGGTGACCGCGGCGTTCTCGTCGACCGGCACGCGGTACGTGACCTCCAGCAGTTCCGGCACGGCCGGCAACTCGGTGACCGTCACCGCGTACAGCGGGCCGTCGCAGGGCGCGTTGACACGGATCTCCTCCCCCGCCGCCGCGCCGTTCACCACGGCCGGTGCCAAGGTCGACGTCGCGTGGGGCGCCGCCGCGGCGGTCACACCGAACTGGCTGGCGCTGGTGTTCACGTGCACCGCGGCCGGCGCCACTCCGCCGCGGCTGACGACCCCGAGCGCGAACAACGTGGCCGGAGCCGGCTTCCTCAACCCGGCGCCCGGTGCGTACACCGCGCTCACCCGGGCCGCGACGACGCTGCCGGACGTCATGGACTTCACGACCGGCTGGAGCACCACCGCCCTTCCCGCGTGGCTGTCGGCGTTTTGAAGCGCCGGGGACCCCGGGGGTTCCCGAAGGCTGGCCACCGACGCCGGGTCCGACGTCTACCGGATCCCGGGCATCACCCGCACGACGGCGGGCACCCTGATCGCGGCGTGGGACCACCGCATCGGCTCGGGCGCCGACCTGCCCAACGTGATCGACGTCGTGTGCGCGCGGTCCACCGACGGCGGTGCGACGTGGGGCGCCCCGGCCGTCCTCGCGCGGCACACCGGCGGTGACACCCCGGCCACCGCGTGGGGGTGCGGCGACGTGTGCCTGCTGACCGACCCGGCCACGGGCCGGATCTTCGCGCACTACCTGTACGCCCCGCCGGGCGTCGGCTACGCCAACAGCGACAACTCGACCAGCCCGTCCACCACGACGTCGGTGCGCCCGTGCTGCCGCTACAGCGACGACGACGGCGTGACCTGGTCGGCCCAGCAGGAACTGATCGGCCAGGTCAAGACGTCGGCCATGTGGGGGCTGTTCGCATCTTCCGGGCACGGCTGGGTGGGCGCGGACGGCACGCTCTACGTGCCCTACAGCTACCAGGTCGCCGCCGGGTCGTCGACGTCCGGCGTGTTCGCCGCCTTTTCGGCCGACCACGGCCAGACCTGGCAGCGCAGCGCCCTGATCACCGCGAACAACCCCGGCGAGAACCACGGGGTGCAGCTGTCCGACGGCAGCTTCCTCATCTCGGCGCGGCCGGGCACGCCGGGCGCCCGCCGGTTCTTCACCGCGCCGTCGATGGCGGGGCCGTGGACGGCGTCCGTGCGCCCGGACCTGCCGGACCCGTCGTGCAACGGCGACCTGGTCCGCGTCGACCCGGACGACACGTCGGCGCGGCGCGACTGGCTGCTCGTGTCCGGGTGCGCGTCGACGGCGAGCCGCACGAACCTGACGGTCTGGCTGTCGACCGACCGCGGCGCCACCTGGCCCGCCGCGTGGCGGGTCTTCGACGGCGGCGCCGCGTACTCGAGCATGGTCCGGCTCGGCGACGGGACGTTCGGCATCTTCTGGGAGGACACTGTGGACGGCGTCATGCAGTTCACGCCGTTCGGCCTCGGCGTGTTCGGCGCATAGGTCAGGGTCCTTACGCAGCTCGAACACCACGCGTACGCGGTCTTCACCGGCGACGGGGACCCTCCGGTGCGTGCGCCGTCTCCCGCTGGTTCTCGTCCTGGCCCTCGCGCTCGCCGGGTGCGCTCCCCCGGCCACCTCGACGCGGACCGTGCCGATGGGCGGGATCGAGCGCACTTACCGGCTGTACCGCCCGGCCGGGCTGACCGGCGCGGTGCCGCTCGTGCTCGTGCTGCACGGCGGGTTCGGCTCGGGCGAGCAGGCCGAAGCGGCCTACGGCTGGGACGCCGAAGCCGATGCCGGGCGGTTCCTGGTCGCCTACCCGGACGGCGTCGGCCGGGCCTGGAACGCCGGCGGCGGCTGCTGCGGGCAGCCGGGCCGGGCCGGGGTGGACGACGTCGGCTTCCTGACGCGGCTCGTCGCGGACGTGAGCCGTGCCGAAAACGTGGATCCGGCACGGGTCTACGCCACGGGCATCAGCAACGGCGGCATGATGGCCTACCGCCTGGCCTGCGCGACGACGCTCTTCGCCGCGATCGCGCCGGACTCGGCGACCCAGCTGGGCGACTGTCCCCGGCCGGCGCCGGTGTCGGTGCTCCACCTCCACGGCACGGCCGACGAGAACATCCCCTACGACGGAAGCCCCGGCCGCGGCGTCGCGCGCATCGACGGCCCGCCGGTCCCCGACGTCGTCGCCCGCTGGCGCGAGGTCGACCGCTGCCCGGCCCCGGCGACTTCGACGACCGGTGTGGTCACGACGTCGGCCGCGATCTGTCCCGGCGGACGCGCGGTCGAGCTGATCACCATCGCCGGCGCCGGGCACCAGTGGCCGGGCGCCCGGGGAAGCCGGTTCGACGGCCGCGTCCCCGGGATCGATCCGCCGTCGCCCGCGCTGGACGCCACGCACGTGATCGCGCAGTTCTTCGCCGCGCATCCGGCGGCGGCGTGAGGGCCGCCTGTGTCGGTGGTTCCGTTCGGCGTCAGCGGGCCAGGAGCCCGAGGACCAGCGCGAGCGGTGGCCACACCTCCCGCCCGCGGCGGGTGCACGCGAAGGCGCGCTGCCGGACGTCCGGGCCGGCGAGCGGCAGCAGCGTGACTCCGGGCCGCGTCGTGCGGGCCGCCGGCAGCAGGCCGACGGCGGGTGCCGGGCCGGTCGCGATGATGTCCTCCACCAGCTCCAGGCTGTCCGCCCGGTGCGTGACGCGCGGGGTGAACCCGGCCATCGACGCCAGCCTGCGGATGACGTCCTCGTCGGCGGTGTTGCGGGAGTTGACGATCCAGCCGTGGTCGCGGAACGCCGCGAAGACGGCGACCGTGTCGCCATTCGCCGCGTCGGCGGCCGGGACCGCGAGGCCCCACCTGGCGGTCCACAGTGGACTCACGGTGACCGCGGGGTCCGTGGTGGCCGGGGCGAGGTCGTAGTCGTAGGTGAGGGCGAGGTCGATGTCGTCGGCCAGCAGCGCGGCGAACGCCTCGTGCGGCTCGTACTCGCTGATCCGCAGCTGCACCCGGGGGTGGTCCTCGGCGAGCGCGGCCGCTGCCGGGAGGACCGAGCGCCGCACGGCCGTGGCGAACCCGGCGACGCGGACCGTACCGGCCGGCTCGGCGTGGGGGTCGAGGTCGGCGCGCGCGGCTTCCACCGCGGCGAGGATCGTCACGGCGTGCTCGGCCAGGCGCCGTCCCGCGGGGGTCAGCCGCACGCGACGGCCGTCCGGCTCGAGCAGCGGCGCGCCGGTTTCCTTCGCCAGCACCGCGATCTGCTGCGAGACCGTCGACGTCGTGGTGCCGAGCACATCCGCCACGGCCCGCATCGAGCCGTGGCGGGACAGCTCGAGAAGAAACTGCAGCCTGCGGGTGTCCATCCCGTCATTGTCCAGGATTGGTGAACAGTACGTCCATGATCGGCACGTGGACATGGACGGTCCGGCTCGGCTTTCCTGGACCCGTGCTGTCCTCACCCCGGGCCGGAGCGGCCATGGCCGTCGCGGCGATGCTCTGCGTCCAGCTCGGCCTCGCCGTGTCCGTCGGCCTGTTCGACCGCATCGGACCGGAGGGCGCCGCATGGCTGCGCCTCGCGTGGGCCGGCGTGTTACTGCTGGTCGTGGTCCGGCCGCGGCCGTCGACGTTCCGGCGGACGACCTTCTTGGCCTGCTGCGGCCTCGGCGTGGTGACGGCGGGGATGACCATGCTGTTCATGCAGGCCGTCGCCCGGCTGCCGCTGGGCACGGCGAGCGCGCTGGAGTTCCTCGGCCCGCTGACCGTCGCCGTCGCGCAGGGCCGCGGGGGCAAGCGGCTGTGGCCCGTCCTCGCCGCGCTCGGCGTGGTGCTGCTGACCGAGCCGTGGCGGGGCGGCGCCGACCTGCTGGGCGTCGGCTACGCGCTCGCGTCCGCGGTGTGCTGGGCGGCCTACATCCTGCTGACGCAACGGGTCGGCGACGAGGTGGCGGGCGTGCGCGGGCTCGCCGTGTCGATGCCGGTGGCGGGCATCGTGGCGACGCTCGCCTACGGGCCGGGCGTGTTCGGGCACCTGACCTGGGAGCTGCTGCTCGTCGGCCTCGGGCTCGCGGTGCTGCTGCCGGTCATCCCGTTCAGCCTGGAGATGCTCGCGCTGCGCCGGCTCACCACGTCCGCGTTCGGCACGCTGATGAGCCTGGAACCGGCCATCGCCCTGACCATCGGGCTCGTCGTCCTCCACCAGGTGCCGAATCCCGGTGCGGTGGCGGGGGTTCTGCTCGTCGTGGCGGCCGGGATCGGCGCGGAACGGACGGGGGCGCGGGAGCCCGTGCCCCCGGCGGACCGCGTCCACTCCTGAGTCCGGCGTGGACTACCGGGGGCCGTTCGTCAGCGACAGGTTGAACGCGTAGCGGGACGCGCGGTAGACGTGCCAGCCGTACTCGACCACGCGGCCGGTGTCGTCGTAGGTCGTGCGCTGCATGGTCAACAGGGCCGCCCCCGGCTCCTCGTCCAGCAGCTGCGCGTCCTCTTCGGTCGCCAGGCGGGCCCCGATGCTCTGCTCCGCCGCGTGCAAACGCACTCCCGCCGCGCGCAGCAGCTGGTAGAGGCCTTTTTCACGCAGCTCTTCGTCGGTCGGGTCGAGGACGCCGTCGGGCAGGTAGTTGTTCATCAGGGCGAGCGGTTCGCCGTCGGTCGAGCGGAGCCGCGTCAGGCGCCGCACGTGCGTCAGGTTCGGCGCTTCCAGGAGCTCGGCCGCCTCGGCGTCCGCCTCCTCGACACTGTTGGCCAGCACTACCGATGTCGGCTTGCCGCCGAGCCCCGTGAGGTCGTCGAAGAGGCTGGACAGCCGCAGCGGGCGCGCCACCTTCGTCCGGACGACCTGGGTGCCGACGCCGCGCCGCCGCACGAGCAGGCCCTGGTTGACCAGGGTCTGGATCGCCTGGCGGATCGTCGGGCGCGACAGCCGCAGGCTCGCCGCCAGGTCGACCTCGTTGCCCAGCTTCGCCCCCGCGGGGAGCCTGCCGTCCTCGATGGCCGCGTGGAGCTGCTGCGAAACCTGGAAGTACAGCGGCTCGGGGCTGCCCGGGTCCACGACGATCTCCCGGCCCGGGTCCCAGGTGACGTCCGTTCCGGGGGGCAGCGGCGGCAGGGTGCTCACCACCGGGAGCCTACCGCCTCCGACCCGACATAGGGATGACTGTATGTCCATATGTCTTGCCAAAGTTCCGAGGCACTGGCACTGTCGATTCCGGAAGGACCCGCAACTCTCCGGGGAGGACATCGATGACCACGCGGTTCGACCTCGACTACCGGCCGATGTTCCGGGAGTCCCGCGAACGGGCGTGCTCCGACGCCATGCCCACCGGGGACCAGGTCCCGTGCATGCTGGGAGCGGAACGGTGACCGACCTGCTGCGGCGCCTCGCCGCGAAACGGGTGCACGACCCGGAAGCGATCGCCGAGGCGGCCGCGAACCGGGTGCGGGCCGAGTCGCCCTTCAACGACAAGGGCCGCACGATGATCATCGCAGCGGACCACCCCGCCCGCGGCGCCAACGCGGTGGGCGGCGACCCGACGGCGATGGCCGACCGGGGCGAGCTGCTGGAGCGGCTGTGCCTCGCGCTGGAACGCCCGGGCGTCACCGGCGTGCTGGCGACCGCGGACGTCATCGACGACCTGCTGCTGCTCGAGGTGCTGGACGGCAAGACGGTGATCGGGTCGATGAACCGGACCGGGCTGGCCGGGTCGAGCTTCGAAGTCGACGACCGGTTCGCCTGCTACGACGCCGAAGCGATCGAGCGGATGCGGTTCGACGGCGGCAAGACGCTCACCCGGATCTGCCTCGACGACCCGGCCACACCGAGCGTCCTGGAGAACACCGCGAAGGCGGTCAACGAGCTGGCCGACCGCAAGCTGATCGCGATGGTCGAGCCGTTCCTGTCGACCTGGACCGAAGGCCGGCTCAAGAACGACCTCTCCCCCGACGCGGTGATCAAGTCGATCACGATCGCCGCCGGGCTCGGCCGCTCGTCGGCCTACACCTGGCTCAAGCTCCCCGTCGTGGCCGACATGGAGCGCGTCCTCGCCTCCTCGTCCCTGCCGGCGGTCCTGCTCGGCGGCGAGGTCAAGGACGCGGACGCGGCCTTCGCCGCCTGGCAGCAGGCGCTGGCCCAGCCGACCGTGCAGGGCTTGGTCGTGGGCCGGTCGCTGCTCTACCCGCACGACGGGGACGTCGCCAAGGCCGTCGACACCGCGGTGGGACTGCTGTGATGCGACTCGGCACCGCGCAGGCCCCGCGAAACCCACGCCGCGGCCTGGCAGGCCCAGCGCCACTACCTGGAGGAGCACAGTGAACACCATCGAACACTGGATCAACGGCACCGGCACGTCCGCGGGCTCGACCCGCACGGCGCCCGTCTTCGACCCGGCCACCGGGCGGCAGCAGGCGGAGGTGGTGCTCGCCGAGGCCTCGGACGTCGACACCGCGGTCGCGGCCGCGAGCAAGGCCTTCGAGTCGTGGGGCAACTCCTCGCTTTCCCAGCGGACCAAGGTGATGTTCGCGTTCCGCGAGCTGCTGGTGAAGCACGAGGACGAGCTCGCCCGGATCATCTCGAGCGAGCACGGCAAGGTCGTCGACGACGCCCGCGGCGAGATCGTGCGCGGCCGCGAAGTCGTCGAGTACGCCTGCGGCATCGCCGACGCGCTCAAGGGCAGCTTCTCCGACCAGGTTTCGCACGACGTCGACGTGCACGACTTCCGGCAGCCGCTCGGGGTCGTCGCCGGGATCACGCCGTTCAACTTCCCGATCATGGTCCCGCTGTGGATGCACCCGATCGCGATCGCCACCGGCAACACGTTCGTCCTCAAGCCGAGCGAACGCGACCCGTCGGCGTCGAACTTCGTCGCGCGGCTGTACGCCGAGGCCGGGCTGCCCGAAGGGGTGTTCAACGTCGTCCACGGCGACAAGACGGCGGTCGACGCACTCCTGGACCACCCGGACGTCGCGGCGGTGTCGTTCGTCGGCTCGACGCCGATCGCCCGGTACGTGCACGAGCGCGGGACCGCGGCCGGCAAGCGTGTCCAGGCGCTCGGCGGTGCGAAGAACCACGCGGTCGTCCTGCCGGACGCCGACCTGGAGTACGCCGCGAACCACCTCACGGCCGCCGCGTTCGGCTCGGCCGGGCAGCGGTGCATGGCGGTCTCGGTCGGCGTGGCCGTCGGGACGGCCGGCGACAGGCTCGTGGAAATCCTCGCGCGCAAGGCCGGCGAGGTGCGGGTCGGGCCGGGCAGCGACCCGGCCAGCGACATGGGCCCGGTCGTCACCGAGGCCGCCCGCCAACGCGTCGTCGACGCCGTGGCCGGTGGTGCGGCGCAAGGCGCGTCGGTGGTGGTCGACGGCCGCGGGCTGACCGTCGACGGCCACGAGGAGGGCTTCTTCGTCGGCCCGTCGCTGCTGGACAACGTCACCACCGAGATGGACGCCTACCGCGAGGAGATCTTCGGCCCGGTGCTGGCGGTCGTCCGCGCGGAGACCGTGGACGAGGCGATCGCGATCATCAACGCCAACCCGTACGGCAACGGCACCGCGATCTTCACCGGCAGCGGCGAGGCGGCGCGCAAGTTCCAGCGCGAGGTGAAGGTCGGCATGATCGGCGTCAACGTGCCGATCCCGGTCCCGATGTCCTACTACTCCTTCGGCGGCTGGAAGGACTCCCTCATCGGCGACAGCCCGATCCACGGGCCCGCGGGCGTCCGCTTCTACACGCGGGCGAAGGTGGTCACGACCCGATGGCCGCACACGAGCGCTTCGGCGGCGTTCACCTTCCCGACGTCGAGCTGAGCCGCGCCCGGTAACCGGAACACTAGTCTCCGGTTTCCGGTACGGTGGGTTTCACCGACCGAAGGAGGCCGCCGTGGGGTACCGAGGACCGCTCCCGAAGAACGCCGTCGACCGCGTCAACACCTGCGTCGGCGAACTCCGGACGTCGCCGCGCTGGGGACGGCTGGTCCGCCGCCACCTCACGCAGGTCACCTACACGGGCCGGCGGTCGGGGCGCACGTTCAGCACGCCCGTCGGCTACCGGCGCGCGGGCGACGTCGTCACCATCGGCGTCCGGCTGCCCGACGCGAAGCAGTGGTGGCGCAACTTCACCGGCGACGGCGGCCCGCTCACCCTGGACCTCGACGACGCCGCCCGGACCGGCCACGCGGTGGCACACCGCGATGCGAAGGGCCGGGTCACCGTGACCGTCCGGCTCGGCTAGGACGCCATCCCGTGCCAGAGCAGGTCGGCGAGGTCTTCCGCCGCGCCACGCCACTCGCCGTTCGGGTCGAGCATGAGCAGCCCGGCCAGTCCGCGCAGCACGCCCACCGGGTCCAGACCCGGGCGGACGGTGCCGGCCGCCTCGTTCGCCGCCAGCAAGGTGGAGACCGCGCCGATCATCGCCTCCCAGGCGCTCGCCGGCAGCTCGCCGCGGGACGCGGTCGCGCGGCGCAGGGCGTCGGCCAGCCCCTTCTTCGTCATCATGTAGTGCGCCAGGTGGTCGGTCACCCACACGCGGAACGCCTCGTCCGGCGCCCGCCGCTCCAGCAGCACCGGCACGATTTCGACGATTTGCCGCACTTCGCGCTCGTACACCGCGAGGATCAGCGACTCCGGCGTCGGGAAGTGCCGGTACACGGTCCCGACGCCGACCTCGGCCTGCTTGGCGATCGCGTTGAACGAGACTTCGCCAGCCTTCGAGAGCGACTCCGCGGCCGCGACGAGGATGCGCTCGTGGTTGCGCCGGGTGTCCGCGCGCCGGGGGCTGACCGATCCCGTCGTCATCGTCCCTCCCGCTCGTCGTTCCGTCCGCCGAATCTAACCCAGACCTGGAGCGGCTCCAGCGTGACCGGCTCGTTGCGAACCGGATTGTAATCCGCTAGCCTCGCCTCCAGGTGAAGCGGATGACTATCCGCTCCCTGTTCGCCGCCACCACCACCGTCGGGCACCCTCCGGACGAGCTGCGGAAAGAGACCAGTGGACATTTCACTCGAAGTCAACGGAAGTACCGAACACCTGGACGTAGATCCCGGTGTGACACTCCTCGACGCCCTGCGCGAGCGCCTCGAAATCACCGGGCCGAAGAAGGGCTGCGACCGCGGGCAGTGCGGCGCCTGCACCGTGCACGTCGGCGGCCGGCCCGTGCTCTCGTGCCTCACCCTGGCCGCCACCGTGAAGCAGCCGGTGACCACCGTCGAAGGACTGTCCACAGAGGACCGGCTGCACCCGGTGCAGCAGGCGTTCGTGGACCAGGACGCGCTGCAGTGCGGGTTCTGCACCGCCGGGCAGGTGATGTCGGCGGTGGCCGCCGTCGAGCAGGACGTCGAGGACGTGCGGGAGTTCATGTCCGGCAACATCTGCCGGTGCGCCGCCTACCCGAACATCGTCAAGGCCGTCGAGCAGGCGAGGCGGGCCGATGCGACCCTTTGAGCTGACCGCGCCCACCACCGTCGAGGACGCCCTCGCGTCGTCCGGCACCTTCCTGGCCGGCGGGACGACCCTGGTCGACCTGATGAAGCTCGACGTCCTCACGCCGCAGCACGTCCTCGACATCAACGAGGTCCCGCTGCGCGGCATCGACACCACCGACGGCCTGCGGATCGGCGCCCTGGAGCGGATGAGCGCCATCGCCGCGCACCCCCAGGTGTACCCGGCGATCTCGCGCGCGCTGCTGCTGAGCGCGTCCCAGCAGATCCGGAACATGGCCAGCATCGGCGGGAACCTGCTGCAGCGCACGCGGTGCTCGTACTTCCGCGACGTCGCGATGCCGTGCAACAAGCGCGAGCCCGGCAGCGGTTGCCCCGCCCTCGAAGGCGCCAACCGGATGCACGCCATCCTCGGCACCAGCGGCTCCTGCGCGGCCACGCACGCGAGTGACGTCGCCGTCGCCCTCGTCGCGCTCGACGCGCGCCTTAGCCTCGCCGACGCCGAAGGCACCCGCGAAGTCGCCCTTCGCGACTTCTACCAGCTGCCCGGCGACACCCCCGCGCTGGAGAACGACCTGCGCCCCGGCGAGCTGATCACCGAGGTGCGCGTCCCGCGGCTCGACTGGGCGGTGAACTCCACCTATGTCAAGGTGCGCGACCGGCAGTCCTACGAGTTCGCGCTGTGCTCCGCCGCCGTCGCGCTGGACGTCCGCGACGGGGTCGTCGCCGACGCGCGGATCGCGGCGGGCGGGGTCGGGACGGTGCCGTGGCACCTGCCCGCCGTCGAGGACGCGCTGCGCGGTGCGCCCGCGACGCAGGCGAGCTTCGAAGCCGCCGCGGCCGTGGCGGCCGAGGGCGCCGCACCGTTGCCGGACAACGCCTTCAAGGTGCCACTGCTGAAGCGGACCATCGTCCGCGCGCTGCTCGAACTGACCGAGGGGAGCCCCCGATGATCACCCGGCTGGACGCGCCGCTGAAGGTCACCGGCGGAGCCAAGTACGGCGCCGACCACACCTTCCCCGGCCAGGTCTACGGCTACGTCGTGCTCAGCACGATCGCCCACGGCGAGCTGGAAGCGATGGACTTCTCCGCCGTCCGGGCGGCTCCCGGCGTCGTCGGCGTGTACTCGCCGTTCGACCCGCTGAAGCTCAAGACGGCGACCTCGCCGCTGTTCGGCGAGACGTGGGTCCCGCTGCAGACCAAGGAAGTCACCTACTACGGCCAGCCGATCGGCTTCGTCGTCGCGGAGACGTTCGAGCAGGCGCGCGACGCCGCCGCCCTGGTCGAGGTCGCGTACCGCGAGCTGCCCGCCAAGACGTCGCTGGCCGAGGGGCTCGCCGACGCCGAGGACGCGCCGCCGGGCCGCGACGGCGAGGGACCGACCCTCGAGGTGCTCGAGGACGGCGTCGAGTCCTTCGCCGAGGCCCTGACCGCGAGCCCGGTCGTCGTCGAAGCGACCTACACGACGGCAACGCAGAACCACGCCGCGATGGAGCCGCACTCCGCGGTCGCGGTGTGGGACGGCGGCGAAGTGACCGTCTACAGCGGCAACCAGGCCTCGAACCTGCAGGCGATGGAGCTGGCCAGCGCCCTGGACGTGCCGCTGGAGGCCGTCCACTGCGTGAACCCGTTCGTCGGCGGCGCGTTCGGCGGCAAGGGCCGGACGTCCTCGCCGGCGTTCCTGGCCGCCGCGGCCGCCCGCGACCTCGGCCGGCCGGTCAAGTCCGCGCTGACCCGCGAGCAGGTCTTCACCGCGACCGCCGGCCGGGCCGCGACGGTCCAGACCATCAAGCTCGGCGCCGAAGCGGACGGCACGATCGTCGCCCTGAGCCACGACTCGTGGTGCAGCACCGACACCGCGCGGTCGTTCGTCGAGCCGACGTCGCACGGGACCTCGCGCGAGTGGTACGCGACGCGGAACCTGGCCATCAGCCAGAAGATCGTGCCGCTGAACGTGCCGCCGACGACGTTCATGCGCGCGCCCGGTGAGGCGCCCGGCTCGTTCGCGCTGGAGAGCGCGATGGACGAGCTGGCCGAAGCGCTCGGCATGGACCCGATCGAGCTGCGCGTCAAGAACAACTCGACCGCCCCGCCCGGCAAGGACCTGCAGTGGTCGAGCAAGCACCTCGACGAGTGCTTCCGCGTCGGCGCGGCCCGGTTCGGCTGGCAGCACCGCCGTCCGGGCGGCCGGACCGACGGCGACTGGCTCGTCGGCATGGGCGCGGCCACCGCGATGTTCCCCGCGCTGCGCTTCCCGGCCACGGTCGGCGTCACGCTCAACGCGGACGACACGGCCGTCGTGGCGACGAGCGGCGCGGACCCGGGCACCGGCCTGCTGACCGTGCTTTCCCTGGTGGGCGCGGAATCGCTGGACATCCCGGCCGACCGGATCACGCCGAAGCTGGGCGACTCGGCCCTGCCGCCGGGCGGCCTCTCCGGCGGCTCGACGGCGACGGCGAGCGCGGGCACGGCGATCATGATCGCCGCCACCAAGGCGATCGACGAGCTGGTGGCCCTGGCCGCCGACCCCGGCGCACCGTTCGAAGGCGCCGAAGTCACCTACGCCGACGGCCGCGTCTTCGCCGACGGGCGGACCATGACGTTCGGCGAACTGCTGCGCGCGCTGGGCCGCGAGAAGCTCGAGGTGACCGGCTCGTCCGCGCCCGGCGAAGAGGTCACCAAGCACTCGTTCAGCTCGTGGGGCGCCCAGTTCGTCGAGGTGCGCGTGCACAAGTGGACGCGCGAGGCGCGGGTGTCGCGGATGCTCGGCGTGTTCGACGCGGGCCGGATCATCAACGACAAGACGGCCCGCAGCCAGCTCATGGGCGGCATGATCTGGGGCGTCTCGGCGGCCCTGCACGAGGGCCTGGAGATCGAGGCGAACGGCCGGCTCGCGAACGGCGACTTCGCGAGCTACCTGCTGCCTGTGAACGCCGACATCCCCGACGTCGACGTCCACTTCGTCGAGTACCCGGACACGCTGCACAACGCGGTCGGCGCGCGCGGGGTCGGCGAGATCGGCACGGTCGGGATGGCGGCCGCGGTCGCCAACGCCGTGCACAACGCGACCGGCGTCCGCGTGCGGCACATCCCGATCACGATCGAGGATCTGCTCGAAGACTGACGGCCGGGAGCGGGGCGCGAGGGCGTCCCGCTCCCGCCGTTACCCATCCGCGACAACTCCCGCGACGGTTCGCCCATGACGGCGGCCCGTCCCCGGTCCTAGGCTGACGGGCGCTCCCCCGATCTTCCACGAAGGGACCTCCCGGCATGACCGACCCCGTCGTCCCCACCACGTCCGGCGCGGTCCGCGGTCAGGTCACCGCCGCCGGCTTCGCGCTGTTCCGCGGCATCCCGTACGCCGCCGCGCCCGAGGGCGACCTGCGCTTCGCCGAACCGGTCCCGGCGCCACCCTGGGAAGAGGTCCGCGACGCGAGAAGACCCGGGCCGACCGCTCCGCAGCGCCGTCACGACGTGCCCGGGCTGGACCTCGCGCCGCTCGCCGGCACCGGCTGGCGGCCGGGCCCGGAGTACCTGACGGTCGACGTCTGGACCCCGCAGCTCGGCGCGGCCGGCCTGCCGGTGCTGGTGTTCGTGCACGGCGGCGCGTTCCTCGGCGGCACCGGGTCGGCGCCGGTCTACGACGGCACGGCGTTCGGGTACGCCGGCGCGGTGCTGGTGACCGTGCAGTACCGGCTCGGCGTCGACGGCTTTCTGCCGCTGGAGGGCGGCACGACGAACCTCGGGCTGCGCGACCAGCTCGCGGCGCTGCGGTGGGTCCAGGAGAACATCGCCGGGTTCGGCGGCGACCCCGCCAAGGTCACCTTCTTCGGCGCCGCCTCCGGCGCGGTCAGCGTCGCCTGCCTCCTCGCTTCCCCGCTCTCCCAAGGGCTCTTCCGCCGCGCGATCGTCCAGAGTGGACACCCGGACATGGTGCGCAACGGCGTCCAGGCACGCCGGCTCGCCAAGGTGATCGCCGACGAGCTGAAGGCCGAACCGACCGCCGAGGCGTTCCGGAAGGTGTCGACCGAGCAACTGCTGGACGCGCAGGACGCCGTGCTGCGGCCGGGTGGCGCGCCCGACCTGCGGGACGCCCTGGGGTACGACCGCGGGTACGGGCTCAGCCCGTTCCTCCCGGTGGTCGGCGACGACGTCCTGCCGCAGCACCCGGCGAAGGCGATCCGCGCGGGCGCGGGCCGCGACGTCGACCTGGTCGTCGGCAGCTGCAGCGAGGAGATGCGGCTCTACCTGGTGCCCACCGGGGTGCTCGAAGCGGTCACGGACGACCAGGCCGTCGCGTCGCTGGCGGTGTCGCACCCCGACCCGGCCGGCGTGCTGCAGCGCTACGGCCTCGGCTCCGACCGCTCGGCGGGTGAGGTCCTGGTGGCGGCCCTGACCGATCTGGTCTTCCGCGACGGCGTGCGGGACCTGGCGGAGCACCACGCCGGCCGGACCTTCCGGTACGAGTTCGAGTGGGGCTCGCCGCTGCTCGACGGCGGGCTGGGCGCGTGCCACGGGCTCGAGCTGCCCTTCGTGTTCGACGCGCTGGGCCCGATGTCCGGCCCCCAGGGCCTGGTCGGCGAGCACGCGCCGCGGGAGCTGGCCCGCGACCTCAACAGCGCGTGGTACCGCTTCGCCGCCACCGGGGCACCGGGCTGGGTGGAGTACGCGGGCGAGGACACGATGTTCCACGCCTACTGAGCGGCGCCCGCTGCTGACCGGACCAGTCCCCTTGCTCCACCGGGCTGGACCCCGTCCTGGGCAGTTGACGAGGCCCCCGCGGCGCTGCCAGGCTCAGGCCGCCCGGACGGCCGGACGAAATGGGGACCCCGATGCCCGAGGCGGGCTCTGCCGCACCGCCGCGCGCGCTCGTTCGCACGCTGTTGCGCAGCGGCACACCCGCGGAACCGGCCGAGCCCCCCGACGAGAACGGTGACCTCACCGCGATCGGGGACGCGACGCTCGCCCGCGCCGCGCGCTACTGGGTCGTCGTGCCCCTGACCTACCGGATCGCGGCGTTCGTCAAGGTGTTCATCGGCTTCACCGCGGCCAACGGGCGGCTCGGGCTCGGGCCGGTGCTGGCCGCGACCCTCTTCGCCGTGGCGGCGAACGCCGGCGCCGTGGCCTGGGTGCTGCGCTCCGGCGGGCTGCGCGCCCGGATGACCGGCCGGGCCCTCGCCCTCGACCTGGCCGTCGGCGTGGCGCTCAACTTCGCTGTCGCCGCGACGGCCCCGGCGGCGGTGCAGCCGTTCGCCGTCGACGTCTCCTGGACCTGGCTGGTCGGCGCGGTCGCCATGTGGGCGGGCACGTCCGGGCTGCCGTCGGCGCTGTGGCTGCTGGTCGCGGCCGTCCCGCTCCGCGCCGCGCTCACCCTGGCCGGCGGCCTGCCGCTGACCGACCCGCTCTCGGTGACGCGGTCGATCGGCTGCATGATCGCGCTGGCGGTGGCGATCGTGCTGGCCGCGGGCATCCTCATCCTGCTCGGCGCCGGCACGCGGTTCGCCGTGGACATCGGGATCCGGCGCGGCCGCGAGGCCGAGCGCCGCCGGACCCGGCGCATCATGCACGACAGCGTGCTGCAGACCCTGGAAGCGCTGGCCATCACCGCCCCGGGGGACGACACGCACGCCGTGAGCCGGCTGTCCGAAGTGCGGTCGGTGGCGAAGGCGGAGGCCGCCGAGATCCGCCGCCGGATCACCGAACCGGTGCCGAACGGGACCGCGCGCGGGTTCGCCGTCGAGCTCGCCGACGTCGCGACCGAGATGGCGCGCGACGGCCTGCGCACCCAGCTCGTCGCCGCGGACTTCGCCGACGACGACAAGCTGTCGCAGGACCGCCGCACCGCGATGTGCGAAGCGGTGCGGGAAGCGTTGCGCAACACCGTGAAGCACTCGGGGACGAAGCAGGTCGTGCTGCGCGTCGAGGAACGCGACGGCGGCATCGCGGTCGTCGCGCGCGACCAAGGCCAGGGCTTCGACGTCCGCGAACGGCCGCCGGGCTTCGGTATCAGCCAGTCGATCGTGGCGCGCCTGGCCGAGGTCGGCGGGCACGGCACGGTGGACTCGCAGCCGGGCCGCGGCACCCGCGTGACGATGTGGGTGCCGAGCTAGACAACGGTAGTGCGCTGGCGGGCAAGACCGCGAGCGGCTGGGCGGCGCACGATTCCCGCACAGCCACCCGCGGGAGGAGCTCACCATGGCCGGAACGCTGCGCCGCGACGCACTCGGCACGGCCGGTGTCGTCTTCCTCGTCCTGGCGGCCGTCGCGCCGCTCACCGGCATCGTCGTCATCGCGGCCCTGGGCATCGCGCTCGGGAACGGCGGCGGCATGCCGGGCGCGTTCCTGCTCGCCGCGGTGATCCTCGTGCTCTTCGGCGTCGGCTACGCGCAGATGAGCAAGGTCGTCACCGGCGCGGGCGGGTTCTACGTCTACGTCACCAAGGGACTCGGCCGCCCGCTCGGCCTGGTCGCCGCGTTGATCGCGTTGCTCGGCTACAACTGCTTCGTCGCCGGCGCGGTCGGCACGAGCGGGTTCTTCACGGCGAACGTCGTCGAGCAGGTCTTCGGGTGGCACACGCCGTGGCAGCTGTGGAGCCTGCTGTCCGCCGCCGCGGTGTTCGCGCTCGGCCGGCGCGGGGTCGACGTCAGCGCGAAGGTCCTCGGCGTCTCGCTCGTCCTGGAGGTCTCGATCCTGCTCGTGCTCGACGTCGCGGTCGCCGTCCGGACCGGTCTGGACGTCCACGCGTTCTCCCCCGGCGTCGTCTTCGGCGGCTCGGTCGGGATCGCGTTCCTGTTCGCCTTCAACGCCTTCGTCGGGTTCGAGGCCACCGGGTTGTTCAGCGAAGAGGCGCGGGACCCGCGCCGGACGATCTCCCGCGCGACCTACACGGCGATCGTGCTCATCGGCGTCTTCGCGGCCTTCACGACGTGGGCGATCGTCAGCGCGACGGGCGTCGCCGAAGCCGGGAAGACCGCCCAGGACCACCTCTCGACCGGTGATCTGGTCTTCTCGATCAGCCGGACGTACCTGGGCTCGTTCCTCACCGACGTGATGATGCTGCTGCTGGTCGTCAGCCTGTTCGCGGCCCTGCTGGCCCTGCACAACTCGGCGACGCGGTACCTGTTCGCGCTCGGCCGGGCCCGGGTCCTGCCGGCTGTCCTCGGCCGGACGAACGCGGCCAACGGCGCGCCGTACGTCGCCAGCGGGACGCAGATCGGGCTCGCGACGCTCATCGCCGCGGGGTACGCGCTGGCGGGGCTGGACCCGCTCGCCGACCTCACGGCCAGCATGACGGGCATCGGCACACTCGGCGTGATCACGTTGCAGGCCCTGGCCGGGATCGCGGTCGTCGCGTTCTTCCGCAAGCGGCGCGACCCCCGGATCTGGCGCACGGCGGTCGCTCCCGGCCTCGGCGGGATCGGCCTGATCGCCGTGACGGCGCTGGCGGTCCTCAACTTCCCCACCCTGGCCGGATCGGACGCGCCGGCGATCGCGCTGCTGCCGTGGCTCCTGGCCGTCGCGGCGGCGGGCGGGCTCGGGCTCGCGGCGTGGCTGCGGAGCCGGCGCCCGGACGTCTACGCGGGCCTCGACGAGCTGGGCCTCGAATCCGTGGTCGGTTAGACCGCGACCACGAGCGGCACGCGCACCGCGACGAAGTCCGGCCGGTGCCGCAGCGCGAACCCGAGCGAGAGGTAGAGCCGGATCGCCGAGGTGTTGCTCGCCGCCGCGTGCATCATCGGCGTCTCCCCGCGTTCGCGGATGCCCGCCGCCACCGCGAGCACCAGCCGGGTCGCCAGGCCCTGCCCGCGGTACGCCGGATCCGTGCAGACGGCGCTGATCTCGGTGTGGCCGGGCGGGTGCAGCCGCTCCCCGGCCATCGCGACCAGCGCGCCCTCGCGGCGGATCCCGAGGTACGTGCCGAGCTCGACGGTCCGCTTCCGGAACGGCCCCGGCTTCGTCCGCTCGACGAGGTCGAGCATCTCCGGCACGTCCGCGGGGCCCAGCCGCACGGCCTCCGGCTCCGGCGCGGCCGCGACCCCCTCGTCCACCAGCTGGACGCCCGGGATCACGTCGAGCACCTCCCAGCCGGCCGGCGGCCGCGCGGCGGCGGTGGTCGCGAGCACGACGGTCGCGCCGGGCCCGGCCAGCTCGGCGACGTCCCGCCAGTCCTGCTCGCCGGGGTCGTCCGGCAGGGCCAGGAAGGGGGCGACGTCCTCGGGGTAGCGCAGCACGCGCCCCTGCCGTTCCGCGAAGTGCGCGTGGGGGCCGGACAGCGAAGCCCACGTGGGGTTGTCGAGCGGAGATCCCATCCCGCCAGGATGCGCAAAACCGCCGGGCCCGCGGCGGCGCTCCCACATCGTGAGCGTGCTCGATAGGGTGCGCGCGTGGGTTCTCAGGTCCCGGTGTGGATACCGGTCGTCGTCGCGCTGCTCGGCCTCGCCGGGGTGATCCTCACGCAGGTGCTTGCGGGGCGGCGGGAGACGAAGCGGATGACCGAGGAGGCGGCCCGCGAGGAGCGCCGCTGGCAGCGCGAACGCGAAGCCCGGACGCACGAGACCCGCGCCGACGCCTACGCCCAGCTGATGGGGGTCCTCGAAGCGTTCGACGGCGTGCTGTTCCAGGCCCGCGCGGTCCGCGAGTCCGGTGACGCCCTCGACGAGCACCAGATCACCGAGCTGCGCGAGGTCCGCAGTGAGGCCCAGCACGCACTCGGACCGGTCGTGCTGCACGCGCCGGAAGCGGTCCGGCGGCTGGTCAGCGACGCGACGCTCCCCCGGATGCGGCTGGCCGCGATGCTGCTGGACCCGGACGACGACAGCGGCAAGACGCGCGGCGCCTGGGACGCCGGCCAGCGCGGCTACCGCGTCATGCGCGCCCGGATGCGCGCCGACCTCGGGTTCGACGCGGAGCCGGTGGACGAGCTGTACCCGGATCAGCCGACCGTGGTCAGCTCGTCGTCCGAAAGCACCTTGTCCCCGACCGAGACGACGAGCCTCCCGCCGCCGACCGTGTAGCGGTATTCGCCGTTCTTCGCGACGAAGCCGTCTCCCGATGCCTCGGCCGGCAGGACGATGTGGGTGTCGTCCGAGGCCGCCTGCCCGCGCGCTTGGCCGTCGTAGAAGACCCGCCCGTCGGGGACGCGGCAGATCGTGACGAGCGACCGCGCGGTCTGCGCGACGAGCAGCGCCGTCCCCTCGCCACCCGGCAGGTAGCGCGCGGCGTCCCCCGGGCACGGCTTGCCCTCGGGCGTCGCCGATGTCGACGTCGTCGAGGGCGTGATCGGCGGGGTGAAGCCGTTCGCCGTCGTGACGACGGTCTTGGTCGTCGGCAGCACGGGCGTGGTGTAGGCCGGGTACGGCCCGGACGCGGCCGGCGCCGGCTTCGAGCGTCCGGCGAAGAGCAGGACCCCGACCACCGCGACGGCGGCGACCAGCATCAGGGTGAGCAGGACCCACAGCGCCCGCGCGCGGGCCCGGCCGGGGGCCAGGCCCGTGCAGATGCGGCAGTGCTGTGCGGCGCCGTCGTTGACCGCGCCGCACTGCGCACACGTCCACGGGGAACCCGCCATGGGGCCTCCTTCGGCCCGGCGCCACTCCACGCCGGCACCTCATCGTCACCCGGGGACGTGCGAGGCGCAAAGCCCCGTTACGCCCGATGGACGACGTTCACCCGTCGTCGTCGGCTCCAGCTTGCCGTGCCCGGCCCCGCCGGCGTCATCTCCCCGGGGTGAACCGTCAGACGACGAACCGGCGGTGCGCGTGCGGTTCCAGCGGCATCGCGCCGTGCAGCGCGGCGCGGGCGCGAAGCTCCAGTGCGTGGTCCAACGGCCCGGTGCCGGGCGCCGCCGCGGCGTGGAACGTGCCGCGGTCGAACAGGTAGACCAGCGCGAGCTTCCGCTCGCGGCGGCCGTCCGGCTCGGCGAACTCGACCGTCGCGGACCGCAGGCAGCCGCCGTAGCCCGCCCGCGCCAGCCGGTCCGCGACGTCCACCAGGTCGCTGGTCAGCACGCGCAGGTCGCGGTTGCGGCGCCAGCAGCGGACGGTCGAGCGGCCGTGGAGGTCCTGCGTCACCAGCGGGTGCACCGGCAGCCGCGCCGACGTCGCGGCGATCAGCTCCGCTTCGGTGCGGGCCAGCGCGTCCCCGTCCACCTTGAAGCCGACGGTGCCGCCGCCGGTCGGCGCGAGGCCGAGCGCGGCGCGCACCCGCGGGCCGGCCGCGGCGAGCGTGTAGAGGGACTGCAGGTGCGGGCGGGACGTCCAGCACCGGACGAGCTTGCTGTCCAGCAGGGTCACGACGATGTGTCCTATCTCGGGTAGAGAAAGACCGCCGGGCCGGGCGCACTGGCAATGTCCACAGTGGACGTCAGGCGCGGGGACGCGGGGTCGGAAAGGACAGCATGCGCCCGTGGCCGCCGGTTCCGGACGGGAACCGGACGGTCACGCGGCGAACGGCAGCACCGCGACGGCGAACGGTCATCCGAACGCAGGTTCCACCGATCAGCGGTATCCCGCTCGCCTCAACGCGCCGAGACCACGACCTTTCCGAAGTTCTCCCGGCTCTCGAACCGCCGGAACGCCGCGTCCGCGTCCTCGAACGGGTGAACGCTGTCGATGACCGGCTCGATCGGGCGGACCGCGAGGCGCCGCACGAGGTCCTCGGTGTCGTCCCGGCTGCCCACCCAGGTCTTCCGGATGGTCGCGCCACTGCGGAACAGGTCCATGTAGTCCACCGGCGGGCCCTCGGCCCCGACGAACCCGACGAGCGCGATCTCGGCGTGGTGCGTGCCGGCCGCGACCAGGGACTGGGCGAACGTGCCGGGCCCGCCGACCTCGACGATCCGGTCCGCGCCGCGGCCGCCGGTCGCGTCGAGCACGGCCTTGCCCCACTCCGGCGTCGCGCGGTAGTCGATGACGGTGTCCGCACCGAGCTTCCGCAGGCTTTCGGCCTTCTCCGGGCTCGACGTCGTCGCGACGACCCGCGCGCCGTTCGCCTTGGCCAGCTGCAGCGCGAACAGGGAAACCCCGCCGGTGCCGAGGGTGAGCACGACGTCGGCCGGGCTCAGCGGCGTGGCGCCGTTGAGCGCGGTCCACGCCGTGACGGCGGCGCACGGCAGCGTCGCGCCCTGTTCGTAGGTCAGCGAGTCCGGCAGCGCGACGAGCGCGTTCTCGGAGACGGCCCGGTACTCGGCGAGCCAGCCGTCCTGGGCGTTGCCGTAGCCGCGCAGGGTTTCCGCGGCGGGCAGGCGGCCGCCGATCCAGTTCGAGTGGAAGGCGTCGAGCACGCGGTCGCCGGTCGCGAAGCGCGTGACACCCTCGCCGACGGCGGCGACCTCGCCCGCGGCGTCGGAGACCGGGATCAGGTCCCCCGGCCCGTTGGTGAAGTGGTCGCCGCGCAGGATGAGCAGGTCGCGGTAGTTCAGCGACGTCGCCCGGACCCGGACGAGCACCTCGCCGCGCTGCGGCTCGGGAACGGGTTCTTCCAGCCGGACCAGACGGCCGGCGTGGGACCGGTAGACGTGCACCGCGTCCTCCTCATGTTAATCGATTGGCTAACATCGACCATGGCACAGCGGCCCGCACCGGGGCAACCGGGGATACTCGGACCATGGCCAGCCGCACCGCGACCCCCCTGGAGCACCCGGCCCTCGAGGACGTCACGTTCCCCGAGGCCCTCGAGGCACTGCGCGACCCGCACCGGCTCGCCATGGTCGCCGCGCTCGCCCGCGAGCCCGGTCAGTCGTGCGGTGCGATCATGCCGCCGGTCAGCAAGCCCGCGGCGTCACGGCACTTCAAGATCCTTCGCGCGGCCGGCCTGCTCAAGCAGTGGGACAGCGGCACGCAACGCCTGAACGCCCTGCGTCGCGAAGAGTTCGACGCGCGCTTCCCCGGACTGCTCGGCCTGGCGCTCGCCGAAGCCGCGCGCGGCTGATCCGGATCTTCCCCCGCGTTCTTCCCCAACCAGACATTTAGCATTGCTAATAGATCTGAGTCAGAGCTACTTTGGGGACATGACCGAACTCGCCGAACGGCTGCTGGGTGCCGTCCAGGGCATCCGCCGCGTGGTGCGCCGCCGGGTGCGCGCCGACGTGCCGGACTACCCCCTGCCCGGCGCCCAGGTCGAGGTCCTGCGCGTGGTCGCCGACCACCCCGGCATCGGCGTCGCCGCCGCCGCGCGCGAGCTGCACCTGGCCGCCAACTCCGTCAGCACGCTGGTCAACCAACTCGACGAAGCCGGTCTGCTGCGCCGTGAACCCGACCCGGCCGACCGGCGCGCGACCCGGCTGGAGATCACGGACGCGGCGCGCGAGCGGATGGCGACCCTGCGGCTCGCCCGCACCGGGATCGTCGCCGGCGCCCTCACCGGACTGTCCGAAGAGGACATCGAGGCGATCGAACACGCGTTGCCGGCACTGGAAAAACTCATGGGCATCCTGAAGGAGCAGCCATGACCGAACCCGCGGTGCGGTGCACCGGGCTCAGCCACTCGTTCGGGACGACCCGCGCCGTCGACGGCGTCGACCTGGAAATCGGCCAAGGCGAGGTGTTCGGCCTGCTCGGCCCGAACGGGGCGGGCAAGACCACCACCCTCCGGATGATCACCACGCTGCTGCCCACCGCACCCGGCCACATCACGGTCTTCGGCGTCGACGTCGCGCGCCGCCGGATGGCCGTGCGCCGGCTGATCGGTTATGTGCCGCAACAGCTTTCCGCCGACGGCGCGCTGACCGGCCGCGAGAACGTCGCGTTGTTCGCGCGGCTCTTCGACGTCCCCCGCGCCCGGCGCGACGGCGAGGTGCGGCGTGCCCTGGACCTCGTCGGGCTGGCGGGCGAAGCCGACCGGGTCGCGAAGGGTTACTCCGGCGGCATGATCCGCCGGCTCGAACTGGCCCAGGCCCTGGTCAGCTCACCGCGGCTGCTGATCCTCGACGAACCGACGATCGGGCTCGACCCCGTCGCCCGCTCGGCCGTCTGGGAACGGATCACGCAGATCCGCACCGACACGGGCATGACCGTGCTCGTCACGACCCACTACATGGACGAGGCCGAGCAGTACTGCGACCGCGTCGCGCTCATGCACGCCGGCCGGATCCGCGCGCTCGGCACGCCCGCCGAGCTCGAAGCGGACCTCGGCCCGGAGTCCACATTGGACGACGTGTTCCGCGCGGTCACCGGCGACCGCCTCGAATCCGACGAAGGAGGGATCCGCAGTGTCCGTGCCGCTCGCCGCACCGCCCGCCGTCTCGGCTGACCCCGGACCGCTGCGCCAGCTGCGCATCCTCGCCGCGCGCGTCGGCGCGATGTGCCTGGTGGAGCTGCAGAAGCTGCGCCGCGACCAGACCGAACTGCTCACCAGGGCGATCCAGCCCGCGCTGTGGCTGCTGATCTTCGGGGAGACGTTCACCCGGATCCGGGCGATCCCGACCGGCTCGACGCCGTACCTCGACTACCTCGCGCCCGGCATCCTCGCGCAGTCGGCGTTGTTCATCTCGATCTTCTACGGCATCCAGATCATCTGGGAACGCGACGCCGGCGTGCTCTCCAAGCTCCTGGTGACGCCGACCCCACGGGCCGCGCTCGTCGCCGGCAAGGCGTTCGCCGCCGGCGTCCGCGCGCTCGTGCAGGCGCTGATGGTGCTGGTCCTGGCCGCGATCCTCGGCGTCGGGCTGACCGTCAACCCGCTGAAGCTGCTCGCGATGGCCGTCGTGCTCGTGCTCGGGTCGGCGTTCTTCTGCTGCCTGTCCATCGTGATCGCCGGCATCGTGCTGTCGCGGGAACGGCTGATGGGCATCGGCCAGGCGATCACGATGCCGCTGTTCTTCGGCTCCAACGCGCTGTACCCGGTCGACCTGATGCCGTCGTGGCTGAAGGTGCTCAGCCACGTCAACCCGCTGAGCTACCAGGTCGACGCGCTGCGCGGGCTGCTGATCGGCACGCCCGCCCACCTCGGGCTCGACTTCGGGGTGCTGGCCGCGGCGACGGTCGCCGCGATCGCCGTCGCGTCCGCTCTGCTCGGCAGGTTGGCCCGGTGAGGCACATGTCTCACCGAACGGAGGCTTCATTCCCGGATGGCTAATCTCGGTTTCGTGAATGGTCGCCCTCGCCTGGCCTCTTTGGTCGTATTGTGCGTTCTCGCCGGAATTCTGGTGGCGGGCACGGTGGCTCCCGCGGCCATCGGCGCGGGCCTGTTGTCGAATCAGGTCAGTGATTCGGTGGACGCCATTTCCGCGCAGCTCGCCGCCGCCGACCCGCCGTTGACCACGACGGTGACCGACCGCGACGGCACCCCGATCGCGACGCTGTACGCGCAGTACCGGCTGCCGGTCACCGCGGCCGGCATCGCGACGACGATGAAGGCCGCGATCATCGCGGTCGAGGACCGCCGGTTCTACACCGAAGGCGGCGTCGACGTGCAGGGCATGCTCCGCGCGGCGATCAACGACAGCGCCGGCGGCTCGCTGCAGGGCGCGTCGACCATCTCGCAGCAGTACGTCAAGAACTACCTCGTGAACGTCGTCGACCGGACCGACCCGGTGGCCCAGGCCGCCGACCGCGAGGACTCGGTCGCGCGCAAGCTGCGGGAAGCGAAAATGGCCGTCCAGCTCAACGACACGATGAGCAAGGACGACATTCTCGCCGATTACCTGAACGTCGTGGAATTCAGCGGCACCGTGTACGGCGTCGGCGCCGCGGCGAAAGCCTACTTCGGGACGACAGCGGACAAATTGACCGTGCCGCAGGCCGCGTTGCTCGCCGGAATGGTGAACAACCCGAGCGTCTACAACCCGTACACGCACCCGGACAAGGCGACGCAGCGGCGCAACCTCGTCATCGACGACATGGTCGCCAACGGCTCCATCCCGGCGTCCTACGCCGCGACGGCGAAGGGCGCGCCGCTCGGCGTGCTGCCGAACGGGCCGGTGGCGCCGTCCTCGACGTGCATGGGCGCGGCGCCGGACGCCGGGTTCTTCTGCGCCTACGCGGAAAGCTACCTCGTGCACGCCGGGTTCACCGCGGACCGGCTGGCCACCGGCGGGTACACGATCAAGACCACGCTCGACCCGCGCGTCTCGCAGGTGGCGAAGGACGCCGTCGACGCGAACGTGCCGACCACCCAGGACGGCGTCGCGAACACCTTCGCCGTCGTGCAGCCGGGTTCGACGGGCCACCAGGTGCTCGCCGTGGTCGCCAACCGGAACTACGGCACGGACCCGGCGCAGGGCGAGACGTCCACCGACATCGTGGCCGACGCGAGCAACGAGTTCGGCGCGGGCTCGTCGTTCAAGATCTTCACCTCGGCCGCGGCGCTCGTCACGGGCAAGGCGGGTCTCGAGACGCCGCTGCCCAACCCGGACAGCCAGTGCTTCCCGGTGCCGGACTCGCACGCGGCCTGCTACACGGTCCACAACGACGGCCACTACGCCGACCCGATCAGCCTCGCCGACGGGCTGGCGACGTCGCCGAACGTCGCGTTCGTCGGGCTCGAGAGCCAGGTCGGGATGCCCGCGGTGCTCGACATGGCCTACAAGCTCGGGCTGCGGAACACCCTCGCGACCAACGACGCGGGAGCCGCGCCGAACCCGGCTTCGAGCAACCCCCAGTACAGCCAGCCGCAGTCGCGGTACTTCCAGAACCTGCTGTCGTTCACCCTGGGCAACAGCCCGGTCAGCCCTCTGGAGATGGCGAACGTCTCGGCGACGCTGATGAGCGGCGGCGTCTGGTGCCCGCCGAACCCGATCCTGTCGGTCACGGACCGGAACGGGAACGCCGTCCCGGTGCCGCAGCAGGCGTGCGAGCAGGTCATCCCGACGGGCGTCGCGAACACCCTCGAGGCGGGGCTGAGCAAGGACACCACGAGCGGGACGTCGGCGGAGGCCGCCCACGCAGCCGGCTGGACGCGTCCCGACATCGGCAAGACGGGCACGACGCAGCAGAGCGAGTCGGTCGCGTTCGTCGGCGGCGTCGACGGCTACGCGGTGTCGTCGATGGTCTTCGCCGACGGCTCGCACCCGCGCGAGATCTGCCCGGGCACGCCGGTCCACCTGGGCAACTGCGGTCACGGCGCGTTCGGCGGCACGGTCGCCGCGCCGCCGTACTTCCACGCGATGAGCACGCTGCTGCAGGGCGTGCCGGACCAGCCGATCCCCGGGCCGGACCCGGAGTACCTGACCGCGCGGAACTAGCGCGGTTCGAGGAAGACGAGCGGGATCTCGCGCTCGGTCTTCGTCTGGTACTGCGCGTAGTTCTTGAAGTCGCCGGCGATCTTCGGCCAGAGCTTCGCGCGCTCGTCGGCGTCGGCGACGCGGGCGCGCATCGGCCGCTTCGGCGCACCCTTCAGCGACACCTCGACCTCGGGGTTGTCACGCAGGTTGAGGAACCACGCGGGGTGCGTGTCGTCCCCGCCCCGCGAGGCCACGACGACCAGCGTGTCCCCGTCCTGGTGCGGCGAGGTGAGCAGAACCGACCGCGGCTGCCCGCTCTTGCGGCCGACGGTGGTGAGCTCCAGGACGGGCATGGCGGCGTGCCAGCCGACCCGCCCGCCGGTGAGCTTGATCAGGCCGCGGTGCACGGCGTTCATGGTCTTGAGGGCGAAATCGCTCGGCATGATCACAATCTAGTCCCCGAGTTCCCCGAAACCACCACGCGGCGGCGCGCCGGTGTGCGAGGCTGCGCCGCGAAGAGACGAACTGGGAGAAAGAAGCACCGATGCTGATCTGGGGCTGGCGCACACGCGTCTACGTACTGGCGATGACCACTTTCCTGTGCGGCCGCTGCGGCAACCCGGCGTCGCACTCGGTCCGCAAGGCGGTCACGAAGTTCACGCTGTTCTTCATCCCGCTCTTCCCGATCGGCGTCAAGTATTCGGCGCAGTGCACGTTCTGCGGGGTGGAGAACCGCATCTCGAAGGAGGACGCCGTCCGCCTGCAGGAGCAGGAATCCGCGGCGCAGGCGTCCCCGGCTCAGGGCTTCCCGGCCCAGGCTTCCCCGGCGCAGGGTTTCCCCGCGCAGCAGGGCATGCCCCAGCAGGGTTTCCCGTCGCCGCACCCGTCGCAGCCGCAGGGCTTCCCGCAGCCGCAGCACCCGTCGCAGGGCGTCCAGCAGCCGTACCCGCAGCAGGGCCAGCACCCCAACCAGGGCAACTGACCCACCCGACGCTCGGCACCCGGGCCCGGCGCACGCCGACGCCCGGGGCCGAGCTGTCCAATCCGGACAAACGGCCACCAATCGAGCCAAATCACGCCCAGCACGGCGCCATCGCAACCCACGACCCGTGTGTCACCACGGACCCCCGCGCACCCAACCCATCGCAACGGGCCACCGCGATCGCGCCCAGCCGATCACCGCGGCCCGCCGACCTCAGGCACCGACCGGCGCGAACCCCGCGGTCCGCCGCGCAATCCGAGCCGCGATCCTCGCGAACCCACCACACGCGGCCCCGAGCAGCACCACATCGACCGCGGCCCCGGCTCCACCCGGCCAGTCCCGCTTCTCCGCCCACGCCCGCAGCTCCTTCTCGGCAGCACCGGCGAGCGCGACCGCCTCATCAAGCCCGGCAGCATCCCCGCCCGCGAGCAGTTCCCGCAGCGCCCGAGCGGCGTCCACCGCGTGCGCCCCGAGCCGGGCGAGCACCGGCCGCGCCGCCGACGGCACGGGTCCCCGCGACTCCGCGACCTCCCGCGCAAGTCCACCCATCCGAGTGAGATCGGCAGCGGTGTGGACGGCGGCGACGACCGCCTTCACGTCCCCCTCCCGCGGCGCGAGCAGGGCCAGCAGCGCACACGCCTGGTCCTCGCACGCGGCCCCGAGCGAGTCCACCGCCGAAGCCTGTTCCCGCGCACGTCCGCCCAGCGTGTGGTCACTTTCGAGCGCGCACCGCGTGGCCTCTTCGAGCGCGCTCGCGACCAGTGCGCACAGGTCCGCCAGCCGGTGGGCGAGCGTGACCAGCTCCTTCTGAAACGCCGTCGGCATGGCGGCAGGAAACCAGCCCGGCCGGGTGTCGGCATCTCGTCGCCCGGACCGGAATTGTCAGACCCCCGTGCTCTCCTCGTCGGCGAGAGCGGTGCACCCCGCACCCGCTGGAGAAGGAGGAGACCGATGGCAGGCGAAACGCTGGTCACCGTGGTCGGCAACCTGACGACCGACCCGGAGCTGAGGTTCACCCCGTCCGGCGCGGCGGTCGCGAACTTCACGGTCGCGTCCACGCCCCGCACGTTCGACCGCGATTCGGGGGCCTGGCGCGACGGCGAACCGATGTTCCTGCGCTGCAGCGTGTGGCGGCAGTACGCGGAGAACGTCGCGGAGTCGCTTCGCCGCGGAGCGCACGTAGTCGTCCAGGGCCGGCTGAGACAGCGGTCGTACGACACGAAGGAGGGCGAGAAGCGCACCGTGACGGAGCTGGACGTCGACGAGGTCGGCCCGGCCCTGCGCTACGCCACGGCGCAGGTGACCAAGGCCGTCCGGGCGGTGGCCGGGGAGCCGGGCAGTCCGTGGACGCCGGAACCGGCCGTCTCCGAATCGCCGCCGTTCTGACTCCCATCCGGTCACGCCCGGCGTTCGAAAGCCCGTTGACGGGAAGTCGACCCGGGCTCGACCGGTGGCGCTGACGATGGACGGGACGCACTGGCCCGACCGATTCCGGACGCGCTGTCGAAATCCCGTCAGCTGGTTCGACGCATGAGCAGACAGAGGTCGAACCACGAGCGGAGGGACCGAGATGAACGGGAACGAACGGACCGGATCACCGGCCGTGCCGAACCACCGGATGCTGGCGATGCTGCGAGCGGTCGGCGCGGGCCGCGGCCGGGTGTCCTGCAGCAGTGAACCGGACTTGTTCATCGACGGCCTGTCGTGCGGCGACCAGTTCGCGGCCCACGCGCTGGCCCACCTGGGCCTGGTCCGCGCGGCCCGCCCCGGCCTCCCGGGCGAGCTGGTCCCGGCGATCCTGACGGCCGACGGCCAAGCAATCGTCTCGGCCCAGCACCAGCAAACGGCCGCCTGACCCCCGGCGGCCCCGAAGCTTGACAACTCCAGAAGGAATCGCGGCGCCGGCCGAGCCCGCACCACCCGAGCCTCCCCGGCCGACGCGACTACCGTGGCGCCCATGAGCAACACCGAGGCAGCCCCCGCCGAGCTCGCCTGTGGCGACCGGCCCACGGCCGCCGACCCCGAGCGCCCGGCCGTCGAGATCCTCACCCCGCGCGAGGTCCCCCTGGGCGGCCCGCGGGCGATGCGGGTCCGGCGCACCCTCCCCCAGCGGGCCCGCTCGCTGATCGGCGCCTGGTGCTTCGCCGACCACTACGGCCCGGACGAGGTCGCCGGCGCCGGCGCGATGGACGTGGCCCCGCACCCGCACACCGGCCTCCAGACGGTGAGCTGGCTGTTCGCCGGCGAAATCGAGCACCGCGACAGCCTCGGCACCCACGCGATGGTGCGCCCCGGCGAGCTGAACCTGATGACCGGCGGGCACGGCATCTGCCACTCGGAGGTCTCGACCGCGGCCACGAAGACGCTCCACGGCGTCCAGCTCTGGGTCGCGCTGCCCGAGCGGCACCGGCACACGGCGCGGGCCTTCGACCACTACGTGCCGTCGGTGAACCGGATCGAGGGCGCCGAAATCCGGGTGTTCCTCGGTTCGCTGGCCGGGCGCACGTCCCCGATCCCGACGTTCACCCCGCTGCTGGGCGCGGAAATCGTCCTAGGCCCGGACGCTCACATGTCCCTCGGCGTCGACCCGCGCTTCGAGCACGGCGTCCTGGTCGACACCGGCGACGTGGTCGTCGCGGGCACCCGTGTCCGCGCGGCGGAACTGGGCTACGTCGGCATCGGCGTGCACTCCCTGACGCTGAGCAACCGAGGCACGGCGCCCGCCCGGTTCCTCCTGCTCGGCGGGACCCCGTTCGACGAAGAAATCCTGATGTGGTGGAACTTCGTCGGCCGGACCCACGAGGAGATCGCCGCCTTCCGCGAGGCGTGGCAGGCGGAATCCGACCAGTTCGGCAAGGTCGACGGCTACACGGGCACCCCGCAACGCCTCCCCGCGCCGGAGCTGCCGGCCGTCCGCATCAAGCCGCGCCGGAACCCGGGTTCAGGCCAGGAAACCCGCCACGGCTGAGACGAACGCGGGCCCGTCGTCCAGCCAGGGATAGTGCGCGGCGCCGGGCATGACGGCCACGCGGCCGGCAGGGAAAAGCGCGGCGAACTCGGCCGCGACGGCCGGGCTGGCGATCCAGTCCAGCTCGCCGGCGACCACCAGGACCGGAGCCTCGACCGCACCGAGAGCGGCTCGCGTGACTTCGGGTTCGAAGGCACCGTCGGCGTTGAAGGCGCGCGCGGCGACGCCGTTGCGCTGACCGGGCTCGGCGGCCTGGTGCCGCCGGGCGGCGTCGTCCCAGCGGCCGTAGTACATCGGCGCGACGGCCGCCCAGTCGGCGCTGGTCGCCGTCTTGGCGGCGATGGCCTCGTAGGCCGCGGCGGCCGCGGCGAACCAGGGCTCGCCCGCCCGCCGGGCCATGATCAGCCGTCGTTCGCCGACGGACAGCGGGAAACCGACGGCCCGCGGGCTGGGCGTCACGAGCACGAGCCGGCGCAGCCGTCCGGGATACCGGGCGGCGTACAGCACGGCCAGGCTCGCCCCGGCCGAGTGCCCCAGCAGGTCGAACCGCTCGAGCCCGAGGTGCTTGCGCAGCGCCTCGACGTCCTCGACCTGCCGGTCACACCGGTAGGTCGCCGGGTCGGCGGGTTCTTCGGATTCCCCGGTCCCCCGCAGGTCCGGCACAGCGAGCCGGCGCCGGGCTGCCAGCCCGCCGAGCTCCCCGAGGTACGCCCCGGCCCGCATCGGCCCGCCCGGGAGACAGACCAGGGGCGGCTCGCCACCGGAACCCAGGAGCCGGCAGGCGAGCGCGGTCCCGTCAGGCGCGGGGAAGATCGGCATTCCCGACCCTGGCACCTCCCGGCCACGCCGGGCAAGCCTTCACTTCGCCCGGGCGAGATAGGCGTCCAGCGTCGCCAGCCGGTGCCCCCGCGCGAACCCCTCGACCTCCGCCGGATCGGCCCCCGCCTCGATCAGCTCGAGCAGGCGCTCGTGCTCCTCGACGGACTTCGGGGCGCGCCCCGGCACCGAGGCGAACGTGCTGTCGCGGACCGCGGCGAGACGGGTCCAGCAGCGCTGCACCAGGTCGACCAGGTTCGGGTTCGGGCAGGCGCCGAACAGCACCTCGTGGAACTCGGCGTTCAGCGCGGTGAAGGCCAAGGGGTCGAACTCGGCGAGGCTGCGGCGCATCCGCTCGTTCAGCGCACGGGCACGCGTCAGGGCCTCCGGCGTGAGCAACGGCGCGGCGAGACCGGTCGCCGCCCCCTCCACGATCGCCACGGTCTGCATCGCGTGCCGGTACTCCGTGGGGTCGATGGCCACCACCCGGGCACCGACGTTCCGCTCGAACTGGATCAGCTCCTCGGCCTCGAGCCGGCGCAGGGCCTCGCGGACCGGCACCGCGCTGACGTCGAGCTCGCGGCCGATCTGGTCGAGCACCAGCCGGTACCCGGGCCCGTAGCGGCCGTCGAGGATCCTGGCTTTGATCGTCTCGTAGGCCAGCTGGGACTTCGTGACCGGTCTTCCCGAGGACGCGCTGATCATGTAGGAAACCATATATGGTCCTGCCGACGGACGACGCCCAGGAGGCCGTGCCGATGCCGATCCCCCAGCCCGCGCCGACCGCGGCCGACCTGATCGTCGACGGGCTGCGGGCCCACGGCGTGGACACCGTCTTCGGCCTGCCCGGCGTGCAGACCTACGACCTGTTCGACAGCCTGGCCCGCGCGGGGGACGCCATCCGGGTGATCGGCGCCCGGCACGAGCAGACCGTCGCCTACATGGCGTTCGGCTACGCCCAGGCGACCGGGCGGACGGGCGTCTACACCGTGGTGCCCGGTCCCGGCGTCCTCAACGCGTCGGCCGCGCTGCTCTCGGCGTACGGTGCGAGCGCGCCGGTCCTGTGCCTCACGAGCGAGATCCCGCGCGCCTACCTCGGCCGCGGGCTCGGCCACCTGCACGAGATGCCCGACCAGCTGGCCACCCTCCGGACGATGACCAAGTGGTCGGCGCTGGTGGAGCACCCGGTCGAGGTGCCGGACGCGCTGGCGACCGCGTTCCGGGAGGCGGCGGGCGGGCGGCCGAGGCCGGTGTCCCTGGCCGTCCCGTGGGACGTCCTGGGCCTGCGCGCTCCCGCGACGGTCGCCGGGCCGCGCCCGCTCCCCCGGCCGGCCGTCGACCCGGCCGCCGTCGCCGAGGCGGCGGAACTGCTGGCCGGTGCGAAGAACCCGATGATCATGGTGGGCGGCGGCGCCCGGCACGCGGCCGCCGAGGTCCGGGCGCTGGCCGAACGGCTGCAGGCGCCGGTGGTGCCGTTCCGCGGCGGGCGCGGCATCGTCGGCGACGACCACCCGCTGGGCTTCACCTGCGTCTCCGGGTTCGAACGGTGGGCCGAGACGGACGTCGTGATCGGCATCGGGTCGCGGATGGAGCTGTCGTGGTTCCGCTGGCCGGAAAAGCCCGCCGGGCTGAAGACCGTCCTGCTCGACATCGACCCGCGGCAGGCGACCCGGCTGGCGGCGGACGTCGCGATCGTCGCCGACGCGGCCGACGCGACGGCCGCGCTGACCGAGGCCGCAGGTCCACAAAGGACGGACCGGACCGAGGAGTTCACGGCGGTGAAGGCCACCGTGGCCGAACGCTTCGCGGACGTCGGGCCGGAGCTGGAGTACCTGCAGGCGATCCGGGACGTGCTGCCCCGCGACGGTTTCTTCGTCGAAGAGATC
This sequence comes from Amycolatopsis sp. NPDC004378, assembly GCF_053602455.1. Lineage (NCBI taxonomy): Bacteria > Bacillati > Actinomycetota > Actinomycetes > Pseudonocardiales > Pseudonocardiaceae > Amycolatopsis > Amycolatopsis sp. NPDC004378. The sequence continues at coordinate 138,635 of NZ_JBSGDR010000015.1, forward strand.
TGCCAGGTCGGCTTCGCGTCCTACTTCGGGTTCGAGGTCTACTCGCCCCGCACCTTCGTCACGTGCGGCCACCAGGGCACGCTCGGCTTCGGCTATCCGACGGCACTCGGCGTGCAGGCGGCGTTCCCCGACCGCCCGGTGGTCTCGGTGACCGGGGACGGCGGTTTCATGTTCGCCGCCCAGGAGCTCGCGACGGCCGTCCAGTACGGGCTGAACGTGGTGGCGGTCGTGTTCGACAACGGCTACTACGGCAACGTCCACCTCGACCAGGAGCGGTTGTTCGAGGGCCGGGCGCTCGGCGGGCGGCTGCGGAACCCGGACTTCGCGCGGCTCGCCGAGACGTTCGGCGCGCTCGGCCTCACCGCGCGCACCCCGGACGACCTGCGCGGCGCGCTGGAGAAGGCGTTCGCCGCGGGCCGGCCGGCCCTGGTGCACGTGCCGTGCGAGCTGGGCGCCGGCGCCTCGCCGTGGAAGTACCTGATGCCGAAGTCGGACCGCAGCTAGCCGGCGGCCACGCGCTCGAGCGCGGCGAACACGCGGTCGACGTCGGCGGTGGTCGTCCGCCAGTTGCTGAAGGCGGCCCGGAGGGCGGGCCGGCCGTCGTACACGGTGGGGGTCAAGAAGGTGGTCCCGTCCTCGGCGATGGCACGCACGAGGGCGTCGACGTCACCCCCGGCGGCCGGGGCGAAGCAGACGACGTTCAGCCGCACCGGTGCGAGCAGCCGCCAGCGCGGCGATCCGTCGAGGCGCGCGCCGAGGTCCCGGGCGAGGGCGACGCACCGCTCGACGATCTCACGGTGCCCGTCCCGGCCGTAGGCGACGAGCGAGAACCAGGCCGGGAGGGCGCGCAGCCGCCGGGAGTTCTCGGGCGTGAGGTGCAGGAAGTCCGGGTCGTCGCCGATTTCGCCGAGGTAGGCGGCGTTGTTGCCGAACACGCGCAGCTGCAGGTCGCGGCGGCGGGTGAACTGGACGGCGGAGTCGTAGGGCACGTTGAGCCACTTGTGCAGGTCGATGACGACCGAGTCGGCCTGGTCGAGGCCCGCGGTCAGCGCTGCGTGCTGCGGGGCCAGCGCGGCGAAGCCGCCGAACGCGGCGTCGACATGCAGCCAGAAGTCGTACCGCTGCTTGAGCGCGGCGATCGCGCGCAGGTCGTCGAAGTCGACGGTGTTCACCGTGCCCGCGTTCGCGACGACGACGATCGGGCCGTCCTGCTCGTCGAGCGCCTCGGCGAGTTTCGCCACGTCGACGGCTTCGCGGTCCGGGAGCACCGGCACCTTCCGGAGCGCCGAACGGCCCATCCCGAGGAACGACAACGCTTTCAGGATGCTCGAGTGCGGCGAGCCGGACAGCACGGTGACCGGGCCGAGCGCCGCGGCGCCGTCGTCGGACACCGCCACCCCGGCGCGCTCGCCGAGCCATTCGCGGGCGATGGCGAGGCCGGTGACGGTGGACATCGTAGCCCCGGTGACGAAGGCGCCGGAGAACTCCGGGCCGAGCCCGAACAACTCGGCCAGCCAGCCGACCGTCTCGCGTTCCAGGTCCTGCGCCGAGGAATCCATGCCACTGGCTGGGTTCTGGTCATAGGTGGCGGTGAGCCAGTCACCGGCCAGCGACGCCGGAGTCGCACCACCGGTGACGAACCCGAGGTACCGCGGCCCGGCGCTCCCCGCGAAGCCGCCTTCCCAACGCTGCGAAAACTCCTCCAGCGCCCCACGCGCACCAACCCCTTCACGCGGCAAAGGCGCGCGAACGACATCGCCGGGCGGAACAGCGGCAGCCCGCTCAGACAGCCCGTCCAGCGCCTCGCCGGCAAGTTTCCGCGCGGCATCAAGAAGTTCGGGCAAGGACTTCAGGTCTTCGGCAAGCCTAGGATGCACAACCCCGACGCTAAGCCGCCCACCGACGCCTGTCGCGGTCCAATCCACCAAAACTGGCCCGCCACCCGTGTCGACCGGCCAATCACACGTGATGCCCCTTCAATCACACGTGATGCCTCTCCAATCACGCATGATGCCCGCCCAATCACGCGAGATACCCCGCCAATCACGGGAGATGCCCGGAACCAACCCCCGCCAGACCCGCGGGCCTGGCCGCTGACCTGGCGAGCCGCCCTTCCCAGACCCGCGAGCCAGCCCCACGATCGCGAACCCGCCCGCCGACCGGGCGACCGACACCCGAGTACCAAGCCCGGTCAGCGGCGCCGAATCCGCCGGACCCGAGCCTCGGCCGGGTCAAACGTCACCCGGCGCAGGGGCCCGGCCAGCAGCAGCACCACCGCCATCGCCGACAACGCCGCCAAGACCATCGCTGCGACGAACTGGGCCGCGCCCGACGTCGCCGTGCTCAGCACCCAATACCCGGCCAGCACCAGGGCCGCCGGTGCGAACAGGCCGCACAGGACCGGGACCGGCGGGACCCGGTCACCGTCGGGGCGGCGGGCGGAGACCACCGCCGCGCCCGTGCACGTGACCGCGGCGACCAGCAGGCAGCCGCCGATGGTGTCGCTCAGGCGGTGCCAGCCCAGGGCGACCGCCGCCGCCGAGACCCAGGCGACGCCGAGGCCGCCCGCCACGAACGTCAGCCTGCGGAAGCGGCGCGGCAGGACGATCGCCAGCGCGACCAGCACCGCCATCGCCGCGCTGACGTGGCCGCTCGGGAAGCTGTTGTGGCTCGCGACGCCGAACCGCTCGCCCGTCACCGGGCGGTCGAGGACGTACAGCTTGAGCAACTGCGCCACCACCAGGGGAGCAGCGAGCAGCGCCAGTGCCGTCACGCCCAGCGCGAGGCGCCGCCGGGCCAGGGCGAGCACCACCAGCAGCACCGCGACGCCGCCGAGGACGGCCACCAGGTCGACGTCACGCAGCGGGGCCGCCCAGTCCACTGTGGTCCCCGCGGACTGGGCGCTGCGGACGACGCCGTTCTCGACGCCGCGGCCGGCCTCCGTCCGCACGAACAGGAGATAGGCCGCGACGAACGCGAGGGCGAACCCGGCCGCGCTCGCCGCCAGCACGGCGGTGCGGGACGCGGCCCGGGTCACGAGCGCGTGGCGGCCGGAGGGCGGGGTGGTCGGACGGGCCTCGGAGGTCATCACTGCCATGTCCCCGAGTCTGGGGGCGGCATTTCGAGATCCCGTCAGCGCGATGTCATGGTTTTGCTACAAGATCCGCCCGGGTCGCCACGACGTGCGCTTTTCCGAATAATGGCGCCGTGGCCGAGGTACTGGTGGTGGAAGACGACGCGGCGGTGCGGGAGGGACTGGAACTGGCCCTGCGCCGGCAGGGACACGTGGTGCGCACGGCGGAATCGGGCGAGCGCGGCATCGAGGCGCTCGTGCACCACCGGCCCGACATCGTCGTGCTCGACCTGATGCTGCCCGGCATGGACGGCTTCGAGACGTGCCGCCGGATGCGCGCGGCCGGGCCGATCCCGATCATCATGCTCACCGCGCGCAGCGACGACTTCGACATCGTCGCCGGGCTCGAAGCGGGCGCGGACGACTACGTGGCCAAGCCGGTCGGACCGCGCGTGCTGGACGCGCGGATCCGGGCCGTGCTGCGCCGGGCCGTCGCCGAGCGCCCCGGGGAGGTACCGGAGCCCGAGGAACGCCACGGCGACCTGGTGATCGACCGGGCCGGGCTCGAGGTGACCAAGCGCGGTGCCCCGGTTTCGCTGACGCCGACCGAGCTCAAGCTGCTGCTGGAGCTCTCGCGCACGCCCGGGCAGGTGTACAGCCGCCAGCAGATCCTCTCCGCCGTGTGGGACCACGACTACCTCGGCGACTCACGGCTGGTCGACGCCTGCGTGCAGCGGCTGCGCGCGAAGATCGAAGACGTGCCGGCGAAGCCGGAGTACGTGCAGACGGTCCGGGGGTTCGGCTACCGGTTCGGCCGCTCGTGAACCACCGGATCCGCTCGTGGCTCGCCGGGTTGCGGCCCCGCCTGGTCGCCGCCTTCGCGGTGATCATGATCCTCGGCGCGACGACCGCGGCGGGGGCGAGCTACATCTCCGCGCGCAACGCGATCCTCGGCGGCGTCCAGGACCAGACGATGCTGAAGCTGCGCGACCAGATCGTCACGTACCTGCCGACCGTGTCGCTGCCGCCGAACCAGGCCACGCTCGACGCGTTCGCCGCGGCGCTCAAGTCCAGCGGCGCGCTCGTCGTCTACCACGGCCTGCACTCGTCGTCGGGCCTGCTGCTCGAGGAAGTGCCCGCCGAGCTGCGCCGGGCCGTGGCCACCAGCACGAACATCCAGTTCCAGCGGGTCGTCACCCAGGGGTTCCCGCAGTTCTTCGTCGGGATCCCGGTGCAGACCGGCGCCAAGCCGAGCGGCCTCGAGGTCTACGCCGTGACGTCGCTGTCCCAGCAGCAGGCCGCGATCGGCGAGCTGGCCACGACGGCGTGGCTGTACTCCGCGCTCGCGCTGCCGTTCGCGGTGGCCGTCGCGCTGCTGGCCGCACGGCAGGTCCTGCGGCCCGTGCGTGCCCTCAACACCGCCGCGAGCCAGCTCGGCCGGGGCCGGCTGGACGTGCGGCTGCGCGTCAAGGGGTCCGACGAGCTCGCGCAGCTGGTCACGACGTTCAACAACACCGCGGCCGAGCTGGAGCGCACGGTCGGCACGCTGCGCGCGATGGAGGCCGACGCGCGGCGGTTCGTCGCCGACGTCTCGCACGAGCTGCGCACGCCGCTGGCCGCGATGAACGCCGTCACCGACGTGCTCGACGAGGACGCCGGCCAGCTGCCCGCGGACACCGCCGTCGCCGCGCGGCTCGTGTCGGCCGAGACGAAGCGGCTCACCCGGCTGGTGCAGGACCTGATCGAGATCTCCCGGTTCGACGCCGGGCGGGCGGAGCTGCGGCGGGAGCAGCTCGACGTCGCTTCGGCGGTCGCCGACAGCCTCGCCGCGCGGGGCTGGGAGCCGGGCGAAGACCTGGTGACCGAGCTGCCGGCCGGCATCGGCGCCGCGCTCGACCGGCGGCGGCTGGACATCGTCGTGGCGAACCTGGTCGGCAACGCGATGCGCCACGGCGCGCCGCCGGTGGAGGTGGTGCTGCGGGCCGAGGACGGCGACGTCGTGCTGACCGTGACCGACCACGGGCCGGGCATCCCGGCGGAGGTGCTGCCCGGGGTGTTCGACCGCTTCACCAAGGCCGACACCGCCCGCGCGCGCTCGGAAGGCAGCGGGCTCGGGCTGTCCATCGCCCGGGAGAACGCGCGGCTGCACGGCGGCGACATCGTCGCGGCGAACACCGGCACGGGCGCCCGGTTCGAGCTGCGGCTGCCTCGGGAGGCGTGGTGAAGAAGTTCATCGTCGTGGTGACGCTGGCCGTCTTAGCGCTGGCCGGCGGGTGCGGGATCAAGCCGACGCCCGCGGTCGGGGCCGGGCCGGCGCCGACGCTGCGGAACCCGGCGGGCGGCGGGGGCGGCGCCGACCTGATCCTCTACTTCGTCATGGACGGGCGGGTGCGGCCCGTGGCGCGGCCGTCGGATCACTCCGTCGGTGTCAGCACCGCACTTTCGGTGCTGCTGAGCGGTCCGACCGACGCCGAGGCGGCCGACGGCTACACGACGATGCTGCCGCCCGAGGCGGGGCCGATCGCGCTCTCCCCCGGCACGCCCGCGGCGATCACGTTCCCGTTCCCGATCGGCCGGCTCAGCGCGACCGCGGTCGACCAGCTGGTGTGCACCTCGTTCGCGGCGCTGGCCGCCGTGGGCTCGTACGTCGTGGGCGGCACCATCACGCTCGTCGGGCAGGACACCACGCTGCCGGCCCAGACCTGCCAGGCCTCCTGAGCGCGGTGGCTACGGTCGGGGCATGGAACGCGTGCGGTGCTGCGTCGCCGGCGGCGGCCCGGCTGGGGTGATGCTCGGGCTGCTGCTGGTCCGCGCCGGGGTCGACGTCGTCGTGCTGGAGAAGCACCACGACTTCCGGCGGGACTTCCGGGGCGACACGGTGCATCCGTCGACCCTGCGGCTGCTGGCCGAGCTGGGGCTGGCCGAGCGTTTCGCCACTTTGCCGCGCGGCCTGCTGGCGAAGGCGCGGCTGCGGGTGCGCGACGAGCAGATCGTCGCCGCCGACTTCGGGCGGCTCCGGAAGCCGTACGACCACCTCGCGATGGTGCCGCAGGCCGACTTCCTCGCCCTGCTCGCCGGCGCCGAGCCGGGGCTGTCGCTGCGGAGGGGCTGCGAGGTGACCGGCCTGCTGCGCGACGGCGAGCGCGTGACCGGGGTCCGCTACCGCGACGACCGCGGCGACGACCGCGAACTGGCCGCGGACCTCACGGTCGGCTGCGACGGCCGCTGGTCGGCGGTGCGCCGCGCGGCCGGCCTGGAGCTGCGGGAGTTCGCGGTGCCGATGGACGTCTGGCAGGTCCGCGTGCCGAAGGGCCCGCGACCGGGTCCGGACGGCCAGCTGTTCGTGCGGCTGGACGACGGCCAGGCCGCGGCGACCATGGACCGCGGCAGCTACTTCCAGGCGTCTTACCTGATCCCGAAGGGCCGCGACGCCGAGCTGCGCCGGGGCGACATCGCCGGCTTCCGCGCCCGGATCGGCGCGCTGATGGGCTGGGACACCGGCCGGCTGGCGGCGATCCGCTCGTGGGACGACGTGCACCACCTCGACGTCCGGATGGGGCGGCTGCGGCGCTGGCACGCCGACGGCGTGCTGTGCGTCGGCGACGCGGCGCACCCGATGTCGCCGACCGGCGGCGTCGGGGTGAACCTGGCGATCCAGGACGCGGTGGCGACGGCGGCCCTGCTGGCGAAACCGCTGCGCCACGGCCGGGTGCCGCCGCGGAAGCTCGCCGCGCTCCGGCGGCGCCGGTGGCTCCCGACGGCGGCGGTCCAGTGGGCCCAGCGCGCCGAGCACGCGCTGCTGCTGAAGCCGTGCCTCGACGGGACTCTGCGCGGCATGCCGGCTTTGCTGCGCCTGGTCGGGCGGACGCCGGTGTTGCAGGCCCTCGGCGCCTACCTGATCGGGTTCGGCTTCCGGCCGGAGCACGCGCCGCGGTTCGCCCGCCGTCCATCCACTGTGGAGCGTCACGGCCAGCCGACGTCGTGAACGAGTCAGGCCGCGGGGTACGGCCGGACGGCCCGCGCGTCCGCCAGCGACCGGGCCCACCAGCCCAGCTGGTCGAGCAGCGCCTTGGCCGCGACGGCCGCGCCGTCGTCCGTGGGCAGGCCGTCCGCGCCGAAGCGCGCGTGGGCGCCGTGGAAGCTGACCGTCTCGCGGATCGTCACCGCGTGCAGCTCGGCGAAGACCGCCCTCAGGTGCTCGACCGCGCGCAGGCCGCCGGAGATCCCGCCGTAGGAAACGAACGCGACCGGCTTCGCCCTCCATTCGACGCGGTGCCAGTCGATGACGTTCTTGAGCGATGCCGGGTAGCTGTGGTTGTACTCCGGGGTGACGACGACGAACGCGTCGGCGGACTCGAGCCGCGAGGTCACCTTCGCGACCTCGGCCGCGACCGCCTCCGCCGGTGCCGCGCCGAACGCCGGCATCGCCATCGGCAGGGCGGGCTCGGCGAGGTCGACGACGTCGACCTCGAAGCCGCCGTGGTCGCCCGCGACGCCGGCCAGCCAGTCCGCGACCACCGGGCCGAACCGTCCTTCCCGGACACTTCCCACGATCACCGCGACCCGCACGGGTGCTTCGGACACGCTTCCTCCTTGACACAGCGGCGTTGGTGCCGACCGGGTCAGGATCGGACTTCAAGCTCGCTTGAAGTCAAGCGTGCGGCTGTGGTTGGCTGGAAAGCATGGTGAACGCCACGGCCCGGCCGCTGCCCGACCTCACCGTCGGCGAACTCTCCCGGCGCAGCGGAGTGCCCGCGTCGGCCCTGCGGTTCTACGAGGACGAAGGCCTCATCCGCAGCCGCCGCACCGCCGGCAACCAGCGCCGCTACTGCCGCGACGCGCTGCGGCGGGTGACGTTCGTCCGGATGTCCCAGCGGGTGGGCATGCCGCTGTCGGCCATCCGCGAAGTGCTCGCCCTGCTGCCGGACGACCGGACGCCGACGCGCGCCGACTGGGCGCGGATCTCGAAGTGCTGGCAGGAGGACCTGAACGCGCGGATCCGCCAGATGGAACAGCTGCGCGACCAGCTCACCGACTGCATCGGCTGCGGCTGCATGTCGCTGGCGAAGTGCCGGCTCGCCAACCCCGGCGACCGGCTGGGCACCGACGGGCCGGGCCCGCGGCGCCTCGCCGACCACCGGGGCGAAGGCTACGAAGACTGACTAGCGGCGGTCGAGCACGCCGCGGACGAACATCGCCTGCCCGGCGTGCTGGATGTCGTCGTCGAGGACGCTGATCAGCCGGACTCCCAGCGACACCGGCGGGTCCCAGGCCTCGTCGACGATCCGGTCGAGCGCCTGGCCGTCGAGGCCGCTGACGAACCGGACGGTCTGCTCGTGCACGGCGTCGTAGTAGCCGGTGAGCAGGTCCGGCTTGTCGACCCGGACCGCCTCGACGTCGGCGGGGCGGTGGCCGTAACCGGTGTCGCCGGCCGGGAACGGCAGGCCGAACCGCGAAAGCCAGTCTTCGCCGGTCCACACCTGCTCGGTCCCGGCCGCGTCGGCGACGTGGTCGTCCTGGACGCGGGTCAGGTGCCAGACCAGCCAGGCGATCGAGTTGGCGTCGTCGTCCAGCCGGGCCGTGAGCTGCTCGGCGGTGAGCCCCTCCACCGCCGCGTGCACCGTGCCCTGGACCCGGCTGAACCCGTCGACGAGCAGATCGGCCACGTTCATCGGCTGCCTCCCGTTGCTGGCGCCTACCCCGGCGACCTACCCGATCATGCCCGCCGGCAAACGGGCCGGGCTAGCCCGGCAGCAGCTGGTCGAAGAACGAGCGGTAGCGGCGCAGCGCGATCCGCAGCTCCTCGGTGGCCGGTTCGCCCTGCTGCCACTGGCCTTCGAGCTCGCTCTTGTGCTCGGCGAACGTCGTGGCCAGCGCGCTGATGACGGCCGCGACCAGCTCGTCGGCCTGGCGGACGGCCTGCTTCGGGTCGTCGACGAAGCCGGTCTGCACGTTCTGCCAGCGGTCGCGGAACCCGGTGACCTTCTCCTCGTCGATCAGCGGTGGCGTCTCCGCCTCGCCGTCGGACGTCGGAGCGGCACCACGCGCGGGTTCGGGCTGGTCGGCCGCGGAAGCGAGGTCGGCCGTGCTCAGGTGCCGCCCGGCCGGCTCGCGGCTCTCGTCCGGCTCCTCGAAGTCCGGCCGCTCCTGTCCGGGTACCTCCGTGGTCTCACGGACGTCCTCGTCGTGGTCCGCGCCGTGGCGGGTCAGGTGCTCGGTCATGGTCAGCGTCCTCCGTTCCACTCGGTCCGCGGCTGCGCGGTCGCCCGGCCTTCGGGCCGGTCGGTCTCACGACGGTCGGCGTCGTGCTCGTGTCCGTTGTGGTCGTGGCCGTTGCGGCGGTCGTGGTGCTCGTCGTGCTCGTCGGCGCCGTCGGTCAGCAGGTCCTCGAAGACGGCGCGGTAGCGCACCATCGCGTCGCGAAGGTCCTCAGTGGACGCTCCGTCGCGCTTCTGCCGCGTGGCGTGCGCCGCGCGGTAGTGCTCCAGGGTTTTCGCGTGCCGCACGGAAAGATCGGCCACCTGCTGCTCGTAGCCCTCGGTCGGGTAGCCCCGCTCGGCCATCAGCGCGACCAGGACCTGGTCGGCTTCGGCGACCGCGGCGGCCGGGTGGTCGACGAACTTCTCCTGGACCTGCGTCCACTCCCGGGCGTAGCGCTCGCGCGCCGACGCCGACAGGGGGCGGATGTCGAGCTCCTTGTGCCGGCGTTCCCGCTCGGCCAGTTCCCGTTGCGCCGCACGGGGATTGTCGCTCTCTTCGACGGCCCGGTCGTACTCGGGACCGAACCGCTGTTGCAGCCGTTTTCGCTGCATCTCTTGCGTCACCAGCCAGATCACGGCGCTGAGCACCGCGACGGCCACGACGACGATCAGGACGATCAGCCATGTGGGCATCGCACAAACTCCTTCAAGGATGTCGAGCCCCCCGATGGGTCCGGTGTTCCCGGATCGCGCGTCCCGAAACCGGCCGACCCGCTCTCGACCTCCGGATTCGGCCGACCGGCGGCGCCCGTGCGTCCGGATGCCGTCACCCGTCCGCCGGGGTGTAACGACGATAACAACAGATGACTAGCATTGTTACCACTCGAGTGCTATCGTCGATAACAGAACGACGGAAGCGGCGCTACGGACGCCGCCCGGACCGGAGGAAGGAAACCCCGATGAGCACTCCCCGCGTCGCGATCGTCACCGGCGGCTCCCGCGGCATCGGCCGCCAGGTCGCCGAGCGCCTGGCCGCCGACGGCATGGCGGTCGTCGTCACCTACGCCGGCAACGAGAAGGAGGCCCGGGCCGCGGTCGACGCCATCACCGAGCGCGGTGGCCAGGCGATCGCCGTCCGCGCCGACGTGGCCGAACCCGCCCAGGTCGCGGCGCTGTTCGACGCCGCCGAGACCACCTACGGCGGCGTGGACGTCGTCGCCCACCTGGCCGGGGTGATGAACCCGCCGACGCCGATCGCGGACACCGACTTCGACGTCCTCGACCGCGTGCACCGCACGAACATCCGCGGCACGTTCGCCGTGGCCCAGCAAGCCGCGAAGCGCGTGCGCGACGGCGGGGCGGTGATCACCACCTCGACGTCCGTGCTCGGGCTGAACCTGCCCGGCTACGGCATCTACAACGCGACCAAGGGCGCGGTCGAGGCGATCACCATGATCCTGGCGCGGGAGCTGCGCGGCCGCGACATCACCGTGAACACCGTCGCCCCCGGCCCGACGGCGACCGCGTTGTTCCTCGACGGCAAGGACGAGGAGACCGTCGAGCGGATGGCCAAGCAGCCGCCGCTCGAGCGCCTCGGCCGTCCCGAGGACATCGCCGAGGTCGTCGCGTTCCTCGCCGGCCCGGCCCGCTGGGTCAACGGCCAGGTGCTGCGCGCCAACGGCGGAATCGTCTGAGAGGGGACAAGACCGTGATCATCGTCGTCACCGGCGCCTCCAGCGGGATCGGCGCCCTCTCCGCCCGGGCGCTGGCCCGCGCCGGGCACACCGTCTACGCCGGCATGCGCGACACCGGCGGCCGCAACGCCCCGCAAGTCGGCGCCGCGGCCGCGTACGCGAAGGACCACGACGTCGACCTGCGCAGCGTCGAACTCGACGTGTCCAGCCAGGACTCGGCCGATGCCGCCATCGCGTCGGTCGTCGCCGCGCACGGCCGCCTGGACGTCGTGGTGCACAACGCCGGGCACATGGTGCTCGGCCCGGCCGAAGCGTTCACGCCGGAGCAGCTCGCGCAGATCTACGACACCAACGCGATCGGCACCCAGCGCGTCAACCGCGCCGCCCTCCCCCACCTGCGTGCCCAGGGCGACGGGCTGCTCGTGTGGGTGTCGAGCAGCAGCGTCCGCGGCGGCACCCCGCCCTACCTGGCGCCGTACTTCGCGGCGAAGGCGGCGATGGACAGCCTCGCGGTCAGCTACGCCGCCGAGGTCGCCCGGTTCGGCATCGACACCACGATCGTGGTGCCCGGCGCGTTCACCTCGGGCACCAACCACTTCCCGCACTCCGGGCACCCGGCCGACGAGGCCGTCGCGAAGGCCTACGAAGAGCGCTACGCGGGCCTGACCGACCACGTCGCGGCGAAGCTCGCCGAGATCACCCCGGCGGACGCGGACGTCGCCGTCGTCGCCGGCGAGCTGGCGCGCGTGGTGGACCTGCCGAAGGGCAAGCGGCCGTTCCGGGTGCACGTCGACCCGTCCGACGACGGCGGGTGGCTGGTCGCCGAGGTGGGCGACCGGATCCGCGGCGAGTTCCTGCGCCGGATCGGCCTGGGCGACCTGCTCAGCCCGGCGGCCGGCTGAACCGCGTCACGATCAGGTGGTCCTTCGCCGGGCCGCGGACCGCCCACTCCTGCCGCCAGCGGCGCGCGTCGAGCACGCGGTAGCTGCCTCGGTAGAGGTCGTCGCGGCAGGGGTGGTCCGCGTCCCAGTGCCCGGCGCGCAGGTCGACGGCGTGGAAGAAGCCGCCGTGGTCGAAGTGCACGTCGGCGCGGCCGGGCGCGGTGGGCCGGTAGTGCAGCTCACGGGTGACCGGGCCGGTGTAGCCGCCGAGCCGCAGTTCGCCGGCTTCGCGGTAGACGAGGACGCCGTCCTCCTCCGTGAAGGTGGCGGTACCGGTGACGTCGCCCGCCGGATCGCCGTCGGCGGTGCGGATTTCGCGATCGAAGCGCCACTCGCCGGTGAAATGCGCGACGAGATCGGGAACCGGCCAGTACTCCACGCGTCCAGTCTGCCACCCCGCGGCGGGCCGGGCCGGAACTGTCGGACCCCCGCTCTATAGTCGGCCGGGTGGCAGACACCGACCTCGCGACCGTGTCCGAAGCGCTGGAGACGCTCCAGCGCGTGTTCGGCTACGACAGCTTCCGCGGCGACCAGGCGGCGATCGTCGAGCACGTGATCGCCGGCGGCGACGCGCTCGTGCTGATGCCCACCGGTGGCGGGAAGTCGTTGTGCTACCAGATCCCGTCGCTGGTGCGGCCGGGCGTGGGCGTCGTGGTGTCGCCCCTGATCGCGCTGATGCAGGACCAGGTCGACGCGCTGCGCAACGCCGGCGTCCGCGCGGGTTTCCTCAACTCCACGCAGGACTACGCGGCCCGGCAGGAGACCGAGGCGGCGTTCCTGGCCGGCGAGCTCGATCTGCTCTACCTGGCCCCGGAACGGCTCTCGATGGAGTCCACCGCGCGGCTGTTCGACCGCGGCAAGATTTCGCTGTTCGCGATCGACGAAGCGCACTGCGTCTCCCAGTGGGGCCACGACTTCCGGCCGGAGTACCTGGCGCTGTCGTCGCTGCACGAGCGCTGGCCGGACGTGCCGCGGATCGCGCTGACCGCAACGGCGACCGAGGCCACGCACAAGGAGATCTCGACCCGGCTGAAGCTCGACGAAGCCCGCCACTTCGTCGCGAGCTTCGACCGGCCGAACATCCAGTACCGGATCGTCGGCAAGAACTCCCCGCAGCGGCAGCTGCTGGAACTGCTGCGGACCGAGCACCAGGGCGACGCCGGGATCGTCTACTGCCTGTCCCGGAACTCGGTCGAGAAGACCGCGGAGTTCCTGGTGCAGAACGGGATTCCGGCGGTGCCGTACCACGCGGGGCTCGACAAGCACACCCGCGCGAAGCACCAGTCGCGGTTCCTGCGGGAAGACGGCCTGGTCGTGGTGGCGACGATCGCGTTCGGCATGGGCATCGACAAACCGGACGTCCGGTTCGTCGCGCACCTCGACCTGCCGAAGTCGGTCGAGGGCTACTACCAGGAGACCGGCCGCGCGGGCCGGGACGGGCTGCCGTCCACCGCGTGGCTCGCGTACGGGCTGCAGGACGTCGTGCAGCAGCGCAAGATGATCGACACGTCCGAGGGGGACGAAGCGCACCGCCGCCGGCTCGGCGCGCACCTGAACGCGATGCTCGCGCTGTGCGAGACGGTGGAATGCCGGCGCGTGCAGATCCTCAACTACTTCGGGCAGAAGTCCGAGCCGTGCGGCAACTGCGACACGTGCCTGAACCCGGCGGAAAGCTGGGACGGCACGATCCCGGCGCAGAAGCTGCTGTCGACGGTCGTGCGGCTGCGCAACGAGCGGCGGCAGAAGTTCGGTGCCGGCCAGGTCACCGACATCCTGCTCGGCAAGACCACGCCGAAGGTCACGCAGTTCCAGCACGACACGCTCAAGACGTTCGGCATCGGCACCGAGCTGCGCGAGCCGGAGTGGCGCGCGGTGGTGCGGCAGCTGCTGGCGCAGGGCCTGCTGGCCGTCGAAGGCGACTACGGCTCGCTGGTGCTCACCGAGGCCAGCGCCGAGGTGCTGAGCGGCGACCGCCAGGTGATGCTGCGCCGCGAGCCCGAGCGCGCGGCGGCGGCGAAGGTCCGCAGCACGAAGAAGGCCGCCGCCGCGGCGGACATGCCCGCGGAGGCGGCCCCGTTGTTCGAGCGGCTGCGGGCGTGGCGCGCGGGCGTCGCGAAGGAGCAGGGCGTGCCCGCGTACGTCATCTTCCACGACGCGACCCTGCGCCAGATCGCCACGCAACGGCCGTCCTCGCTGGCCGAGCTGGGCACGGTCAGCGGCGTCGGCGAGAACAAGCTCGCCAAGTACGGCGAGGGGGTCCTCGAGACGCTGTCGGACGGGTGACCTACCGGGCGGCCGGCCCCGGCTGCCCGTTCGGCCCGGTCACGGAGTTGACCTTGCGGACCGCGCCGGCGATCTGCTCGTGGTACTTGCCCTTGGTCTTGTCGTCGACGAACTTGGCGGCCTTGCCGACGGCCTCGTTCACCTTTTCGGGGTTCTTCTTGGCGTAGGCACGGGCCGCGCCCGCGGCCCCGGCCAACACGGTCAGCTTGCGCAGGAATGCCACGGTGGTCCTCCCTCATCGGTAGCGGTCATCCTGACAACGCGGACGAACCACCCGGAGGTTCCCCGTGTGACCTCCGCCAAACCTGCGCGCGGAGCGTGACGGGCCGGTGACGGGTCCGGAAAATGCCGCGCGGGCTGCCTTGGCGCGCCTTTAGGCTCGCGATCATGCGCGACCTGGCCGCCCTGCCGAAAGCCCACCTGCACGTCCACCTGGAGAGCACGATCCGGCCGGCCACGCTGCGCGAACTCGGCGAAGCGAACGGTGTCGCCGTCCCGGGCGAGCCACCGGTGTTCGACGGCTTCCGCGCCTTCGCCGACTACAACGCGCTGATCCGCTCCTGCCTCCAGCGTCCCGAAGACTTCGAGCGCATCGCCCGCGAGTACTGCGAAGACGAAGCCGCCCAGGGCACGCGCTACGCCGAAGTCACGTTCACCGCGGCCTCGCACGGGGAACGCCTGGGCGACCTCGAAATGCCGCTCGAATCCGTCCTCAAAGGACTCTCCGGGCTCGAGTGCCGCGTGGTGCTGGACCACTCGCGGCGCCGCTCGGTCGAACGCGCCGAGCGCACCCTCGACCTCGCGCTGAAGTACGACGACGTGTTCGCGATCGGCATGGCCGGCGAGGAAAACCACTCGCTCCGGCCCTTCGCGAAGGTGTTCGACAAGGCTCGCGAAGCCGGAATCCACCTGCTGCACCACACCGGCGAGGACGCGGGCCCGGACAGCATCCGCGAGGCACTGGGCGTCGGCCGCACCGAGCGGCTCGGGCACGGCATCCGCGTCCTCGAAGACCCGGCGCTGGTCCGGGAAGTCCGCGACCGGGGCCTGGCGCTGGAAGTCTGCCCGTCCTCGAACGTGACGCTCGGCCTGGTGCCTTCCCTGGCACAGCACCCGCTCCCCCGGCTCGTCGAGGCCGGGCTGACGGTCACGCTCAACACCGACGTCCCGTCGGTCACCGGCGCGAACCTCGCCGAGGAGTACGCCCGCGTCCAGGCGGCCTTCGGCTACGACGACACCGCGATGGCGGACTTCGCGCGGGCGAGCGTCCGGGCGTCCTTCGCGCCCGAGAGCACCAAGAAGAAGATCCTCGCGGACATCGACGCGTGGCTCACACCGGCAGCAGGCGCGTGACCAGCGTGGAGAGCTGCTGCACCGTGCGGCACTCGTGCATTTCGACGACGTCGGCGTACTCCAGGGCCGCCGAGTCGCCGGTCGACCACAGCGACCGCCGCTCCGGGTTGAGCCAGTAGACGTGGCGGGCGCGGGCCTTGATCTCGCGCACCGCGTCGAGGTTCGGGTCGCCGCCGTTGGTGCGGGCGTCGCCGAGGATCAGCACGGACGTGCGCGGGCCGACCGCGTCAAGCCAGTTCTCGGTGAACTGGCGCAGCGAGCCGCCGTAGTCGCTGTGGCCGTCCCAGCGCACCAGCGCCGCTTCGGACAGCATCCGCGCGCCCAGGTGCTCGGGGTCGGCGACGCCGGTCGTAACCAGGTGGGTGACCTCGTCCGCGCTGTCGACGAACGCGAACACGCGGACCTTGCCGAACTGGTCGCGCAGCGCCTGCACCAGCAGCATCGTGAAGTTCGCGAAGCCGGCCACGGACCCGGAAAGATCGCACAGCAGCACGATTTCCGGCCGGCCGGGCCGCCGGTGGCGGTAGGCCGGGCGCAGCGGCACGCCGCCGGTCGAGAGCGACCGCCGCAGGGTGCGGCGCAGGTCGATCTGCCCGCGCGTGGTGCGCTTGCGGCGGGCCGCCAGCCGCGTCGCGAGCTTGCGGGACAACGGCTGGATCGTCCGGCGCAGCTCGGCGAGCTGCTTGCGGCTGGCGATGAGGAAGTCGACGCGGTCGGGGGCGGGCGCGATGGCGTGCTTGGCGACGCGCTCGCGGCCGCGGACCTCGGCCGCGCGACGGCGGGCCTCGGTGCGGACCTGCCCGCGGAAGCCTTCGACGCGGCGGCGGATCTCGTCGCGGTCGAGCCGGTCGGTGAACTCGCCGGGCGCGCCGCCGCCGCGCACCGCGGCCAGCACCCGCGCGATCAGTGTCTGCGGCTGGAGCCGTTCCAGGGTCTGGTGGGCCGAGAACCCGCCGCCGGGACCGGACGCCGAGCCGTACTGGCCCAGCATCTCCACGGCGAGCCCGGCCAGCTGGGCGAGGGCCTGCTGGTCGCCGTCGGCGAGCGCGGCGGCCAGTTCCTCCCGGAGTTCTTCCAGCGTCGACGGCTGGTCTTCGCGTGCCCGCTCGGGCGCGCCGATCCCGGCCGGGAAGTACAGGTCGAACGCGGCGTCGAACACCGCCCGCTGCCCGCCCCGCCGGACGAGCGCGGCGGCCAGGCCCTCCCGGACGAGCGAGCGGTCGTCGAGGCCGAGGACCTCCAGCGCGGCCGCGGCGTCGACCGTCTCGGCGGGGCCGGCCGGGATGCCCTGGGCCCGCAGCGCCCGGACGAACGACGCGAGGCGCTCCGGCACGCCGGTGGTCACGACGCGTCCAGGACCTGTTCGAGCTGGAGCCCGGCGCCCGCCTTGGCGATGTCGTCCTGGTGCTTGAGCACGACGCCGAGGCTCTCGCGCACGACCCGCTCGTCCAGCGCCGACGCGCCGAGCGCGAGCAGCGTGCGCGCCCAGTCGATCGTCTCGGCGACCGACGGCAGCTTCCGCAGGTCCATCGCGCGCAGCGCGGCGATCACCCGGACGACGGAATCGGCCAGCGCGGCGTCGATGCCCGGGACCTTCAGCCGGACGATGTCGCGCTCGAGCTCTTCGTCGGGGAAGTCGATGTGCAGGAACAGGCACCGGCGGCGCAGGGCCTCGGACAGCTCGCGCGTCGCGTTCGAAGTCAGGACGGCGAACGGCGCGCGGGTCGCGGAGATCGTGCCCAGTTCGGGCACGGTCACCTGGAAGTCGCCGAGGACCTCCAGCAGCAGGCCCTCGACCTCCATGTCGGCCTTGTCGGTCTCGTCGATGAGCAGGACCGTGGGCTCGTCCGACGAGATCGCGGTGAGCAGCGGGCGGCGGAGGAGGAACTCCTCGCCGAAGATGTCGGTGCGGGCCTGCTCCCACGTCTCGTCGCGGCCGGCGGTGATCCGCAGAAGCTGCTTCGCGTGGTTCCACTCGTAGAGCGCGCGGGCCTCGTCGATGCCCTCGTAGCACTGCAGGCGCACCAGCCGCGAACCGCTGACCTGGGCGACGGCCTTGGCGAGCTCCGTCTTGCCGACGCCCGCGGGGCCCTCGACCAGCAGCGGCTTGCCGAGCCGGTCGGCGAGGAACACCGTGGTCGCCACGGCCGTGGACGCCAGGTAGCCGGCCTCGGCCAGCTTCGCCGACACGTCGTCGACGGAAGTGAAGAATCCGGTGCCCACCACTGACCTCCTAAGCGGTCGCTCACCAGGAGCGTACCCGACCGGCGGGTTAGCATCGGCCGCGTGACCTACGTTGCGGCTTCCGACCGATACGAAACGATCCCCTACCGGCGCTGCGGGCGCTCCGGGCTGAAGCTGCCCGCGATCTCGCTCGGGCTGTGGCACAACTTCGGCCACGACCGGCCGCTGCAGACCCAGCGCGACATCACCCGCCGCGCCTTCGACCTCGGCATCACGCACTTCGACCTGGCCAACAACTACGGCCCGCCCTACGGCTCGGCGGAGGAGAACTTCGGCCGGCTGCTGGCCACGGACTTCAAGCCCTACCGCGACGAGCTGGTCATCTCCACCAAGGCCGGCTACGACATGTGGCCCGGCCCCTACGGTGAATGGGGCTCCCGGAAGTACCTGCTGTCCTCGCTGGACCAGTCGCTCGGCCGGATGGGCCTGGACTACGTCGACATCTTCTACTCGCACCGGTTCGACCCCGAGACACCGCTGGAGGAGACGGTCGGGGCGCTCGACGCCGCCGTCCGCGCCGGGAAAGCGCTTTACGTCGGGATCTCGTCGTACAACTCGGAGCGGACCGCCGAGGCCGCGCGCCTGCTGCGCGAGCTCGGCACGCCGCTGCTGATCCACCAGCCGTCGTACTCGATGCTGAACCGCTGGATCGAGGAGGACGGCCTGCTCGACACCCTCGAGGAGGCCGGCGCGGGTTGCATCGCGTTCTCGCCGCTGGCCCAGGGCCTGCTGACGGACAAGTACCTGAAGGGCGTCCCGTCGGATTCCCGCGCGGCGCAAGGCAAGTCATTGGACCCGGACACCCTCGACGAGAACCGGCTGGGCCGCGTCCGCGCGCTCAACGCCATCGCGGCCCGCCGCGGCCAGTCGCTGGCCCAGCTGGCGCTGACCTGGGCCCTGCGCGACAGCCGGGTGACGTCGGTGCTGATCGGCGCGAGCAGCGTCAAGCAGCTGGAGGACAACGTCGGCGCGCTCGGCAACCTCGACTTCGGCTCGGAGGAGCTGACCGAGATCGACGGCCACGCCACCGACGCGGACATCAACCTCTGGAAGCGTTCGTCAGACGCCTGAGCGGCGGAACGGCGAGGTGCCCGGCGCACCTCGCCGTTCTTCTGTCCCAACGTTTGACCAGATTTCGTATTTGGTCATACGATGGCCGCATGCCTCCTGCCGAAGACCGCGCCGAACGGGCCGAGCGGATCCTCGACGCGGCCGCCGACCTGCTGCTGCGGGCGGGCTACCGGCGCACGACCGTCGAGGACGTCGCCGAGCGCGCCGACGTCGGCAAAGGGACCGTCTACCTGCACTGGAAGAACCGTGAGGAGCTGTTCCTCACGGTGCTCCTGCGGGAGTCCGTCCGGAGCCTCGAAGACCTCGTGCGGGCGCTCGAAGCCGATCCGCTCGCCGCCCGGCTGTCCCGGCTGACGGAGCTCCAGTACGCGAACGTGCTGGGCCGGCCGCTGCTGCGGGCCGGGTACGCCGACGACACCGAGACGCTGGGCAAGCTGCTGCCGAAGCTGCACGCCAAGCTCGACCCGCGCCACGACGAGGCGTTCGTCGAATACCTCGAACTGCTGGCGGCGAACGACCTGCTCCGCACGGACCGCCCGGCGGCCGAACTCGCCGTCGCCTACCAGGCCGTGCTGCACGGGTTCCTCCTCGCCGCGCACCCTCCGCGGTTGATCGCCGACACCGTCGCGCACGCCTTCGAACCGCTCACCGTCTCGACGAGGCAGCTGCGCGCCGTCGCGCCGCGGGTCCTCGCGCTCTTCACCGAATCCGTCGCGCTCGACCGGAAGCAGCTCGAGCGCGCGTACTGACCACTGGGAGGACACCGTGCGCACCGGAATCCTGATCGACGAGCTGGGCGTCGGCTTCGACGCCATGACCGCGCAAGCACGCGAAGCCGTGAAGCTCGGCTACACCACGCTCTGGCTGGCCCAGCGCGGCGGCTGGGACGCCCTCACGGCGTTGCCCGCGCTCGGCGCCGCGGCTCCCGGCGTCGCGCTGGGTACGTGTGTCGTGCCGACCTACCCGCGGCACCCGATCACGATGGCCGCCCAGGCACTGACCGTCCAGGCCGCCACCGGCGTGCCGGTCCACCTCGGCGTCGGGCTGAGCCACCGGTTCATCGTCGAGCAGGAGTTCGGGTACTCCTACGACCGCCCGATCCGGCACCTGCGCGAATACCTCGAAGCGCTGAACCCGTTGCTGCGCGGGGAAAAGGCGGACGTGCACGGCGAATCGCTCACGGCGGCGGGCGGGCTGACCACGCCGGGCGCGGCCCGGCCCGCGGTGCTGGTCGGCTCGGTGAGCCCGCGGTCGACGCGGCTGGCGGGCGAGCTGGCCGACGGCGTGATCACGACGTGGGCGGGCCCGCGCGCGATCGGCGAGTTCGTGGTCCCGGCGCTCGGCGCGGACCGGCGGGTGGTCTCCGGCCAGCTGATCTGCGTGACGTCCGAAGTGGACGAACGCCGGGCGTGGGTCGAGGACACCTACGGCGCGGCGGCGGCCGTCCCCGCCTACCGGGCGGTCCTGGACCGCGATGGCTACGAACGCGCCTCGGACAGCGCGATCATCGGCGACGAGGAAAGCGTGCGCCGCCAGGTGAAGTCCCTCGAAGACGCGGGCGCGACCGAACTGCTGGTGATGCCGTTCGGCCCGGCCGAAGACCAGGCCCGCACGCGCGAGCTGATGGCCGCGTGAACCGGCGCCCGCCGATGATCTTCAGCGGATCTTCAGCTTCCGCGCGGCGAACCGGCGTTACCGTGAAACCATGGTCACGCCACGGAAGTCGCTCGCCACGCTGGTCGTCGCACTCGGGCTGACCGCGGTCTCCTGCGGCACCGCCGAACCCCAGGCCGCGACCGCGAAGCCGAACATCGTGTTCGTGCTGACCGACGACCTGGCGATGAACCTGGTGCAGTACATGCCGAACGTGCGGAAGCTGGCCCGTGACGGCACCACGTTCGCGAACTACACGGTGACCGACTCGCTGTGCTGCCCGTCGCGGTCGTCGATCTTCACCGGGGAGTTCCCGCACGACACCGGCGTGTTCACCAACGGGGGCGACGACGGCGGGTTCGGCACCTTCCACAAGCGCGGCGACGAATCCGCCAGCTTCGCCGGGCAGCTGCAGCACGCCGGCTACCGCACGGGCATGATGGGCAAGTACCTCAACGGCTACCAGCCGAAGGCCACGGTGGCCGGTCAGGCGCACTACGTCCCGCCCGGCTGGGACGAGTGGGACGTCGCCGGCAACGGCTACCCCGAATACGACTACACCCTCAACGAGAACCACGACCTGACCCACCACGGGAAGGCCCCGCAGGACTACCTCACCGACGTCCTGGCCGCGAAGGCCGGCGGCTTCGTTTCGGCGTCCACCCAGCTGAAGAAGCCCTTCTTCCTGGAGGTCGCGACCTTCGCGCCGCACGGGCCCTACACCCCCGCGCCGCAGGACAAGGACGCCTTCCCCGGCCTCACCGCGCCGCGCACGCCCGCGTTCGACAAGCTGCCGGCCAACCCGCCCGCGTGGCTCGCCGGCCGGGAACCCCTGACCGACAAGGAAAAGACCGGCATCGACACGGACTTCCGCAAGCGCGTCCAGGCCGTGCAGTCGGTCGACCGGATGGTCGGCTCGCTGCGCGAGACCCTGACCAAGGCCGGCGTCGCCGACGACACGCTCGTGGTCTTCAGCTCCGACAACGGCTTCCACATGGGCGAGCACCGGCTGACGCCGGGCAAGATGACGGCGTTCGACACCGACGTCCACGTGCCGCTGATCGCCGCCGGCGCGGGCACGGGGGCCGGCAGGACCGTGGCGAACCCGGCGGCGAACATCGACCTCGCCCCGACGTTCGAGTCGCTGGCCGGCGCCACGCCCCCGCCGGCCACCGACGGGCGCAGCCTCGTCCCGCTCCTCACCGGGCAGCAGGCGCCGGGCTGGCGGACCGCGTCCCTGGTCGAGCACCACGGGCCCGACACCGACCCGACCGACCCGGACATGCCGGCGAAGAACAGCGGCAACCCGACGACGTACGAAGCGCTCCGCACGCCGGCGATCACCTACGTCGAGTACGCCGACGGCACCACGGAGTTCTACGACCGCACCCGGGACCCGGACGAGCTGGACAACACCGCGGCGACGCTGCCGCCCAACCGGAAAACCCAGCTGCACAACGCCTTGCAGGCCCAGAAGAACTGCCACGGCAGCCAGGCCTGCGCGGCGGCCGACCATCTGCTGCCCTGACGCAGGTGCGCGGCCTCCGGGAACAGGACGTCGGCTTCGTAGCGGGCCGGTTCAGCCGGCGCCCTGGGCCCGCCGGGCCTGGATCAGGTCCTCGCGGGCGCGGGCCACGCGGGAGCGGACGGTGCCGACCGGGCAGCCGCAGACGTCGGCGGCCTCGGCGTAGGACAGCCCCAGCACCTGGGTCAGCACGAGCACCTCGCGCCGTTCCGGGTCCAGGCCGTCGAGCAGCAGGCCCAGCTCGACGAGCTCCTCGAAGCCCGCTTCGGTGCCGCTCGCGCGGTCCGCGGCGGATTCCCAGTCGGTGTCGGCCAGCTTGGGCCGCGCCCCGGCGGCCCGGATCTGGTCGACGACGACCCGCCGCGCGATCGACAACAGCCACGTCCGCGACGACGAGCGTCCCGCGAAGCGGCGAAGGCTGCCGAAGGCGCGAAGGTAGGTCTCCTGCGTCAGGTCGTCGGCTTGGGCCGCGTCGGTGAGGTGCGCGAGGAAGCGCCAGACGTCGGCCTGGGTCGCACGGACCCACTCCTCAAGGGCACGCCGATCGCCACGGCCGGCCGCCATCGCCAGGGCCGTGCCGCGTTCGTCGTCCTCACCGCGGGTCATGGTCCGGAACCTAGCAGTCATCGGGAACCGAATGCGTCCGCCGTCCGACTACTGGGAGATGAGGTGCGAGGACTGCCGCGAAGCGCTTTCGGCCCGGCTGGACGGCGAAGAAGAGCCTGCGTCGCCCGACGAGCACCTGACGTCGTGCGCGGCGTGCCGGGCGTGGTTCGCGCGCGCGTCCGACCTCCGGCGCGAGATGCTGCTGCGTCCCGCGCCGCGGGTCCCGGACCTCACAGCGGCGATCCTCGAGCGCACGCCGGCGCCGTCCGGCGAGGGCTGGGGCCTGCGGATCGCACTGGCCGTCGTGGCGATCGCCCAGCTCGGGCTGGCGTTCGGGCAGCTGCTGGACGCGCACGGCGTCGTCCACCTCGACCACGAGAGCGGCGCGTGGAACATGGCGGTCGGCATCGGCCTGCTGGTCGCGGTCTTCCGGCCCCGGACGGCGGGCGGGCAACTGCCGCTGCTGGCCGGGTTCGTCGGGGTGCTGCTCGTCCTGTCGGCGGGTGATCTGGCGGCCGGGCAGGTGACGGTGGCCCGGCTCGCGACGCACGTGCTCGTGGTGGCGGGGTTGGCCCTGCTGTGGGCGGTGCACCGGGCGCACCGCGATCGGCACGCGCCCCTTCCCGCGGCCACGGCCGACGACGGGACCGGCGTCGGCGGGTCCACTGTGGACGCCCCGGCGACGGGACGGCCGCGGCCCCGGCCCTTCCGGCGTCAGGCCCACGGCCGCCACGCGGCCTGACGCGACGCCGTGTAGGACGTTATACGCAAGTCACTCGATCTGCTTGACCGCCCACTCGGCCCACTCGCGCTGCATCGCCGAGAAACGCTTGCCCCACTCGAGGACCAGCCGTCCGTAGAGCGACTGGTTGTCCTCGCCCCAGTCGATCGAGTCCTCCAGCTCGTCCAGCCGCTCTTCGCGCACCCGGGCCGCCTCCCCCATCGATGCCACGTAGCCGCGCGCCTGTGCCGGGGAAACCGAGCCGAGGAAGTACACGCGCAGCAAGCCGGCGCTGCGGGGCGGGCCGCCCGGGTCGACTTCGACCAGCCAGTGCCGCAGCTCCTCGAGCCCGGCCTCGGTGATCTCGTACTCCTTGCGCCCGCGCGGGCCTTCGGCCAGGACGCGGATCATGCCCGCCGCCTCCAGCTTGCCGAGCTCGCCGTAGAGCTGGCTCTGCGTCGCGGGCCAGACGTTGGCCATCGCCCGCTCGAACCGCTTGAGCAGGTCGTAGCCGCTGCCGGGCTCGTCGGCCAGCATCCCGAGCACCGCGTGTCGAAGGCTCATGCCCCCAGTCTGACATTCCACTCTTGACATGTCCAACTAGAAGCTTCTAGTTTCGACATGTCAAAGTTGGAACGTGGGGAGAACGGCATGAACTACCTGAAGAGCTTCCTTCCGTGGATCGCGTTCGCCGTGGTCGCGACGCAGGCCGACTGGCGCTGGTCCGGCCTGACCGGGCTGGTCATCTCGGCCGCGCTCCTGCTGCTCGCCCGCCGCGAAGGCCGCAAGAACGACGCCCTCATCATCGAGTGGAGCGCGCTCGCGTTCTTCGCCCTGCTGACGGCGACGGCGTTCGCCTTCCCGGCGTCGCCGCTGAAGACCTACACCGGCGCGCTCACCGACGCCTGGCTGGCGCTCACCGCCTGGGGCTCGCTCGCCCTCGGGAAGCCGTTCACCCTCGGCATCGCGCGCACGATGACGCCGCCGGAGCTGTGGGACAACCCGATCTTCAAGCACGTCAACGTGCTCATCACGCTCGTGTGGGCCGCGAGCTTCACCGTCACCGGCCTCGCCGGAATCGCGCTGCTGAACTTCGCCCCGCACGCCACCGCCGCGCTGATCACGCTCAAGGTCCTCGGCTTCGCCGTGCCCGTCGCCTTCACCATCCGCTACCCGCGCATCGTGCGCGCCCGAGCCGAAAAGGCCGCCTGACATGACCACCAGCGACTTCCACCTGAGCGGGGTCTACGCCCCCGTCCACGACGAGCTGACCGCGTTCGGCCTGCCCGTCTCCGGCGCGCTGCCGCCCGAGCTGACCGGCTGGTACCTGCGCAACGGCCCGAACCCGCGCGAGGACAGCAAGCACTGGTTCACCGGCGACGGCATGGTCCACGGCGTCCGGCTCGAAAACGGCCGCGCCGCCTGGTACCGCAACCGCTGGGTCCGCACCGACAGCTTCGACGACCCGGACCTCAAGCTGTACCACGAAGACGGCACCCGGAACCTGCACGCCAGCGTCGCGAACACGCACGTGGTGAACCACGCCGGCCGCACGCTCGCGCTCGTCGAGTCGTCGCTGCCGTACGAGATCACGACGGACCTGGAAACCGTGGGTGCGTACGACTTCCACGGCGAACTGGCCGACTCGATGACCGCGCACCCGAAGATCTGCCCCGCCACCGGCGAACTGCACTTCTTCGGCTACGGCAGCATCACCGCGCCGCACGTGAGCTACTACCGCACCGACGCCGCCGGGAAGCTCGTCGTCAAGCAGCCCATCGACGTCCCGGGGCTGACGATGATGCACGACTTCGCGCTCACCGCCGCGCACGCCGTGTTCTACGACCTGCCGGTCGTGTTCGACCAGGCGGCGGTCGGCAAGGGCATGCCCTACGCGTGGGACGCGGCCTACGGCGCCCGGCTCGGCGTGCTCCGCCGCGACCGGCCCGAGGCCGGCGTGCGCTGGCTGGAGATCGAGCCCTGCTACGTCTTCCACACGCTCAACGCGTTCGACACCCCGGACGGCCGGATCGTCGTGCACGTCATGCGCTACGACCACCAGTGGTGGGCCGGCCACGACGACCCGCCGGCGTCGCTGTGGCGCTGGACGGTCGACGTCGTCGCCGGGACGGTCACCGAGGACCGGCTCGACGACCGGCCGGGCGAGTTCCCCCGCATCGACGACCGGCTCGCCGGGTCCGACGCGCGCTTCGGGCACGTCACCGGCCACGACGTCCTGCGCCGCTACGACCTGCACGCGGGCACGGCCACCGAGCACGTCTTCGGCGCGGGGCACATCCCGGGCGAAGCGGTGTTCGTCCCGGCGGAGCACGGCGAAGGCTGGCTGCTCACCTACGTCTACGACGCGGCGGAGGACCGCAGCGACCTCGTCGTGCTCGACGCCGGGAACGTCGCCGCGGCGCCCGTGGCGACCGTCCACCTGCCGCAGCGCGTTCCCGCGGGCTTCCACGGGAACTGGCTGCCGGACGCTTAGGCGAACTTCGTCTTGGGCCGCTCCTGCCGGACGTCGTCGACGAAGACGTCGACCTTCTCGTCGAGGAACGCCACCAGGCCGGCGACGCGCTCGCTCTCCGGCAGCGGCGTCGGGTAGCTCCAGGCGAGGTCCGCCTGCCCGGCCACGTCGAAGTGGTCGGCCGCGCCCTTGTATGGGCAGTGCGTCACGGTGTCGATCTTCGCGAGCAGGTCCATCCGGACGTCGACGCGCGGCAGGTAGTAGCGGGTCGGCAGGCCGGTCTCGAACAGCAGGTGCGGCCGGACGGTGTCGGCGACGGTGACGCCGCCGACCTCGATCCGGACGTGGCGTGAGCTCGGCAGGATGTCGACGCGGACGCCGGGGTCGCGCGGGTGCGTGAAGATCTGTTCGTCCTCTTCGAACCAGTCGAAGGCGGCGAAGTCGAACCGGACGTGGCCCCGCAGCTCCTCGATGGGGGAATCCGGGTATTCCAGCGCGGCATCCACCGCCTCGGCTCGGTCACCCTTTATCGTCGACAGAACACCTTCTCCGCGGCTGGGCGAGTGCGACGTCCGCCCGGAGGGGGCGAGCACGCCGCTCACGACGTCCGCGCGCGGGAAGTAGTACGTGGGGTAGTACGGGACTTCCCACACCAGAAGGGGGTGCACGGTGTCCGCGACGACCTGCCCGCCGAGGAACACGCGTACCCGTTTCGCGCCTTGTGCCACGCGGACCCGGCCGCGTACCGGAGTGCTCATACCGCGGTCAACCGGTCCCGGAGCGGGCGTATTCCGGCGAAACCGGGGTGCGGGCGGCTAGCGTGGCAGGGAGAACGAGGACGACAGGAGGCGGGCACGGGTGGCCGGCGTAGATGCTCCAACGGTCGGGACCCCCGCCGGGATGCGCAAGATCAACCAGCGGGCGGTGCTCGACCTGCTGCGCCGCAGCGGCCCGGCGACCCGGCCGCAGGTCGCGAAGGACACCGGGCTGTCGAAGCCGACGGTCAGCCAGGCGTTGCTGGCCCTCGAAGCCGCCGGGCTGGCGCGCCCGACCGGGCACACGTCGACCGGCACCGGCCGCTCGGCGGTGCTGTACGAGGCCGACCCGACCGCGGGCTACGTGCTGGGCGTCGACATCGGCCGCGAGCACATCCGCGTCGCGGTGGCGGACCTCGGCGCCGCGATCGTGGCGCGCCGCGACGAGCGGAACTCGGCCCGCTCCGGCGCGGCGCTGGTCACGGCCGTCGGCAAGATCGCGGCCTCGGCCGTCGCGGACGCCCGGTTGACGGCCGCCGACATCGTTGTCCGCGTGGTCGGCTCCCCCGGTGTCGCCGACCCGGAGAAGCGCTGCTTCCGGCACGCGCCGAACCTGCCGGGCTGGGGCCGCGCCGGCCTGATCGACGACCTCGAAGCCGCGCTGGGCCCGGACCTGATGGTGGAGAACGACGCGAACCTGACGGCAGTCGGCGAAGGCGAAAGCGGCGCCGCGCGCGGAGCGTCGGTGTTCGGCTGCATCACGATCGGCACGGGCGTCGGCATGGGCCTGATGGTCGACGGCCGGGTGTTCCGCGGCGCCACGGGCGCGGCGGGCGAGATCGGCTACCTCCCGTACGGCCGCACGCGCTCGTCCTCCGAAGACGGCGCCCCACCGGCCCGCGGCCACCTCGAAGAGGCAACGGCGGCCCAGTCGGTGGTCCGCGGCGCCCGGGAACTCGGCCTGGGCACGGCCAAGTCGGCCCGCGAGGTCTTCCGCCTGGCCCGCGAAGGCGACGAACTCGCCCGCCGGGCCTTGGAGGCGGAGGCGGACCGCCTGGCGTACACGGTGGCCTCGGTGGCGGCGGTGATCGACCCGGAGCTGATCGTCCTGGGCGGCGGCATGGGCACGGCGGCCGACCTGCTGCTGGAGCCGATCGACCGGGCACTGAGGGCGTTCACGCCGTTGGTCCCGAAGGTGGTCCAGGGCGAGCTGGGCGAGGACGCGGTCCTGACGGGGGCGATCAGCGTGGGCCTGCGGGCGGCCGAGGGGCTGGTGTTCGACCGCCGCGTGGGTGCGGCCTGAGCCGCCCGCCAGGCTTCGCCGCCCGTCGATGAGGTGCTCCGCGACCTCAACGGGTTCGCCGTCTCCCTGGACCGCCTCAGTTGAGGAGGCGATCCTCGGCAGCTTCTTCGGCGACCCGGGTAGACCGCCGGGTCGTGCCCGGGATGGCGGTAGCCGAGCGGCGATCACGCCTGCGACCGTGGACTCCATGGATCCGGAGGCCGATCCGCCCGCGTTGTTCGCGCTGCCCGCGCGGCGCGAACCGTTGGCGGCGTTCCGAAGCCGGCTCACCCACCACCGCCCGGCCGACGGTCCGCCGGGGCCGCCGTCGGCTTGGCGTCAGGCCCACGCCGGCGAGCGGGGCCGCTCCCCCGCCGGAACCGTGCACCTCGTCACCGGCGAGTGGCTGCCCGCCTGCGGGGCCGGCCTGAACAGCTGGGACTACCGCGGGCTCCAGCCGACCGACGACGACGTGACCTGCGGCCGGTGCGCGGACCGCGCAGCCCGGACGCGGCCCCTTCGGGGACAGCTGCGCTTGTTCTAAGCGGCTCGCCAGGCTTCGCCGCCGGTCGATACTCGCCACGGCGTCAGCTTCAGCACCGTGATCTTCGGGTCACGGAAGTCTTCGCCGCCCAGGATTTTCGGGTCGTAGCCCACCGGCTCCGGTGCCGACGCGAAGCGGTCCCACAGGTACTTCCGCGTCGGTTCGTCGTCCCGCAGCTCCGCGCGGCACTCCGCCACCGCCACTTCGTGCCGCGGGTCCCAGTACGAGCACGACACGTACGGCGACGCCGCCAGGTGCGCCACCTTCAAGGGCGTCGGCCGCGTGAAGACCCAGCCCGTCAGGCCGGCCGGGGCCAGGTCCCAGATCGGGTGCACCACCCGGGACCGCGGGCGGCCCCGGCGGTCGACGGTCACCAGCGTGCACCACACCACGCGGTGCGCCACGCGCACGAACGCTTCGGCCAGCTCGGCCGGGACCCTGCTAGATTCCACAACCATGGTTGTGGATCCTAGCACTCTCGACCTCTCCCTCGTCACGCTCTTCGCGGGCTGGGCGATGACCGACGAGGTCCAGCGCCGGCTCACCGAAAACGACTTCGGCGACCTCCGGTTCAACGACGGCGTCGTCATCCAGCACGTCCTGGCCGCGCCGCTGTCCATCACCGCGCTCGCCGAGCGGATGGGTGTGACCCAGCAGGCCGCGTCGAAAGCCGTCGCGGACCTCGAACGCCGGGGACTGCTGAACCGCCGACCCGGCCCGGCCGACGCGCGCACGAAACTGCTGCACCTCACCGGGCACGCGCGGCGGGCCGTCGAGGCGACCCGGATTCTCCGCGAGGACCTCGAAACAGAACTGAAAGAGGAATTCGGCGCGGCACGCGTCGAGGAGACCAAAGAACTGCTGGCCGCCGTCATCGGGCGGTTCGGCGGCGACGAGGCCGTCCGCGCCCGGCGCGTCCGGCCGCCCCGCTGATCACCCGCGACGCGGCAGCCGCTCAGCGCGTGAGCACGCAGGTCCCCGACGCCGTCGCCAGCAGCTTGCCCTCGGCGTCGCGGATCTCCCCTTCGGCGAACGCGATCCGCGAGCCCTCCTTCACGACCCGCCCGGTGGCGCGGATTTCGCCGCGGCCCGCGTGGATGGCGCGCAGGTAGCTCACCTTCAGCTCCACCGACGAGTACCCGACGCCGGCCGGGAGCGTCGTGTGCACCGCGCAGCCGACGACCGAGTCCAGCATCGTGGCCGCCACGCCGCCGTGGACCATCCCGATCGGGTTGTACAGCGACTCGTCCGGCTCGGCGACCGCGACGACCTCGCCGTGCCCGATGTGCTCCCAGCGCATCCCGAAGTGCGCGGAAATCGGCGGCGCGGGCACGCGGCCCTCCGCGATGGCCGTCAGGTACTCGAAACCGGACATCGTGCCGCCGAGCCGCGCGGTCGGCAGCGGGTCCTGCCAGGTGATGGTCTTCGAGCGGGTCTGCGCGTCGGCGGCCACGTCGGTCATCTCGGCTCCTCGATTATGACGACTGTCTTAATCGCAGCCTCGCCCGGGAACCGGACGGCGTCAAGCGCGGCGTGACCCAGGCCACCGGACCCGGCACCCGAGGTGGAATCATCGCGGGGGTGGACATCGACCCCGGCCGCAAGCTCATCGACCCCGAACGGGTGGCCGCGGCGGTCGACGGGCTGGGCGACCGCGCCGTCATCGACGAGTGGGCGCAGCGGTTCTCCGTCGTCGCCGACCCGTCGCGGCTGGCCCTGCTGGTCTCCATCCACTACGCCCGCGAAATCAGCGTCACCGACCTCGCCGTGGTCACCGGCATGACGGACACCGCCGTTTCACAGGCCCTGCGGCTGCTGCGGGCGCACGGGCTCGTCACCACCCAACGCACCGGACGGGTGGTCCGGTACCGGCTCGCGGACGCGACGGTGCACGAACTCATCCATCGGGTGCGTCCCCACCGCGAACAGACCGCTGTGACAAGCGAGACCGCGCCTCGCGCCGGGGGCTCCGCCACCCGGACCCCCGCAAAGCCCGCGAACAAAGACGCCGACCGGTAGCCTGCGGCCCATGACGGGATTGCCCGAGACCATCACCGCCTGCCTGTTCGACCTCGACGGAGTGCTGACCGGCACGGCGGTTCTGCACCGCGAAGCCTGGAAACGGACGTTCGACGAGTTTCTTCGCGCCCGGGACGGGGCCGGCTTCCGCGAGTTCACCGACCAGGACTACGCGACCTATGTGGACGGCCGCCCGCGCGCCGACGGAGTCCGTGAATTCCTGCGCTCGCGCGGCATCGAGCTGCCCGAAGGCAGCCCCGACGACCCGCCGGACGCCCCGACGGTCAACGGCGTCGGCAACCGCAAGAACGATCTCGTCCTCAAGATCATCGACGAGCGCGGCGTGAACCCCTATCCGGGCTCGATCCGCTACCTCGAAGCGGTCAAGGCGGCCGGGCTGCGGATCGCCGTCGTGACGTCGTCGGCCAACGGCGCCAAGGTGCTCGACGCCGCCGGCCTCAGCAAGTACGTCGAGGCGCGCATCGACGGCATCGTGATCCGCGAGCGGCACCTGAAGGGCAAGCCGGCACCGGATTCCTTCCTCGCCGGCGCCGAGGCGCTCGGCGTCGAGCCCGCGCACGCCGCCGTGTTCGAGGACGCCCAGTCCGGCGTCCAGGCCGGGAAAGCCGGCCATTTCGGCTACGTGGTGGGCGTCAACCGCGCCGACCAGGCCGCCGAGCTCAAGGCCCACGGGGCCGACATCGTGGTCGACGACCTCGCCGACCTGCTGGAGGATCAATGACCGAAGAAGAACCCCGCGGCTACGAGTGCTCGCCGTGGGAGCTGCGCTGGCGCGGCATGGACGTCGACGCCCTGCAGCGCACCGAATCGGCGTTCGCCGTGTCGAACGGCCACATCGGCCTGCGCGGCACCCTCGAGGAGGCCGAGCCGCGCGGGCTGCCCGGCACCTACCTCAACGGCTTCTACGAGCAGCACGAACTGCCCTACGCCGAGGCGGGTTACGGCTACCCCGAAGAGGGCCAGACCGTCGTCAACGTGACCGACGGCAAGATCATCCGGCTGCTCGTCGAGGACGAGCCGCTGGACATGCGCTACGGCGCGGCCACCAAGCACGACCGGGTGCTCGACTTCCGCAAGGGCACGCTGTGCCGCAGCACCGAATGGTCGTCGCCGACCGGGCGGCGCGTGCGCGTGCGCACCGAGCGGCTGGTGTCGTTCACCCAGCGCGCGATCGCCGCGATCCGGTACGAGGTCGAGCCGCTCGACGAGGACCTGCAGCTGGTCGTCCAGTCCGACCTGCTGGCCAACGAGCCGATCGAGTCCGACACCAGCGACCCGCGGGTGGCCGCCGCGCTGAACTCGCCGCTGGTCGGCGAGTTCCACCGCGCGTCGGACTACAACGCCGTGCTCGTGCACCAGACGCGCCGGTCCGGGCTGCGGATGGCCGCGGCGATGGACCACAAGATCGAGGTGGACGACGGGATCCGCGCCCGCATCCACTCCGAGGAGGACCTCGCGCGGCTCACCGTCGCGGTCGACGTGCCCAAGGGCGGCCGGCTGCGCATCACGAAGTTCCTCGCCTACGGCTGGTCCGCGCAGCGCTCGGTGCCGGCCCTGCGGTCGCAGGTCGAGGCCGCGCTCGCGGGTGCGCGCCAGACCGGCTGGAAGGGCCTGGTCACCGAGCAGCGCCAGTTCCTCGACGACTTCTGGGCCACCTCGGACATCGAGATCGACGGCGATCCCGAGCTGCAGCAAGCGGTCCGCTTCGCGCTGTTCCACCTCCTGCAGGCCGGGGCCCGCGGCGAGAGCCGCGCGATCGCCGGCAAGGGGCTGACCGGCCCGGGCTACGACGGGCACGCCTTCTGGGACACCGAATCCTTCGTCCTGCCGGTGCTCACCTACACGATGCCGGACGCGGCGCGCGACGCCCTGCGCTGGCGTCACTCCACAATGGACAAAGCGCGGGAACGCGCGCACCAGCTGGGGTTGCGCGGCGCGGCGTTCCCGTGGCGGTCGATCAACGGCGCCGAGTGCTCGGCGTACTGGCCGGCGGGCACGGCGGCCTTCCACGTCAGCGCGGACATCGCCGACGCCGTGCTGCGCTACCTGAACGCCACGGGCGACGAGGAGTTCGAGCGCGACTACGGCGCCGAGCTGCTGGTGGAGACCGCGCGGCTGTGGGCGTCACTGGGCCACCACGACCGGCACGGCGCCTTCCGCATCGACGGCGTCACCGGGCCGGACGAGTATTCGGCGGTGGCCGACAACAACGTCTACACGAACCTGATGGCGCGGCGGAACCTGCTGGCCGCGGCGCAGTCGTGCGAGCGGTTCCCGGACGTGGCGGCACACCTGCAGGTCGACGCCGTCGAGCTGGACTCGTGGCGCGCGGCGGCCGAGGCGATGTTCTTGCCCTACGACGAAGAACTCGGCGTGCACCCCCAGTCGGAAGGCTTCCTCGACCACGACGAGTGGGACTACGAGCACACCGACATCGCGCACTACCCGCTGCTGCTGCACTTCCCGTACTTCGACCTCTACCGCAAGCAGGTCGTCAAGCAGGCGGACCTGGTGCTGGCGCTGCACCTGTGCGGGGACTCGTTCAGCCCGGAGGAGAAGGCGCGCAACTTCGCCTACTACGAAGCGAGGACCGTGCGCGACTCCTCGCTCTCGGCGGGAACGCAGTCGGTGGTCGCGGCCGAGGTGGGCCACCTCGAGCTGGCCTACGACTACCTCGCCGAAGCCGCGCTGACGGACCTGCACGACGTGCACAACAACGTCCGCAACGGCCTGCACATGGCTTCCCTGGCCGGGGCCTGGCAGGGCGCCGTGGCCGGCTTCGGCGGCCTGCGCGACCACGGCGGCACGCTGTCCTTCGCGCCGCGGCTGCCGCCGCAGCTGGACCGGATCACGTTCCGCCTGATGTTCCGCGGCACCCGGTTCCAGGTGGAGATCGACCGCGACCAGGCGACCTACCACGTGCTGGACGGCGAGCCCCTCGAAGTGCTGAACCACGGCGAGCGCGTCACGCTCACCGCGGAGCCCCAGCGGTTCGCGATCCCGAAGATCGACGCGGGCGACCCGCCGAAGCAGCCCCCGGGCCGCGCCCCGATGCGGCGCGACTCCGAAAAGGTGCGCCAGTACGCGGAACCGGCCAACCCGATCAGCGAGGTCTACACCACCCAGCCCGGCGTCACTCCGGTAGGTCGCTGACGGCGTCGCGCCCGGGCGGGGCCGGGATCTCCTCAGTCCCGCCCGGGCTCACGTCGGGGTCCGGCGCGGTCGGCACGTCGTGCGTCAGCCGGCCGGGGGTCGGCAGCTTGGGGAGCTCGTCGTCCTCGTCGTCGTGGGCGTGGATGCGCTGCTGTTCGCTCATGCCTTCCGGAATACCCGGTTTTCGCGGTGGCGACCAGGGGTCAGGCCGCGACGAACCCGTCGCCGGCCTTTTCCCGCGCCTTGTCCTGCAGCGCCAGCAGCAGGCCGTCCCGGGTCGACCACGGGCAGATCGCCACCTTGCCGCCCGCGACCGTCAGCAGCGCTTCCGCCACGATCGCGCCCGCCAGCGCCTGGTGCGCGCGGCTGCGCGAGATGCCCGGCAGTTCCGCGCGCTTCTGCGGCGGCAGCCCGGCGAGCCGAGGAATCCAGGCACGGAGGTCGTCGAGGCGCAGCTCCTTGCGCCGGTTCGGGCGGGCCCCGGCCAGCCGCGCGAGCTGCTGCAGCACCTTCGAACAGCCGACGACCCGCGGGTTGTCGACGTCCGCGGCGCCCAGCGTGGTGGTCACGACGTCGAGTGCGTGCGCGCGCAACGCCTTGACCTGCTTGTTCGACACGCGTTCGCTCGGCAGCCAGTCGCGGGTCATCGACCGCGCGCCCAGCGGCAGCGACCGCGCGAACGTGGCCTGGTCGCCGCAGCCGGCGGCCAGCTCGACCGTGCCACCGCCGATGTCGAGGACCAGCAGCGGCCCGGCCTCCGCGCCGTACCAGCGGCGGGCGGCGAGGTAGGTCAGCTCGGCTTCGCACCGGCCCGAGAGGAACCGCAGCTCTACCCCGGTTTCGCCGGCGACGTGGCGGACGACCTCCGTCGCATTGGCGGCGTCGCGGATGGAGGACGTCGCGAGCGGGTAGATGCCGCCGACGCCGTGGCGATACGCGGTGGTCATGCCCGCGGCGACGGCGGCCGTGACGGCGGCGATGCCCCGGCGGGAGAGGCGGCCGCGGACGTCGAGCTCGCGGTCGAGGCGCAGCCGCGTCTGGTGGTTCAGCACCGGCTCACGGGGCGAGCCGTCGACCGGAACCACCACCAACCGGGCGCTGAACGATCCGACGTCCAGTACGCCCACAGCGGGCTCTTCGATTTTTCGCACTGCTCGGCGCACCTCACTTCCACCTCGTGGATATCCCCAGTTCCACTAATCGAAACACATAATTATGCCCGAATTCATCAAAATTAGCCGGTCATTGACGTATTGGTCTCACCGGACGAACTTTTTTGACGCGAAGGTCACATTCAGGTGGCCCGTTCGAGTGAAGCACCCCACGCCTGGACACGATTCGGTAACGCCAGCTCTTCGGAGCCCGACCTTACCGGCATGGGGCAGGGGACGACCGAGCGGCGCTCGGAGCTCGTGCGGCCGGCCGCCGCGGTGCTCGCGGTGGTGGCCGGGCTCGGCTGCGTCCTGCTCGGCGTCACGACCGTGCTTGCCCCGGGCGTGTCGGTCACCCCCGGCGCCGCGGCCCAGGAGCGGCCCGTGACGGCCGGCGTCCTGCCCGCGTCGCTGTCGATCCCCGACCTGGACCTCACGCTCGGCCACGTGGTGGAGCTCGGCCACGTCGGCGGCCGCCGGGAGCAGCCGGGCACCGCGCTCGGCGTCGGCTGGTTCGCCGACGGACCGGCTCCCGGCGCCCCGGGGGTCGCCGTGCTGTCCGGGCACTCGGGCTTCGGTTACGCCGGCGGCGCGTTCGCCCACCTCGGCCGGCTCAAGCCGGGCGCGGCGGTCGTCGTGCGCGACGACCAAGGCCGCGAGGCCCGGTTCGCGGTCCGCAGGACGGCGACGTTCCTGCCCGGCGAGCCGGACAGCACGCTCGTCGCCCCGGAGGGCCCGGGCCCGCAGCTGCGGCTGATCACCAGCGACGGCACCCTCGACACCGCCGGGATGAACTCCCCGCGGGTCGCGGTCTACGCCACGCCCGGCTGAGGCACGCTCAGCCGAGCAGCTCCCGCAGCTGCGAGACCGCCGCGACGCGCGCCTCGCGGCCGGGCAGCAGCGGGTTGACCACCAGCGTCGTCGCACCCGCTTCGCGGAAGGCGGCCAGCCGCTCCTTCACGTACCCGGCGGGGCCGACCAGCGAGATCGAGCGCAGCAGCTCGAGCGGCACTGCTGCCGCGGCCTCTTCCTTCTTGCCGTCCAGGTAGAGGTCCTGGATCAGCTTCGCCTCGGCCTCGTAGCCGTAGCGGCAGGCGAGGTCGTTGTAGAAGTTCTTGCCCCGCGCGCCCATCCCGCCGACGTAGAGGGCGACGATCGGGCGCAGGTGGTCGAGCAGCGGCTCGACGTCGTCGCCGATCGCCAGCGCGGCGCTGACGAACGTGTCCAGCTCGCCCAGCGCCGGGTCGCGCTTGGCCTTGCCCGCGGCCAGGGACTCGCCCCAGACGTCGTTCGCCTTCTCCGGGTGGAAGAAGATCGGCTGCCAGCCCTCGGCGATCTCGGCGGTGAGCGCGACGTTCTTCGGGCCGAGCGAGGCCAGCAGCACCGGGATGCGCTCGCGCACCGGGTGGTTGATCAGCTTGAGCGGCTTGCCCAGGCCGGTGCCCTGCTCCGGCGGCAGCGGGATCGTGTAGTGCCTGCCGTCGTGCACCACGCGCTCACGGCGCCAGACCTGGCGGCAGATCTCGACGATCTCGCGGGTACGGCCCAGCGGCGCGTCGTACTTCACGCCGTGGAAGCCCTCGATGACCTGCGGGCCGGAGGCGCCGAGGCCGAGGATGAAGCGCCCGTCGGAGACGAAGTCGAGCCCCGCGGCGGTCATCGCGGTGAGGGTCGGCGTGCGGGTGTAGATCTGGAAGATGCCCGACGCGAGCTGGACGCGCTCGGTCTTCGCGGCCAGGTAGCCGAGCTGGCTGACGGCGTCGAACGAGTACGCCTCGGGCACGAAGGCGACGTCGAGACCGACCTTCTCCAGCTCGACGATGTCCGCGACGCTGTCGGCGAAGCCTCCGGCGTAGTTGATCGCGGTCCCGATCCGCATGTCCACCTCCGTTGCTGAGCAAGCGCTTAGTCGCGCATCTTAACGAGCCCGCGCGAGCCGTGCGGGACTATGTGCGCGCCGCCACTCAGCGGCCGGTGAGGGTGCGGACCACCAGCTCCGCCGAGGCGCCGGCGCCGAGCGTCGTGCCGGCGTAGCGGACGTCGGCGGCCAGCGTGCCCGGTGGGGGCTCGTCCCGGACCGTGATCCACACCGTGACCATCAGCAGCCAGCGGACCACCAGGTAGACGAACAGCAGCACGCCGACGAGCGTGCCGAACGCGGCGACCGCCGGCGAGCGGCCGAGCAGGTGCAGGTAGAGCCCGCCGGCCTGCTGGAGCGCGGCGAGCCCGACGGCGGCGGCCCCGGCCGGGCGCAGCGTCGAGCGCAGCGGCAGGGGCCGGCGCGGCAGGCGGGCCAGGCACCAGGCGATGACCAGCCAGTTCGCCGCGAGACCGAGCAGGAGCGAGCCAGCGACCAGCAGGAAGTGCGCGAACCCGCCGGTCAGCCCGGTCAGGCCGAGCAGCCAGGTCCCGGCCGCGCCGGTGAGCGCCGCCAGCCCGAACGACACGCTCATCGCGAGCCCGACCCCGGCTAGCGCGACGACGTCGGCGAGGATCCCGCGCAGCAGCGGCCGCGGCGTCCGGTCTTGGCCGAGCATCGCGGTGACGGCGTCGCGGACGTTGCTGATCCAGCTCCAGCCCGAGTACCCGGCGACCGCGAGGGCCAGCAGCCCGATCCGGCCGCGTTCGCCCACGACCGTGTGCACGATGTCGGTGACCCGCCCGGCGATCTCGGGCGGCAGCGCGCCGTCGATGACCCGGTCCAGCTCGGTCGCGAGCAGCCGGTCCCCCGCCAGCACGAACCCGATCACCGAGACCGTGACCATGATCAGCGGCACCAGCGCGAGCAGGCTGAAGAAGGTGACGGCGGCGGCGTAGTGGTCGCCGTCGCGTTCCCGGTACCGGGCGAGGGTGGCCCCGGCCCGCCGGAACGGCTTCCCCACGACGGCCTTCACCGCTCCACGTCCCACCGGCCGACCCTCTCATCCGCGCGTGTTCCCCGCAGTCCGGACACCCCGGCGGCCCGATCGTCACGGCCGGCCGCGGAACCCGCGGGTCAGCCGGGGACCACCGTGCCCCGGACGTCGCCGAACCCGATGCGGCTGCCGCCCGGGCCGGGGGCCGTCGCGCTGATCACCACCTCGTCGCCGTCCTCCAGGAACGTCCGCGTCTCGCCGCCCGGGAGCTCCAGCGGCTCGCGGCCGCCCCAGGACAGCTCGAGAAGCGAGCCTCGCTGGTCGGGCTCCGGGCCGGTCACCGTGCCGGAGGCGAACAGGTCGCCGGTGCGCAGGCTCGCGCCGTTGACGGTCAGGTGCGCGAGCTGCTGCGGCGCCGTCCAGTACTGGGTGGCGAACGGCGGGCTCGACACCAGGTGACCGTTGAGCCGGACCTCCATCGCCAGGTCCAGGCCCCACTTCCCGCCGCCGCGCAGGTACTCGAACGGCTCCGGGTCCTGCGGCGGGCCGTCGACGCGCGCGTGCTCCAGCGCCGCCAGCGG
Source organism: Amycolatopsis sp. NPDC004378 (assembly GCF_053602455.1). Taxonomy (NCBI): domain Bacteria; kingdom Bacillati; phylum Actinomycetota; class Actinomycetes; order Pseudonocardiales; family Pseudonocardiaceae; genus Amycolatopsis; species Amycolatopsis sp. NPDC004378. The sequence goes on from NZ_JBSGDR010000015.1 coordinate 176,833, forward strand.
GACGATCCACGGCGACACCGACGTCGCGAACGACTTGCCGAGGAACGGGCCCAGCGGCTGGTACTCCCAGGCCTGGATGTCGCGCGCCGACCAGTCGTTGACCAGGCACACGCCGAAGACGTGGTCCGCGAAGTCCTCAGTGGGCACCCGCGTGCCCGGCGCGGACGGGACGCCGACGACGAACCCGACCTCCGCCTCGATGTCCAGCCGCTTCGACGGGCCGAACGACGGCGCGTCGGCGTTGCGCGGCTTCCGCTGGCCGTGCGGGCGGACGACCGGCGTGCCCGACGCCACCACCGTGCCCGCCCGGCCGTGGTAGGCGATCGGCAGGTGCTTCCAGTTCGGTGGCAGCTCGGTCGCGTCCGGCCGGAAGATCCGGCCGGCGTTGAGGGCGTGCTGCTCGCTCGAGTAGAAGTCGACGTAGTCGGCGACCTCGAACGCCAGGTGCGTGGTCACCTCGGCCCGCGGCACGAGGTGCGGGCGCAGCTGGTCGGCGTACCGGGGTTCGGTCAGCCACTCCCGGACGCTCTCCCGCACCTCCCGCCACGTGTCCGGCCCGGCCGCCAGCAGCGGGTTGAGCACCCCCGCGGTGAGCAGCGGGGCGAACGCCGCCGCGGTCCCGGCCGCGGCGGCGGTCAGGTCCAGCACCTCCGCGCCGACCGGCACGCCGATGCGGCGGTCCGGCGCGCCGCCCACGGAAACCACGCCGTAGGGCAGGTTGTCCAGGCCGAACGGCGTGTCGTCGGCGAGGTCGAGCCAGGTCACGGCCCCTCCTCGGCGCGGTGGTCCGAAGTGGACGGTGGACGGGTCATTCCGCACCCCGCGCGGCCACCCAGTCGGCCACCACGTCCGCCAGCACCGGGAGCGGCAGCGTGCCGCTGCCCAGCACCGTGTCGTGGAACTCGCGGATGTCGAACCGCTCGCCCAGCGCCGCCTCGGCCTCGGCCCGCAGCCGCTCGATCTCCAGCCGCCCGACCATGTAGCCGAGCGCCTGGCCGGGGTGCCCGGCGTAGCGGTCGATCTCCGCCTCGATCTCGATCTGCGCCATCGGCGTGTTCTCGACGAGGAAGTCCACCGCCCGCTGCCGGCTCCAGCCCAGCGCGTGCAACCCCGTGTCGACGACCAGCCGGGCCGCCCGCATCGAGTCCTGCGTCAGCAGGCCCAGCCGCGCCACGTCGTCGGAGTACAGGCCCATTTCGTCGGCCAGCCGCTCCGCGTACAGGCCCCAGCCCTCGGCGTAGGCGTTGAACATCGCGATCCGCCGCAGCAGCGGGACGCCGGTGAGCTGCTGCGCGAGTGTCAGCTGGAAGTGGTGCCCCGGCACGGCTTCGTGGAACGCGACCGACTCGCCGAGCGTCCGCTGCCGCTGGTCGGCCTCGTGCGTGTTGGCGTAGTACGTGCCCGGCCGCGAACCGTCGAGCGACGCGTCGATGTAGTACGCGATCGAGCCGCTCTCGGCTTCGGCGGCCGGCACCGGCGCGACCTCGCACTTCTGCTCCGGAACGCGGGAGAACCACTGCGGCGCAACCGCTTCGGCCCGGGCGATCGTCTGCCGGGCGGCGTCCAGGAGCTCGTCGCCGTCACGCCAGCGCAGCGCCGGATCGGTGCGGATCTTCTCGAAGATCCCGGCGAGATCGGTGGTGCCGAACACCTTCTGCCCGAGTTCGCGGTACTCCTCGGCGAGCTTCTCGATGATCGCCAGCCCGGTGTCGTGCAGGTCCTGGGCCGTGCGCTCGGTCGTCGTCTCGGCGCGGATCAGCGCCCGGTACCGGGCCGGCCCGCCGGGCAGGTCGCCGATGCCCGGCGACGTCTCCGGCCGCGCGACCGGGACCACCTCGTCGGCCAGGAAGTCGCGGTACCGCGCGTACGCGGGCCACACGACCTCGGCCAGCAACCGGTCGCGCTCGGCCTCGAGCCCCTGGACCGGCACCTTCAGCGGATCGGCGTCCGGGGCGGCCAGGTAGCGCTCGACATACCCGACGCCGATGCGCGCCAGGAACTCCGGCGGCGTGAGGCCTTCGGCCAGCGCCGCCCGCTGCCGCTCGATCACCTGGTCCAGGTACGTGCCCACGGCCGCGAGCCGGCTCAGGTAGCCGCGGGCCTTGGCCTCGTCGTCGACCACCGTCTGCGGCAGCAGCATCAGCAGCTCCAGCGCCGGCGCCGCGAGCCCGTCGCTCACCGCGATGTCGGCCCGGCCCGAGTCGAGCACGTCGATCATCGTGCGGGCCTGCCAGACCACGACGTCCCGCGTGACGCGCTCGGCCGAGGACAGCGGACCGAGCGCCTCGGCGCGCGTGATGAGGGCGCCGAACGCGGCGCGCTGCCGCGAGAGCGCTTCGGCGGACTGGTCGGCGAGCTTGTCGTGCGTGCCGGGCAGGCCGTAGAGCGACGGCAGCAGCGGCTGCGCCTCGAACATCAGCTCCAGGCACTCGTCGGCCAGCGCGTCGGGCGTGTCCGTGCCGGCCGCGACCCAGTCCGCGACGACCTTGGCCAGCGCCGGCAGCGGCAGCATGCCGTGGCCCAGCACGACTTCGTGGAAGTCCCGGATGTCGAACCGCTCGCCCAGGGCCGCCTCGGCCTCGGCCCGCAGCCGCTGGATCTCCAGCCGCCCCACCATGTAGCCCAGGGCCTGGCCCGGCCAGCCGGCGTACCGGTCGATCTCCGCCTCGATCTCCAGGCGCGCCATCGGCGTGTGGTCGACGAGGTAGTCGATCGCCTGCTGCCGGCTCCACCCGAGCGCGTGCATCCCGGTGTCGACGACGAGCCGGCCCGCCCGCATCGAATCCTGCGTCAGCATGCCCAGCCGCGCGACGTCGTCGGAGTACAGGCCCATCTCGTCGGCCAGCCGCTCCGCGTACAGGCCCCAGCCTTCCGCGTAGGCGTTGAACATGCCGATCCGCCGCAGCAGCGGCAGGTTCCGCAGCTCCTGGGCCAGGCTCAGCTGGAAGTGGTGCCCCGGCACGGCTTCGTGGAACGCGATCGCCTCGCTCGTGAACCGCGGGCGCTTGCCGGCCTCGTGCGTGTTGGCGTAGTAGGTGCCCGGCCGCGAACCGTCGAGCGACGGCTGCATGTAGTACGCGATCGTGCCGCTCGCCGCGTCGGCCTCGGGCACCGGCGCGACCTCGCACTTCTCCGCCGGGATGCGCGAAAACCACTGCGGGGCCACGGCTTCGGCGCGGGCGATGGCGTCGCGGGCCGCCGACAGCAGCTCCTCGCCGTCACGCCAGCGCAACGCCGGATCGGTGCGCAGGCGCTCGAAGATCTCGGCGAGATCGGTGGTGCCGAACACCTTCCGCCCCAGCTCGCGGTACTCCTCGCCGAGCTTCTCGATCAGCGCCAGCCCGGTGTCGTGCAGGTCCTGGGCCGTGCGCTCGGTCGTCGTCTCCGCGCGGATCAGCGCGGCGTACCGCTCCGCACCGCCCGGCACGTGCCCGATGCCGGGCGCGGTGTCGGGCCGGCCGGCCGGTTCGACCTCGGTGCGCAGGAAGTCGCGGTACCGGGCGTAGGCCGGGTGGACGACCTCGGCGAGCAGCCGATCGCGCTCGGCCTCGAAGCCCTCGACGTCGGCCGTCGTGCCGACCTTCAGCGGGTCGCTCTCCGGCGCGGCGAGGTAGCGCTCGACGTACTCGATGCCGACGCGGGCCAGGTACGCCGGCGGTACCAGGCCGTCGGCCAGGCTTTCGCGCTGGCGCTCGGTCAGGTCCGCCAGGAACGGCTCGATCGCGGCGAGCCGGGCGAGGTAGCCGCGGGCCTTCTTCTCGTCGTCGAGCTTGTAGAACGGCAGGAACAGCAGCAGACCCAGCGCGGGGGCGGTCAGCCCGTCGCTGACCGCGATGTCGGCGGACCGCGCCGCCAGCCGGTCGGCCTCGACCTCGGCGGCGGCGATCACGACCTCGCGCGTCACGGCCTCTTCCGGCGACAGGTCCCCGGCGGACAGCGCCCGGGCGCGGGCGGCGAGCGCCCGGTAGGCGGCGAGGAACCGCTCCTGCGCTTCCCGGGTCTGGTCGGCGAGCCGGTCGTGGTCGCCCGGCAGCCCGTGGATCGACGGTGCCACGGGCTCCTGCTCGAACGTCAGCTCGACGAGCTCCGCGGCCAGCCCGTTGACCGTGTCGCCGTGCCCGGCCACCCAGTCGTCGACGGCGGACGCGAGCGCCGACAGCGGCAGCGCGCCTCCGGCGAGCACGAGGTCGTGGAACGCGCGGATGTCGAACCGCGAGCCGAGGCGCTCTTCCGCGCCGGCGCGGATCCGCTGGATCTCCAGGCGCCCCACCATGTACGCCAAGGCCTGCCCCGGCCACGCGATGTAGCGGTCGGTCTCGGCCTCGATCTCGACGCGCGCCATCGGCGTGTGCTCGGCCAGGTAGTCGACCGCCTGCTGCCGGCTCCAGCCCAGCGCGTGCAGGCCCGTGTCGACGACCAGCCGGCCCGCCCGCATCGAGTCGGCGGTGAGCATGCCCAGCCGCGCGACGTCGTCGGAGTACAGGCCCATCTCGTCGGCCAGGCGCTCGCTGTAGAGGCCCCAGCCTTCGGTGTAGGCGGTGAAGCTGCCGATCCGGCGCAGCAGCGGCAGCTCGGTGAGCCCGGTCGCGACGCTGAGCTGGAAGTGGTGCCCCGGCACGGCTTCGTGGTAGGCCGTCGACTCGGCCGAGTGCCGGAACCGCTCGGTGGCCTCGTGGGTGTTCGCGAAGTAGATGCCGGGCCGGGAGCCGTCGGCGGCCGGGCGCAGGTAGTACGCCGGGGGCGCGCCGGGCGCGGCCTCCTCCGGCACCGGCTCGACCAGGCACGGCTGCGACGGCACGGTGCCGAACCACTTCGGGGCTTCGGCGGTCGCGCGGGCGACGGCCGTGCGGGCGGTCTCCAGCAGCTCCTCGGCGCTGGTCCACCGCAGCGCCGGGTCGGTGCGCAGGCGCCGGAAGATCTCCGCCAGGTCGTCCGTGCCGAACACCCGCTGCCCCAGCTCGCGGTACTCGGCGGCCAGCGAGTCGATGATGTCGAGCCCGGTCCGGTGCAGCTCTTCCGGGGTGCGGTCGGTGGTCGTGTGCACCTTCGCGAGCCGCGCGTACGTCTCTTCGCCGCCGGGCAGCCACTTCAGGCCGGGCCGGTCGGCGGGCCGCCCGTGCGGCTTCACCTCGGTGACGAGGAACTCGCGGTACTCGGCGAACGCCGGGCGCACGACGTCGGCCAGCAGTTCGTCGCGCCGGCGGCCGAACTCCTCGTCCGGCGCCGGCTGGCGGCGCAGCGGGTCGGCGGCCGGGTCGGCGAGGTAGCGGTCGAGGTGCGCGACCGCCGCGTCGACCAGGTGCGCCACCGGGACGAGCCCGCGCTCGATGCCCTCGGCGTGCCGCCGCGCGGCCTGGCGCAGGAACTCCGGGACCGCGGCGAGCCGGCCGAGCTGGGCCTCCGCGGCCTCCCCCGCCGTCACGGTCGTCATCGGGAGGGCGACGAGCAGGGAGGCCGCGGGCGCGACGAAGACGTCGGTGACCGTGAACTCGGCCATCCGGCTGTCGATGCCCGCGATGCGGTCTTCGGCCGTGGCGATCAGGACGTCGCGGGTGACGCGGTCCTCCGCCGACAGCCCGGCGGTGTCCAGTGCGCGGGCCCGCTCGGCGAACTCCGCGAGCCGCGCGCGGTGCGCGGCCTCGGCTTCGGCGGACAAGTCGGGCAGGCCGGGTTCCGCCGGCCGGATGCCCAGCAGGGCAGGCGTCAGCGGATCGGCGGCGAACAGCGCTTCGACGAACTCGTCGGCGAGTTCGGTGACCGCGGTCATGGGCAGGACCCCCAGCTTCGATGGTGTGCTCCCGGCCGACCCTAACGGAGATCACCGACAAGAACGGTGAAGCCGCGGACGGCCTCGGCACGGGCGTTCGGCGAGGCGGTAGCGTTCAGCAGGTGGCCGTGACCGATCCCGTGGATACCCGACTGCTCGCCGCGCTCGCCGACCTCGGCAAGGCCGCGGTGCACGAGCTGGCGGCCAAGGTCGGCATGGACCCGCGCGAGGTCGCCTACCGCCTGGTCGCGCTCTCCGGCAGCGGGCTGCCGCTGCTCGTGGGCGTCGAGAGCGACCCGAACGGCCTGCGCGCGGCCATCGCCGGCGCCCCGCCGTCGTGGGCGAACCGGCCGCAGTTCCCGCCCCCGCCGTCGCAGCCGGTCCCCCAGCAGTCCGCGCCGCCGATGCCGATGCCCGCGCCGCCCGTCCAGGGGACGCCGTCGGGCCCGCACAACGTGCCTTCGGGCCCCTACAACGTCCAGGGTGCGCCGTCCGGGCCGTACAACGTCCAGGGCACACCGTCCGGGCGGTACCCGGGCCCGCCGCCCCGGCCCCCGCAGCAGCGCCCGCCGCAGCCGCCGTTCCCGGCGCCGCCGCTCGACCCGGCCGTGAGCACGTGGGGCCTGCCGCAGACGGCGTCCTGGGCCCGCGGCGACGAGCAGGCCAAGCCCGCGGCCGCCCCCACGGGCAAGCGCGGCCGGCTCGGCGAGGTCCTGGAGACCCAGGGCCTCGAGGGCGAGCAGCTGTCGGTGCAGCTGCTGGAGGTCCAGGACCCGGCGGACTACCTGTTCAGCGCGGCGGGCTACCGCCTGGAGGACGGCGAACGCGCGGTCGTCGTGCACACGGAGATCACCAACCGCGGGCAGCTCCCGTTCGTCTCGCTGCCGGACAACTACCTCGAGCTCCTCGCCGCCGACGGCGCCGCGATCGGCAAGGCCCCGGTGTCGCTGACGTCCCGGCCCCCGCACAAGATCGGCGTCAACCCGGGCGAGACCCTGGGCGGCCACACGGTGTACGTCCTCCCGGAGGCCACGCGGGTGGTGTCGGTCCGCTGGAGCCCGCGGCCGGAGCCGGACGAGCGCACGCTGACCTGGTCGATCGAGGACTAATAGCTTTCCTCGCGCAGGATCTCCAGAGCCTTCGCCAGGTCGTCCGGGTACTCCGACTCGAACTCGACCCACCGGCCGTCCGCCGGGTGGGCGAACGCCAGCGTCTTGGCGTGCAGCCACTGGCGGCTCAGGCCGAGGTGGCGCGCGAGAACCGGGTCCGCACCGTAGGTCAGGTCGCCGACGCACGGGTGCCGCAGCGCCGAGAAGTGGACGCGGATCTGGTGCGTGCGCCCGGTTTCGAGCTTGATGTGCGCGAGCGACGCCGCGCGGAACGCCTCGACGACCTCGTAGTGCGTCACGCTCGGGCGGCCGCCCTGGACGACCGCGAACTTGTAGTCGTGGCGCGGGTGGCGGTCGATCGGGGCGTCGATCGTGCCGCGCGTCGGGTCCGGGTGGCCCTGGACGATCGCGTGGTAGCCCTTGTCGACCGTTCGTTCCTTGAAGGCACGCTTCAGCACGGTGTAGGCGTGCTCGCTCTTGGCCACCACCATCACGCCGGTGGTGCCCGCGTCGAGCCGGTGCACGACGCCCTGGCGCTCGGCCGCGCCCGACGTCGCGATCCGCAGGCCGGCCGCGGCGAGGCCGCCGACGACCGTCGGGCCGGTCCAGCCCGGGCTCGGGTGCACGGCGACGCCGACCGGCTTCGAGAGCACGACGATGTCGTCGTCGTCGTGCAGGATCTGCATGCCTGCGACGGGCTCGGCGACGACCTCGACGGGGTTCGCGGGCTCCGGCAGCGTGATCTCCAGGAGGCCGCCGCCGGAGAGCCGGTCGGACTTGCCCGCCGGACGGCCGTCGAGCAGCACGTCGCCGGCCTCGGCCAGCTCCGCGACGACTGTGCGCGACAGGCCGAGCAGCTTCGCGAGGCCGGCGTCGACGCGCATCCCGTCGAGCCCGTCGGGCACCGGGAGCATCCGCGCGCTCACGCCTGTTCCTCCTGCTGCTTCTTCTTGTCCTTGGTCGACGTACCGTCGTAGTCCTTGCCCAGCAGGGAAAGCAGCACGATCAGGGCACCGCCGACACAGATCGCCGAGTCGGCGATGTTGAAGATCGCGAAGCCCTTGCCGTTCGGCGCGAACGCCGAGATGAAGTCGACGACGTGGCCCTGCAGCCCGCCCGGCGCGCGGAAGATGCGGTCGGTCAGGTTGCCGGTGGCCCCGGCGAGCACGAGGCCGAGGCCGATGGCCCAGCCGATCGAGCGCAGCCGCCGCGACAGCCAGACGATCGCGATGACGACGGCCAGCGCGACCAGCGCGAGCACCCACGTCATGCCGGTGGCCATCGAGAAGGCCGCACCCGGGTTGCGGATCACCTGCAGGTAGATCAGCCCGCCGAGGATGCGGACCGGCTCCTTGCCCTCCAGGTTCGCGGTGACGAGGTTCTTCGTCACCAGGTCGATCACCCAGAACACGACCGCGACGGCGAACACCCAGCCGACCCGGCGCTTCGGCAGGGGCTTGGCCGGGGCTTCCGGCGTCTCCGGCCCGGCTTCGGGCGGCGCCTCGGCGGCGTCGGGTTCGGTGTCGGGTTCGGAGTGGCTGGGCTCGGTGCTCACGGCTCCATTGTCCACGGCCCTGGTCAGGGCGCCCCGGCAGTGTCGCGGGGACGCAGCAGAAGGGCGGCGAACGCGACGGCGAAGAGCACCCCCGCGGCGGCGAGCGCACCGGCGACCGGAGGCAGGAAAACGACGGTGAGCAGGGCGAACACCACGGCGACGGCCAGCAGGAGCAAGCTGCGCTCGAACCCGGCCAGCAGGACGAGCCCGAGCGTGGCGATCAGGGGCCCGCGCACGTCGCCGTCGAGCCGGAACTGCAGCGCGCCGACCAGGTCGAGCACGGGGACGGCGGCCAGGGCCCCGAGCGTCCCGAGCACGAACCGGCCGGTCCGCGGGGACGTGCCGGCACGGCGCAGGCTCAGCCAGTACCACCCCGCCGCGACGAGCACGACGGACGCGAGCCCGGCGAGCCAGCCGAGGGCGGCCGGGTGCACGGCCGTGGCAGTGGTGGCCGCGGACAGCCCGGTCCCGCCGACGCCGCCGGTGCCGTACAGCTGGTTGTCCGGGGTCATCGGGACCGCGTGCAAGGAGACGAACGAGCCGGTCACCGGGGTCTCCGGCACCAGCTCGACGACCACCATGACCAGCAGCGCGAAACCCAGTGCGGCCACCGGGAACCAGGACCGTCGGACATCCCCCATCGGGTCAGGGTATCGCCCGGGGCCGGAGCACGGCGGCGAAGGCGGCGGCAATCAGCACCGCCGCCGACAGCAGCGCACCCGCCAGGTCCGCCGACAGCACCACCGCGAGCACCGCGAACGCGACCGCGGTGAGCAGGACGAGCAGGCTGCGCTCGTACGCGGCGAGCACCAGCAGACCGAGCGTGGCCAGCAGCGGTCCGCGCAGCCCGTCGGCGAGCCGGAACTGCCACGACCCGACCAGGTCGAGCAGCGGGACGGCGAGCAGCGCGCCGGCCGTGCCGAGGACGAACCACCCGGTGCGGACGGGCCGCAGGACGACCGCGTACCAGACGGCCGTGCCGAGCACCGCCACGCCGAGCGCGACCTGCCACGCCGGCCCGGCCGGCAGCCCCGGCCCGGGGGTGAACAGCGGATCCTGGGTGAGGAACTGCAGGGCGCCGTACCCGGCCGGTTGCGGGCGGAGCAAGACGTCGGGGGACTGCCACTCGGCCGGGCTGCGGCGGGCCAGCAGCTGTGCCGCCACCATGCCGACCTGCGCGAACCCCAGCAACGCCACCGGAAACCAGTACCGCCCTCGCCCCATCCGCCTAGGTTAGCGCCTCAGCAGAAGGGCGGCAGCTCCCGCGGGTCGCCGACCGGGGCCCAGCGGCCGTCCACCTTCGCGTACTCCCAGCGGGCGCCGCGCGCGACGATCTGGCGCAGGGCCAGCACAACGCGGTCGACGTGCTCCTCGGTGCTGCCCAGCCCGAGGCTGACGCGGACCGCCTGCTGCCCCTCCCCGCCGGTGACGCCGATGAGGCGCTTCGCCGCGATGTGGGCGCAGAACGCGCCGTCGCGCACGCCGATGCCGTACTCGGCCGACAGCACGGCCGCCAGCCAGCCCGGGTCGAAGCCGTCGACGACGAAGCTGACCGTACCGACGCGGTCGACCGGCGCGTCGAACAGGCGCAGCTCGGCGCAGCCCGGGATACCCTCGAGTCCCTTGCGCAGCCGGGAAAGCAGGGCCTGTTCGTGCGCCACGACGGCGTCCCAGTTCTCGCTGAGGGTTTCGCACGCGACGCCGAGCGCGTACACGCCGACGGTGTTCGGCGAGCCCGCTTCGTGGCGCTCCGGACCGGTGTTCCAGACCACCGCGTCTTCGGTGACGAGCTTCGTCGCGCCGCCGCCGGCGAGGTACGGCCGGGCGGCGCGCAGCCAGTCGGCGCGGCCGATCAGCGCGCCCGCCCCGAAGGGCGCGTACAGCTTGTGGCCGGAGATGGCGACGTAGTCGACGTCCAGGTCCTTGACGGAGATCCGCCGGTGCGGGGCGAGCTGGGCGGCGTCGAGCGCGACGCGGGCGCCGTGCTTCCTTGCCACGGCGGCGATTTCGGCGACCGGGAGCAGCTCACCGGTCACATTGGACGCTCCGGTGACGACGACCAGCCGCGGCCCCTGCGGCGCGTCCGCGAGCGCTTCGTCCACAGCGGACACCGCGGCGAGACGCGTGCGCGGGGTCGGGATCCGCCGGACGTTCGGGCCCTGCCACGGCAGCAGCGCGGCGTGGTGCTCGGTGTCGAACACGATCACCGTGGTGTGGCGGGGAAGGCTGCGCGCGAGCAGGTTGAACGAGTCGGTGGTGTTGCGGGTGAACACGACCGTGTCCGTCCGGCGGGCGTCGACGAAGCGGCGCAGGACGTCGCGAGTGCGTTCGTAGAGCTTGGTGGAGACCTGCGACGCGAAGCCGGCGCCGCGGTGGACGCTGGCGTACCAGGGCAGGAACTCGTCGACCTTGGCGCGGACGGCGTCGAGGCACGGGGCGCTCGCGGCGTGGTCGAGGTTGGCGTAGCCGATGGTGTCCCCGGTGACGAGCGGGACCCGCAGCGCGGCGCCGGCGACGGCCGGGATGCCTTGCACGGCAGGGGTGATCGCGGTGGTGCGGTCGAGGGCGAGAGTCATCGGGGTGCCTCCTCGGCGGTCCGGGGGACCCCGGCGAGGGGCCCGCGCTTGCCCGTCGCACGACGCGACCGGCCCGGTCTTCACCCGGGGCACCCCACCGCGGTAGGAGGGTTGCCGGCCAGCAAGCCGGGGCTTCGCGCTGGCACTCATGACCTGGCACAGAAGGTAACCGAGAACGCGCCCGGCGGCCAACCCCCGGCTCACATTCTGAGACGCCGCTCACAGCCGACGCCGGGTGTTTCCCGCGTCGTTCGCGCTGGTCAGAGCTTCGCGCGGAAGTGCCCCGGCAGCTGCGTGACCGCATGGTCGGAGAGGTGCGTCGCGGTGCCCGCGTACTGCTCGGCACCCGCGGTGAACAGCCACCCGCCGATGGTCTTGCCGTCGACGGGCTCGCCGTGGGCCGCCGCCGAGGCGTCCGGCAGGGTCCAGAGCGTGAAGTGCACGTGGGCACCGGTGCTGCTGCCGCCGCAGGGCAGCGCGTTGCCGGTCGACCCGAGCACGGCGCCGGCCTCGACGTGCTCGCCGTCGCTGACCTTGATGCCTTCCATGTGGTAGTACCCGGTCCGCCAGCCGCCGGCGTGGTCGATGGTCACCCAGTCGCCACCCGCGCAGTGCTGCAGGCGGACGGTGCCGGCGAGCGGCGCGCGGACGGTCCGGTCGGCCGGGCTGAAGTCGATGGCGTTCTCGACGCCGGTGCTGCCGTCGTCGGAGTGGATACCGGCGGAGTAGACCTGCTGACCGGCCTTGAACGGCAGGGCGAGCGCGGGGAACGGCGCGACTTCGGCGGTCGCGGCCGGCGCCGAGACGAGCCCGAGGGCGGTCGTGACGGCGGCGACGAGGAGCGCCCCGCGAACATGCAGTTTCGTCACCCTGCGTACTCCTTTGGCCTAACGCTCACCCATTCGAACTAACCCGATCGAGCGCACAGTAGGCCAAAGGTTGGATCACTGGGAAGATCGCGTGAGATTTTCGTGAGGCGCCCCTCACCCTTGCGGGAAAAGATCACCAGGTCGGCACCGAGACCGGACAAGGACCGGACAAGCGCTGTTCACGGCCTTGCCCTGCCGAAAACGGCATCACGCGTGACGGGGCGGGCATCACGCGTGATTGGAGGGGCATCACGTGTGATTGGGGGGTCGGCACGAAGTCGTCCGACCGGTCACGCCGCGGGGGCGACCACGAACGGGCTAACGGCCCGACTCGCCCTTCCAGCGGGCCAGGCGGCCGGCGCGGTCCACCGCGCGGATCCGGCGCTCGGCGGCGTCGCGGACGCCGCTCGTCGTGACCACCAGCAGCTGGTCGTTCTCCTGCAGCCGGCTGGTCTTCTGCGGGGTGAAGCCGGCGCCTTCGCGCACGACCAGGCTGACCGTCGCGCCGGTCGGCAGGCGCAGCTCGGACAGGTACACGCCGTGCAGCTTCGACCCGGGCTGGATGCGGACCTGCAGCAGCTCGGCACCCAGCTCGTCCAGCGGCGCGGAGTCGACCTCGATCTCGTGCGCCTCGGACTTCTTGGCCAGCCCGAGCCGGCGCCCGAGCGGCCCGAGCGTCGCGCCCTGCACCAGCGTCAGCACGATGACCAGCACGAACACCGCGTCGACCAGCCGTTGCGCGCCGGGCACCCCCTCCGACAGCGGGATCATCGCGAGCACGATCGGGACCGCGCCGCGCAGCCCGGCCCACGACAGGAACGCCTGTTCCCGCCACGGCAGCCGGAACGGCAGCACCGAGAGCACGACGGAGATCGGCCGCGCCAGCAGCAGCACGACGGCCCCGGCGACCAGGCCCGGCACGATCGTCTCGAACAGCCGGCCGGGCGAGGCGAACAGCCCGAGCAGCACGAACAGCCCGATCTGCGCCAGCCAGCCGAGGCCTTCGGCGAACGACAGCGTGTCCGAGCGGTGCGGCAGCCGCGAATTGCCCAGCACCAGCGCGGCGACGTAGGTGGCGAGCAGCCCGGACGCGTGCAGCAGCTGGCCGGAGGAGTACGCCACGACGCACACCGCGACGGTGGCCAGCGGGTAGAGGCCGGTCGCCGGCAGCGCGGCCCGGCGCAGCGCGATGCCACCCAGCCAGCCGAACCCGAGCCCGATGGCCAGGCCCGCCGCGAGCTCGTAGACCACCAGCAGCGGCAGCGTCCAGTCCACAGTGGTGCCGGCGGCGAGCACGACGACGGCGATGTACGCCGGTGCGTCGTTGATGCCGGACTCCAGCTCCAGCGCGCCGACCAGGCGTTTCCCGATCCCGGCGGTGCGCAGCACGGAGAACACCGCGGCCGCGTCGGTCGAGGCGAGCACGGCGCCCCACAGCAGGGCGAACCGCCAGTCCAGGCCGAGCAGCCAGTGCAGGGCCGCGCCGGTGACCGCGACGCTCACCGCGACGGCCACTGTGGACAGTGCGATGCCGAGGCCCAGCGCGGGTTTCACGGCCGACCACCGCGTGGTCAGCCCGCCTTCGGCGAGGATCATGACGAGCGCGGCGAGCCCGAGCGACTGGGTCAGGCCGGGGTTGTCGAACCGGATGCCGAAGCCGGCTTCGCCGAGCACGACGCCGATCGCGAGGTACAGCAGCAGCGAGGGCAGGCCGAGCCGGATCGAGACGCGCACGGCGAGCACGGAGGCGAGGAGCACGACGCCGCCGACGCCGAGCAGGACCGGAAGCTGGTCCATGCCGCCTCCCTCCCGAGTGCCGTGGGGCACTCAGAATAGTGAAGCGGGTGGGTTAACTCGTTCGTGTACCGCTGCCGCGAGTCGGACAACCGGTGTGTTAAGGCGCACTCAGCGCGTCGAGATCGACACCGAGAGCGGCGAACGGCCGGGCGGCGGCCGGCAGGACCTTGACCGCGCGGTGGCCGTCCCGGCCGACCCAGCCCGCGTCGACCGCCCGCTCGAGCAGGGCCGCGGGCACCGCCCCGGCGAGGTGGTCTCGGCGTTCCGTCCAATCCAGACAGTCGCGCAGCAGCGGCCGCCGCGGCCCGGCGGCGACCGGCACGCCGAGACCGGCCAGCACTTCGCGGCCGCGCGCGGTCAGCGTCAGCCCGTCGGCGGTGTCGACCAGGCCGGTCGCGAGCATGCCGTCGCGGACGGCGACGCCGAGCGAGCCGGCGAGGTGGTCGTAGCAGGTCCGCGCGAAGCCGAGCCGCTTCACCCGCAGCGACGACTTCAGCCCGGTCACCGGCCGGTGCTCGGCGTGCTGGGCCAGGTGCTCGATCAGCTCGGCCACGCGCGGGTCGGCGATCCGGACGTAACTGGCCCGGCCCTGCTTCACCCGCGCGACGAACCCGGCGTCGACCAGCCGGGTGACGTGCTCACTGGCCGTGGAGAGGGCGATCCCGGCCGCCTTGGCCAGCTCGCCGACGGTCCACGCCCGCCCGTCGAGCAGGGCGAGGCACATGGTGGCGCGGCTCGGGTCGGCGAGCACCGCGGCCACCTCGGCGAGAGCGATCGTCTCCATGCGCCCACGGTACGACGGCCACGCTTCGCCCACGGCCGAACCGACACGGCCCTTTCCCGGGAAAGCGCCGCCGGTGCGGAGACTTCAGAGGGCCTTGAGGAACTGGGCGGCCAGGGTGACCGCCGGACCCGAGTCGTTCGAGTTCTCCAGGACCACCGCGAAGGCGACGTTCCCGCGGTAGCCGACGAACCAGCCCGTGGCGTTCGACCCGTCGCCGAACTGGGCCGTGCCCGTCTTGCCGAACACGTCGCCCGCGCTCGCGGCGCCACGCCCGGTCCCGCTCTGCACCACCGCGCGCATCATCTTCCGGACTTCGCCGAGCACCGACGCGGGCGGCGGCGAGTACCCCTTGACGACCTGCGTTTCCAGGTCGTGCCACAGCCGCGGCGTGATCGCCCTGCCGGACGCGACCGTCGCCGCCATCACGGCGCCACCGAGGCAGCTGGCCTGGATGCGGCCCTGGCCGAACCCGTCCTCGACCTGCTCGTCCTTGCTCGCCGCGGGCTCGACCTTGCCCAGCTCGGTGGGGATGCCCGGGATGTCGTAGTCGGCGTTGAGCCCCAGCTCGTTCGCCGCCTTCACCAGCCCGTCGGCGGGCAGGGCCAGCGCGAGCCGGCCGAACGTCGTGTTGCAGGACCGCGCGAACGCCGTCTGCAGGTTCGTCGCGCCCAGCTCGAAGCCTTCGTTCTTGACCGTCCGCGTGCCGATCGTCGCGACACCCGGGCAGTCGACCGGCGACGCCGACGTCAGTCCGCTCTGCTGGATCGCCGCCACCGACGTCGCGATCTTGAACGACGAGCCCGGCTCGTACAGGCCGTTGAGCGCCTTCGGCTGGTTCCCGGCGGCCGCGTTCTGCGCGACGGCCAAGATGTCCCCCGAACCCGTGTCGAGCGCGACCACCATGGCCGAGCCTCGGTAGCCGTCGACCGCTTTCTGCGCCGCGTTCTGCGCGGCCAGGCTCAGGCTCGACGTCAGCGGCTTGGCCTCGCCCGCGGCAGCCTTCCCGAAGAGCGTCTCGAGGCTCTTTCCGCTCGTGTCGACGCGCTCGACGGCGAACCCGGTGCCCGCCGCGGCCGTGACCTGCCCGGTGAGCGCGGACCGCAGCAGCGGCGCGGGATCGCCCTCGACCGGGCGCGTGCCGCCGGCCCCGCTGATGAGCAACGGCTTGCCGTCGCGGTCGACGACGGCCGTCGTGTCCCGCACCGCCGTGCTGACCACCAGCCGCTGCCCGGCCTCCAGTTTCGGGTGCAGCAGCGAAGGTGCCCAGTGGACCAGCCACTTGCCGTCGGCCTGGACCAGCTGGAACGGAACGTCGTAGGCCCACGGACCGCCCTTGAGCGACCACGACACGGCGAACGTCCCGCCGGTCGTCTTCGCCCCGGCCGGCGTCGGCTGCAGCACGGTCAGCTTGGCCGTCACCGACGACGGGTTGAGCGTGTTGCGCGCATCCCGCAGGGCGACGGCGGCCGCGGCGTTGTCGTCGGTCAGCCGGCCCGCCGCGTCGGGGTTGTTCTCGGACACGTCCTGCAGGTATTCGGTGATCGCCGAATGCGGGTCGATGGCCCCCGGGCTCTCGACGCTCGTGGCCCCGGCGGCCGCCTCGGGCGACGACCCGCCGTTCAGCACGAAGAACGCCGCCACCACGACCACGACGACCAGCAGCGCGCCGCCGATCAGGATCCCCCGTCTGCCGGCAGGACTCATTTCGCGTACCCCTCCCCCAAAGCACGCCACCCGCCAACGGAGGTGGCCAGTCGGTTCACACCATACTGGCCACCTCCGGCAGTCAGGCCTTTTCGACCGAGACGGTGACCTTCGTGCCGTCGCCGACCGTGCCGGCGGACCCGCCGTCCACCGGGCCGTAGGTCACCGACGTCGCCAGCGTCTCCGACGCCAGGAACTCCTGGTGCGTCCGGGCCGCGTCGACGACCTCGGCGGGCGCGTCGACGGTCAGCGAGATCCGGTCGGCCACGTCCAGCCCGGCGTCGCGGCGGGCCTGCTGCACGACCCGGACCAGGTCGCGGACCAGGCCTTCGGCCGCGAGTTCCGGCGTCACCTCGGTGTCGATGAGCACCAGCCCGGACCCGCCGGGCAGTTCCGCCGCCGCGCCGCCGCCCTTGGCGACCAGCCGCCGCTCGAACTCGCCTTCGCGCAGCGCGATCCCGGCCGCGACCACGGCGCCGCCCTGGAACGACCAGTCGCCCGCCTTGACGGCCTTGATCACGGTCTGGACGTCCTTGCCCAGGCGCGGGCCGGCGGCGCGGGCGTTGACCGCGACCTCGAACCCGCCGTGCGCGGCGACGTCGGTGGTCAGCTCGACCGCCTTGACGTTGACCTCGTCGCGCAGGATGTCGGCGAAGGGCGCCAGGGACTCGGCGTCCTCGGCCGCCACGACCAGCGACGACAGCGGCAGCCGCACGCGCAGCTTGTTCGCCTTCCGCAGCGACAGCGCCGACGACGCCACCTGCCGCACCCGGTCCATCGCGGTGACCAGCGCCGCGTCCGCGGGCAGGTCGTTCGCGTTCGGCCAGTCGGTCAGGTGCACCGAACGGCCGCCGGTGAGCCCGCGCCAGACGACCTCCGTGGTCAGCGGCAGCAGCGGCGCCGCGACCCGCGACGTCACCTCGAGCACGGTGTGCAGCGTGTCGATCGCGTCCCGGTCGCCCGCCCAGAAGCGGTCGCGCGAGCGCCGGACGTACCAGTTCGTGAGGACCTCGAGGAAGTCCCGCACGGTCTGGCACGCGCCCGCGACGTCGTAGTGGTCCATCGCGTACTCGACGTCGGTGACGAGCTCGTGCGTCTTCGCCAGCACGTACCGGTCGAGCACGTTCGGCGAATCCGTGCGCCACTTGCCGTCCACGCCCTCGGCGTTCGCATACAGGGCCAGGAAGTAGTACGAGTTCCACAGCGGCAGCACGGCCTGGCGGACGGCGTCGCGGATGCCCTTGTCGGTGACGACCAGGTTGCCGCCGCGCAGGATCGGGCTCGCCATCAGGTACCAGCGCATGGCGTCGGAGCCGTCGCGCTCGAAGACCTCGTTGACGTCCGGGTAGTTGCGCAGCGACTTGGACATCTTCGCGCCGTCGGAGCCCAGCACGATGCCGTGCGAGACGCAGGTGCGGAACGCCGGCCGGTCGAACAGCGCCGTCGCGAGCACGTGCAGCAGGTAGAACCAGCCGCGGGTCTGCCCGATGTACTCGACGATGAAGTCGCTCGGGTAGTGGTGCTCGAACCAGTCGGCGTTCTCGAACGGGTAGTGCACCTGGGCGTAGGGCATCGAGCCGGAGTCGAACCAGACGTCCAGGACGTCCTCGACGCGGCGCATCGTGGACTTGCCGGTCGGGTCGTCCGGGTTCGGCCGGGTCAGCTCGTCGATGTAGGGCCGGTGCAGGTTGTCCAGCCGCACGCCGAAGTCCGCCTCCAGCTCGTCGAGCGAGCCGTAGACGTCGATGCGCGGGTACTCCGGGTTGTCGCTGCGCCACACCGGGATCGGCGTGCCCCAGTAGCGGTTGCGCGAGACCGACCAGTCGCGCGCGTTCTCCAGCCACTTGCCGAACTGGCCGTCCTTGACGTTCTCCGGGTACCAGGTGATCTGCTGGTTGAGCTCGACCATCCGGTCCTTGAACTGCGTCACCGCGACGAACCACGACGACACCGCGCGGTAGATCAGCGGGTTGCGGCAGCGCCAGCAGTGCGGGTACGGGTGGTCGTAGGTCTCGTGGCGCAGCAGCAACGCGCCCTGCTCGGCCGCGGATCCGGTGCCGTTCTTGAGGTCGCGGATGATGTTCGGGTTGGCGTCGAACACCTGCTGCCCGGCGTAGTCCGGCACGGTCGCGTCGAACTTGCCCTGCGCGTCGACCGGCGTCACCGGCGTGATGCCGGCGGCGTCGGTGACGACCTTGTCCTCTTCACCGTAGGCGGGCGCGATGTGCACGACGCCGGTGCCGTCTTCGGTGGTGACGTAGTCCGCGGCCAGCACGCGGTGCGCGTTCTCGGTGCCGGTGAAGTACGGGAACGGCGGCGCGTAACGGGTTCCGAGCAGCTCGGCACCGGTGTAGTGCGCGACGACCGCCGGCTCTTCGCCGAGTTCACGCGCGTACGCGCCGACGCGCGCTTCGGCGAGCAGGAACCGCTTGCCCGGGAAGTTCTCGCTCTCCACGACGACGTACTGCACCTCGGGGTGCACGGCGGTCGCGAGGTTCGACGGCAGCGTCCACGGCGTCGTCGTCCAGATCAGCAGGTAGGTGCCGTCGAGGTCGTTGTCGTTGTCCTGCAAGCGGAACCCGACCGTGACGGCCGGGTCCTGGCGGGTGGCGTAGACGTCGTCGTCCATCCGCAGCTCGTGGTTGGACAGCGGCGTCTCGTCGCGCCAGCAGTACGGCAGGACGCGGTAGCCCTCGTAGACGAGTCCCTTGTCCCACAGGCGCTTGAACGCCCAGAGCACCGACTCCATGTACGTGACGTCGAGCGTCTTGTAGTCGTTGTCGAAGTCGACCCAGCGGGCCTGGCGGGTGACGTAGTCGCGCCACTCGTTGGTGTAGCGCAGGACGGACTCGCGCGAAGCCTCGTTGAACTTCGCGATGCCCATCTCTTCGATCTCGGACTTCTCCGTGATCCCGAGCTGGCGCATGGCTTCGAGCTCGGCGGGCAGGCCGTGGGTGTCCCAGCCGAAGCGGCGCTCGACCTTGCGGCCCTTCATCGTCTGGTAGCGCGGCACCAGGTCCTTGACGTACCCGGTGAGGAGGTGACCGTAGTGCGGCAGGCCGTTGGCGAAGGGCGGGCCGTCGTAGAAGACGTACTCGTTGTCGCCGTGCTCGCCCGCCGGGCGGGCGTCGATGGTCGCCTGGAACGTCCGGTCCGTCTCCCAGTAGGCGAGGACCTGCTTCTCCAGCGCGGGGAAGGACGGCTGCGACGGAACTCCCGCGCCGTCGTCCAGTTGGGCCTGGGGGTACATCCCGGTGCTCCTCGGTTCGTCGCTCTCGTACGGACGACCGGGTTCCCGGTCACCCACACGGGGACGAGACGCCTTGACGGCGTACCGCGGTACCACCCCGCTTGCCCGCTCGCGCAGGCCGCTTCGTTGACGGCTGTCACGGGCCGCACCCGTCCGGTTCTACTGAGAGCGGTGACGCTCGGTTCTTCCGGAGGCTCCCCGGTGATGGCCGGATCGACGCCGTGTTGCCTACCAGATTAACGGGCCCGCGCAACCGGGTTGTCACGAGGGGCACGTACCCCGGCCAGCGTCACGCCGATGGCCGTCAGCCACAACGCCGCCGCGATGACACCCACCGTCGGCAGCCCCGCACCCGAGACCGCGCCGAGCACGGCCACCCCGAGCGCGCCGCCGGCCTGGCGGGCGGTGTTGTTGATGCCGCTGGCGACGCCCGCCCGCTCGGCCGGGATGTCGCTGACCGCCGCCGTCACGACTGCCGTCGTCAGCAGGCCCATCCCGACGCCGAGGCCGAGCAGCGTCGGCAGGAGGGCCGGGTAACCGCTGGTTTCGTTGATCAGCACCAGGTTCAGCATCCCGAGCACGCCGAGGGCGAGCCCGGACACCATCAGCGGCCGCGGCCCGAACCGGGCGACGAGCCGGCCGGTGACCGGCGCCAGCACCGACAGCGGCCCGAACAACGGCAGGACTTCGAGCCCGGCCTGCAACGGCGTCGCGTGCCGGACGCCCTGCAGGTAGAGCGTCAGCACGAGGATCGAGCCGATGCCGACGAAGTTCATCGCGGCCGAGACGAAGTTCGCGGGCAGGGTCCGCCGGGCGACGTCGAGGGGCAGCATCGGGTGCGCCGACCGGCGTTCGACGACCAGGAACGCCCCCAGCAGGACGACCGCGAGCACCCCGGCGACGACACTGCCGCCGATGACCGCGTAGACCGCGGCGCCGAGCGCGGGCGCGGCCGTCGCGATGCCGGCGAAGTCGACCCTCCCGGGCCTGCGGTCGCCGCGCGGCACGAGCCGCCGGGTCGCCAGGGCGGCCACCAGCACGACGGGGACGTTGAGCCAGAACACCGGCCGCCAGCCCGCCGCGGTGACGAGTGCGCCACCGAGGACCGGGCCCGCCGCCAGCGCCAGGGCCGACACCCCCGCCCAGACGCCGAGGGCCCGGGCACGCTCGGCGCGTCCCGGGTAGGCGCCGGTGATCACGGCGAGCGTCCCGGGCAGCAGCAACGCGGCGCCCAGGCCCTGGCCGGCGCGGGCGGCGACGAGCCACGGCGCGGCGCCGGCGAGCCCGCACGCGGCCGAAGCCGCGCCGAAGAGCGTGAAGCCCGTGACGACGACCCGGCGGTGTCCGAGGAGGTCACCGAGAGCGCCGCCGGTGAGCAGGAACGCCGCCAGGACGACCGCGTAGCCGTCGACCACCCACTGCAGCGCGGTGAGGTCCGCGCCGAGGTCGGTGCCGATGGCGGGCAGCGCGACGTTGACGACCGTCACGTCGAGCTGCACCAGGAACATCCCGGCGCACATGGTCAGCAGGAGCATGCCCCCAGTGCACCGCGCGGACGCTTCCGTCGCGGTGGAAGTGTGCCGGGGGCATCCTGGGGGCATGGAAGGCGACGCCGACATCGCCCGCACGGCCGCGCTGTTCGCCGACCCGGCGCGCGTCCGCGTGCTGCTCGCGCTGGGCGACGGCCGGGCGCTGGCGGCGTCCGTGCTGGCCGCCGAGGCCCGGCTGTCCGCCCAGGGCGTCAGCGCGCACCTGGCGAAGCTGCGGGACGCCGGCCTGGTCGTCGCGGAGAAGTCGGGGCGGCACCGGTTCTACCGCCTGGCCGGTCCGGACACCGCGGAGCTGCTGGAGACGCTGGCGCGGTTCTCCCCTTCGCAGCCCGTGACGTCCCTGCGGGAGGGCACGCGTGCGGAGGCGCTGCGCACGGCGCGCACCTGTTACGACCACCTCGCCGGACGGCTCGGCGTTGCGGTCACCTCGGCACTGCTGGCGCGGGGTGCGCTGACCGGGGCCTCCGACACGCGACGACGTCCGGGCGACCGGATTTCGGCTCCGTTGAGCGAACACCCGTACACGCTGGGTCCCGCGGCCCGCGAGGTGTTCGGCGAACTGGGCGTGGACGTCGACGCGGCCGCGGCCGGCCGCCGTCCGCTGCTGAAGTTCTGCCTGGACTGGAGTGAGCAGCGCCACCACCTGGCGGGCGCCCTGGGCGCGGCGGTCGCGACCCGGTTCGTGGACGCGGGCTGGGTGCGGCGGCGCGGCCAAGCCCACCGCGCGCTGCGGCTCACCCCGGAAGGAGCCGACGCCGTGTCGTCCCTTCAATCACGCGTGTCGTCGCTCTGATCACGCGTGTCGTCCCTCCCGCACGGCCTCACACGTGATTGAAGCGGCATCTCGCGTGATTGGAGGGGCATCTCGCGTGATTGGAGAGGCATCACGGGGGTCAGCGGTGGGCGGCCACCAGGGTCGCGTCGGGGCGGCAGCGGTTGCACGGCGTGAAGCCGAGCTGACGGGCTTCGCCGACGCCGATCGGGATCGTGTCGCGCTTGCCCAGCCAGACGCACGTCCTGAGGTGGTAGCGCGGGTGCTCGTCGACCACCACGACCTCGTCCTCGAGGTCGGCCAAGACGGCGAGGTCCGCCGACGTGGTCTCTTCTTCGCCCGGCTCGGCGTCGGACTCGGGCTTCGCCGGTGCGGGGTCTTCCGCGACTGGTTCTTCGGCCGGGGGTGCTTCGGGCTCGGGCGTGTCGGCCGGGTCACCCAGGTCGCCCGCCGCCGGGATCAGGGCGGTCTGTTCCTCTTCCACCGGCTTCTCGTCGGCGGGTGGCTCTTCGGCCGGTGGCTCTTCCTCGGCCGGAGGTTCCGCGGGAGGTTCGGGAGCCGGAGCCGCGGCACGACGACGGCGGCGCAGCCAGTCGGCGACCAGGATCAGCCCGGCCAGCACGGAGAGACCGATGGAAACCCAGGCCCACAGCGAAGAAGCCGTGATGAGCGCCGTGACGAGCAACCCCAGAGCCGCCAGTACCAGTACCAGCACGATGTAAAGCACGCTGAATTACAGCACGAACCGCTCAAGATCGGCCGTCGACCCGCCCACGTGCGGTACCGGATCGACTCCGAACCGTGGCCCACCCCGCCGACGTCGCCGGCGGGGTGGGCCCGGGGAAGAAAACTCAGCCGGCCTCGGCGCGCGGGCCGAACGAGTAGCCCTGGCCGCCGCTCGAGGAACCGGACGACTGCCCGGAGTTCGAGGACGCCGACGCCGGGGCCGCGGAGCCGCGGTCGTCGAGCTCGCGCAGCTGGGACTCGAGGAACCCGCGCAGCCTCGTGCGGTACTCCCGCTCGATCGTGCGCAGCTCTTCGATCTTCTTGCCCAGCCCGCCCTTCTCGGCGTTGAGGCTGTTCATCGTCTCGGTGTACTTGCGCTGGGACTCGCGCTCCAGCGTGGTCGCCTTGTCACGCGCCTGGCGCTCCAGGGTCTCCGCCCGGGTCCGCGCGTCGTTCAGCATCGTGTCGACGCGCGTGCGCGCCTCGTTGACCATCGAGTCGGACTTCGCCCGGGCGTCCGAGAGCAGCTGCTCGGACTTGGTGCGGGCCTCGGCCAGCATCCCGTCGGACTCGGTCTTCGCCTCGGCGGTCAGCCGGTCGGCCATCTCCTGGGCCAGGCCCAGGACCTTGGCGGCCTGCACGTTCGGCTCGGCGCTGTCGCCGACCATCGAGTGCGCCTGGGTCTGCTCCATGGCCGACTGCGGCGGCGGCACGGGGGCCAGGCGGCGCGACGGCTCTTCACGCATCGGAGGGGCTCCGACGTTCGCCTTGGCGTTTTCGAGCTCGCCTCGGGTCGACTCGAGCTCGGCGTCGAGCTGCTCCATCTGCTGGCGCAGCTCGTTGTTGTCCTCGATCAAGCGGGCCAGCTCGGTCTCCACCAGGTCGAGGAACGCGTCCACCTCGTCCTCGTTGTAGCCCCTCTTGCCGATGGGCGGCTTGCTGAACGCGACGTTATGCACGTCAGCGGGGGTCAACGACATCAGATCACCTCACGCACTCCATGGCCTGCAGGGTCCACCCAAGTCTCCCCGATCAACTTGGAGTCGCCAGTTGCATCGCGAAGAACACAACCAACAGCAGCACCATAATCGACAAGTCCAGTCCGACGCCGCCGATCCGAACCATCGGAATGATTCGCCTGAACAACCTGACCGGCGGGTCCGTCACTGTGTAGATGGTCTCGAGCGTCACCGCAACCCCCCCGGCGGGATGCCACTCACGCGCGAAGGTGCGAACGAGTTCGATCACGATCCGCGCCGTCAGCAGCAGCCAGAAGGCGAACAGCACGTACCAGACGACCAGCCACACAGCTTCCACGCACCTACTCTAACCATGCGCCCCCGTAGAAGACGCTGTTGAGGGGGTCGACGCGGCATCGGGTCGACAAAATCACGTCTGCTTGCGCTCAGCGGTAAGCGCGACTTCAGCCGCGCAGGAACAATCCGCCCTCGGCAATCCGTCGGCGGTCTTCCGCCGTGACGTCCACATCGGGCGGTGAGAGAAGGAACACCTTGTTGGTGACCTTGTCCATCGACCCGCGCAGCGCGAAGGCGAGCCCGGCGGCGAAGTCGACGAGCCGCTTGGCGTCCGCGTTCTCCATCTCGGTGAGGTTGATGATCACCGGGATGCCCTCGCGGTAGTGCTCGCCGATCGCCCGTGCCTCCACGTAGCTCGTGGGGTGCAGCGTGGTGATCCGGCTGAGCGGGTCGCGCAGCGGCGGCCGGGCCGGCTCGGTGACCGGGCGCAGCCGCGCCACGGGCTCCGGCTGCCGGTCGACCGCGAGCGCGCCGTGGACGGCAGGCTCGGAACCGACCACGGAGCGTGATCGGCTGCGGCTGACGGGCTCGTCGTACGTGTCGTCGACGTCGCGGTAGCGTGAGCGCGACGACCGGGGAGCCGGCTCCTCGTAGGAGTCGTACTCGTCGTCGTAGCCACGCCGGTAGTCGTCTTCGACGTCGTAACCGTCGTCGTCCGCGGGCACCATCCCGAAGTAGGCCTTCAGCTTCTGCAGCGCGCTCATGCCTCTCCCTAGCCCTAGCCGCTCCCGCACCGACGTTTCTCCACGCCGTCAGTGCCCCGTACGGCCGACCACTAAACGTGACCGGGTACGGGCTCCCTACGGCGAGGCTAAACCGCGCCCACCGAGCAACGCGGTTCCGACACGCACACAGGTCGAGCCGTGCGTGATCGCCTGCTCGAGATCATGGCTCATCCCGGCGGAGACTTCTGCGGCATTCGGGTGATCTTTGCGAAGCGCCTCACCCGCGCGAGCGAGTCGTTCGAAGGCCGCCGCCGGGTCCGCGCCGAGCGGCGCGACAGCCATCAGGCCGCGAAGCCGCAGTTCACCCATGTGAGTGACGTGCTCGGCGAGCTGGCCCAGCTCGTCGAGGGGGCAGCCGCCGCGCTCCGGGTCGTCGTCGAGGCTCGCCTGGATCAGCACGTCGAGGGGTTCGTCACGTATCTGCGCGTCCTGGGCCGCACGCACCGCCTTGGCGAGCGCGTCGGCGAGCCGGGCCGAGTCGAGCGACTGCACTTCGTGCGCCCACCCGACCACGGAACGTGCCTTGTTCCGCTGCAGCCGGCCGACCATGTGCCACCGGAGGCCGGGAACCTCGGCGGCTTTCGGGCCGGCCTCCTGGTCGCGGTTTTCCCCCACGTCGGTGACGCCCAGCTCGGCCAGCAGCGCGGCGTCGGAGGCGGGGAAGGTCTTGGTGATCGCGATCAGCTTGACCTCGTCCCGGGCGCGCCCGGCGGCGCGACAAGCGGCGGCGATCCGCGCCTCGACCTCGGCCAGGTTCGCGGCCAGCTCGGCCTTGCGGTCGGTCATGCCTCGACCCAGGTGATGCCCGCGATCCGCCCGGTCGTGCCGTCGCGGCGGTAGCTGAAGAGCGTCTTGTCCTCGTTGGTGCACCGCGGGTCGACGCCGATCTTGCCGACGCCGAGGTCCGCGAGCTGCTGCCAGAGCCCGGCGCGCAGGTCGAGCCCGGGCGTGCCCTTCCGCGTCTTGCAGGCGCTGCCCGGCACGTGCTTCTCGACGTCGGCGGCCATGGCGGCCGGGACCTCGTAGCAGTCGCCGCAGATCGCCGGGCCCAGCAGCGCCTCGATGCGGCCCACCTCGGCACCCGCTTCTCGCATCGCGGAAACCGCTGCCTTGGCGACGCCGACGCGCGTGCCGACGCGCCCGGCGTGCACCGCGGAGACCACCCCGGCCTCGGCGTCGGCCAGCAGGATCGGGACGCAGTCGGCGACCAGCACCACGAGCGCCACGCCCGGGGTCGCGGTCACCAGCGCGTCGGTCGCCTCCGCCGCGCGGGTCTCCGAGCCGTCGACGATCGTCGCCGTGCGGCCGTGGACCTGCTCCATCCAGGCCAGCCTGTCCTCGGCCAGGCCGAGTTCCGAAGCGAGCCGCTTGCGGTTGGCGAAGACGTCCCCCTCGTCGTCACCGACGTGGTCACCCAGGTTGAAGGTGTCGTACGGCGGCCGCGACGCGCCGCCCGCCCTGGTCGTGACCACTCGCCGAACCCGCACGAATCCTCCTGAACATCGATGAAGGCCACCACCCACGACTCTAGTTCGCGGGTGGTGGCCTTCAGCAGGTGTGGCTAGCGCCGCATGAACGGCGGGACGTCGACCTCGTCGTCGGACGGGTCGTCGTGCACCGGCATCGCGCGCCCCGGCAGGCTGCCCTGGGTCGCGTTGGAGCCGATCGGCGAGTAGCCGCGCGAACCGCCGCCGGGCTGCGGGAGCCCGCCGGACGGCTGGCCGCCGGTGGCCGAGGGCAGCGGCGAGTGCGACCGCGGCGGCGCCACCGGGTAGCCGGAGCTGCCGGCCGGCGGCACCGGGGTGGCGCCCGACGGCGGCGTCGGCGGGTTCGAGACCTGCCCGGCCGAGGCGGACGCCGTGCTGCCCGACGAAGACCGCGAGCCGAACGCCGGCGGGTCGAGCTTCTTGTGGGTCGGCGCGCCCGCGTCGAACCCGGCCGCGATCACCGTGACGCGGACCTCGTCGCCGAGGGAGTCGTCGATGATCGTGCCGAAGATGATGTTGGCGTCCGGGTGCGCGGACTCCTGCACCAGCGAAGCGGCCTCGTTGATCTCGAACAGGCCCAGGTCGGAGCCGCCCGCGATGGACAGCAGCGCGCCGTGGGCGCCGTCCATGGACGCCTCCAGCAGCGGCGAGTTGATCGCCTTCTCCGCGGCCTGGATGGCCCGGCCCTCTCCCCGGGCCGACCCGATGCCCATCAGCGCGGACCCCGCACCGGACATGACGCTCTTGACGTCGGCGAAGTCGAGGTTGATCAGACCCGGCGTGGTGATCAGGTCGGTGATGCCCTGGACACCGGAGAGCAGCACCTCGTCCGCCGAGCGGAACGCGTCCATCAGCGAGACGCCGATGTCACCGAGCTGCAGCAGCCGGTCGTTCGGGATCACGATGAGCGTGTCGCACTCGTTGCGCAGCGACTGGATGCCGTCTTCGGCCTGCTTGCCGCGGCGTTTGCCCTCGAAGGTGAACGGGCGGGTCACGACGCCGATGGTCAGCGCGCCCAGCTTGCGGGCGATCTGCGCGACGACCGGGGCGCCACCGGTGCCGGTGCCGCCGCCTTCACCGGCCGTCACGAACACCATGTCGGCGCCCTTGATGACCTCTTCGATCTCTTCACGGTGGTCTTCGGCGGCCTTCTGGCCGACCTCGGGGGCGGCGCCCGCGCCGAGGCCGCGGGTCAGCTCGCGGCCGATGTCCAGCTTGACGTCGGCGTCGGACATGAGCAGTGCCTGGGCGTCGGTGTTCACCGCGATGAACTCGACACCCTTGAGGCCGACCTCGATCATGCGGTTCACGGCGTTCACGCCGCCACCGCCGATGCCGACCACCTTGATCACCGCAAGGTAGTTGTGCGGGGGCGTCATCGAAGTCCGCCTTCCTGATCGTTGTGCCCGTACAGCCCGCCGGCGGGTGATCAACTCTCAACCTCAACCCCAGATTGAGAGTTATGTCAACTGCCGACGTTAGGCAGGACGGTAGGCACCAGGCAGGCTCTAATCCAGTAGGCACGCCGTGTGTCGCAAAGGTGTTTTGCCACAACACGTTCGAGCGCGCAAGAGCGGAAGGCCGCGATCACCTGCCCGGCCCGCTCTGCTATGGCGGAAGATCAGGCCGGCACGGGCATGCTCATGAGCACGTCCGTGGGCGCCCCGCTGGGCGATCCGCCCGCCTGCTCGAGGCTCACCGCGAGCCGGTCGGCGGCCCCGACGCCGTCGGCCACGACCAGGCCACCGTCGTCGGCGGCGGCGATCACCCCGGCCGAGCGCGGCGCGCTGCCGCCGGTGATCAGCCAGGCCTCGTAGACCTTCCCGCCGGGCTGCGCCGGAAGGCCCGCGTCCATCACCATCACGCGGTTCAGCGACTTCGACAGGACGACCGTGACCCCGCCGCCCCCGGGCGCCTCACCGTGCGCGGTCTTCGAGTCCGGGGCCGCGAGCAGGGCCGCCACCGGCTCGTAACGCTGTTTCGCCTGGTCGAGCCGGCTCTGCGCGGTCTGCAGCTCCTGCTGCTGGGTGAGCGCGATCCCGCCGAACACGCCGCCGGCGGCCAGCCCGACCACCGCGGCGGCGGCCGCCACCAGAACCGCCCAGCGCGGTGCGCGGGACGGGGGGCGGTGGCGCTCGTGCGCGCCGGCCCGCGTCCGCGGCGGCAGCTGGCGCGTCGCGTGCATGGCGGCCATGACGCGGTCCTTGAACTCCGGCGGCGGCTCCTCGGCCATCGCCGCGCCGAGCCGGGCGGCGGTCGCGCGCAGCTCGGCGACCTCCTGCGTGCACGACTCGCACTGCTCGAGGTGCCGGGCGAACTCGGCGCGCTCGATGTCGGAGACGGCGTCGAGGGCGAAGGCGCCGGCGAGGGTGTGCATCTCGGGGGTGCTCACGCGGTCACCCCCAGGCAGTCCCGCAGGCGGATGAGCCCGTCCCGCAGCCGCGTCTTGATGGTTCCTTGCGGCGTCGACAGCACTTCGGCCACCTCGCGATAGGTATAGCCCTGGTAGTAGGCGAGCAGCACGGATTCGCGCTGCAGATCGGTCAGGAAGGACAGGCACCGGCGCACCTGGGAGCGTTCGAGCCGCGCGGTGACGGACTCGGCGACCTCGTCGAACGGGCGGCCGCGGGCCGCTTCGAAGGTCGCCTTCTGTTCGCGCTCGGTGCTGGCGCGCGCCGAGCGGACGCGGTCCACGGCGCGGCGGTGGGCCAGCGTCATCGCCCAGTTCAGCGCCGAGCCGCGCTCGGGCGAATACCGCGTCGCGGTGCGCCAGAGCTCGACGAGCACCTCCTGCGCGACCTCTTCGGACTGGGCCGCGTCGCGCACGATCCGCCGGACCAGCCCGAAGATCGGCCCCGCGAACTGGTCGTAGAGCAGTTCGAACGCCCGCTCGTCGCCCTTGGCGACGCGCACCATCAGCTCCTCCGCCGTCGGGCCCGCCGGGACTTCGGCGGGCACGGGCGCGAGGGAGCGCTGGCGGGCCTGCTCATCCATGCAGCTGTCCTCCGGCGTTCTGCGGGGTGCGCGGCACGACCGCCGCCTTCCGCAGCCACAGGGCGACGCCGTGGCGGCGGATCAGCGCGGACACCCGCTGCGGGAGCAGCGGCCGGGCCAGCACGAGCCGGGCCAGCCACCGCGGGTTCACCGGGCGGCGAACACCCCGCAGCGTAGCGACCAGCGGCGTCGAGTTCTCGCGGCGCAACGCGACGGTGAGGTCGAGCAACGCTTCCGGGTGGGGCAGCCGCATCCGGTACTCGCCGTCCATCTCCTGGAACGGCGAAACGTAGAACTCCTTGGCCGCGCGGGCGCGGCCGTGCTCGTCCGGGTGCAGCAGGTACGCGTGCCGGCCGCCGTAGGTGTTGTGCACCTCGGCGACCACGCAGGCGAGGCGGCCCTCGGCGTCGTGGCACCAGTAGACGCTGATCGGGTTGAACACGTACCCGAACACGCGCGCGGCGGCCAGCATCACGACCTTGCCGCCGCGCAGGTCCACGCCGCGCTCGGCGAGCCAGCCGTCCAGCTTCTCGCGGATCCCGCGGGGATCGCTCGCGACGAAGTGGTCCCGGCTGTCGAAGCGGGCGAACGGCCGCAGCCACGCCGGCAGCCGTGGCGGCGCGTCGAGGTCGACCAGCCACAGGTACACGCGGTGCGCGAAGGCGTGCGGCGGGTCGATCCGCCGCACGTGCGCGACGGTCGCGTCGTAGAGCGCGTTGGTCACCAGGCGACTCCCAGGCTTTCGGCGGCACGGGCACCCGAGGAACAGCCGTCTTCGTGGAAGCCCCAGCCGTGGTAGGCGCCCGCGTACGCGAAGACGCCGTCGTTCAGCTCGGGCAGCCGGCGTTGCGCCGCAACGGATTCCGGCGTGTAGACCGGGTGCTCGTAGTTCATCCGCGCGACCAGGCGGTCCGGGCCCGGGCCGTCGCCGGGGTTGAGCGTGACGACGTAGCCGGTCGGCTCGTCGAGGCGCATCAGGCGGTTCATGTCGTAGCTGACCTGGACCGCGCCGGTCGGCGCGCCGCACTCCGGGGCGCGGTAGTTCCACCCCGCGCGGGCGTCGGCCAGCGACGGCAGCACGCTGGTGTCGGTGTGCAGCCAGGCTTCGTTGGCCGAGTAGCGGAACGCGCCGAGCACTTCGCGCTCGGCCGTGGTCGGGTTGGCCAGCAGGGACAGCGCCTGGTCGGCGTGCGTGGCGACGACGACCTTGTCGACCCGGTGCGGGGTGTCGGCGTCGTCGCGGACCTCGACGCCGCTTCCCGTCCGCAGCACCGACCGCACTGGCGTCGACAGGTGCACGGCCGTGAGCTGCTTCGCCGCGCGTTCGACGTATTCGCGGGACCCGCCGACGACGGTCCGCCAGGCCGGCGAGTTCTTCACCGAGAGCATGCCGTGGTTGCGGAGGAACTCGAACAGGTACCCGGCCGGGTAGCGGAGGGTGTCGCTGCGGTCGGCCGACCAGACCGTGGACACCAGCGGCAGCATGAAGTGGTCGGTGAAGTAGCGGGTGTAGCCGCCGATGGCCAGGAACGCGCCGAGCGTGACGTCCCCGGCGTCCTTCGCCGCCAGCAGCCGCTTCGCGTGCCGGTGGAACTTCTTCACCTCGGCCAGCATGCGCAGGTAGCGGGGCCGGGCGAGGTTGCCGCGCTGGGCGAAGAGCCCGGGCAGCCCCTTGGCGCCGGCGTACTGCAGGCCGCAGCCGTCGCAGCGGATGCTCATCGACATCTCGGTGTCCCGGGTGCGCACCCCGAGCTCGCCGAACAGCTTCAGCAGCGTCGGGTAGGTGCGCTCGTTGTGGACGATGAAGCCGGAGTCGACCCCGACGGTCCCGCCGTGCGCGCTCGGCACGTCGTGGGTGTGCGCGTGCCCACCCAGGCGGTCGTCCGCCTCGAAGAGCAGCACCTCGTGCTTGCGTTGCAGCAGGTATGCCGCGGTCAGCCCGGCCACCCCGCTGCCGATGACGGCGATGCGTTCTCCCGTGATCTCCACACCGGTACTTCGCCGCCGCCCCGGGTTCGGATTGGCTGGGGGTGGCACCAATCCACCGCGCGGAGCGGAGCGAATCCCGGACATGCCGAACAGCACCGCGCACCGCCTCGCCTCGTTCGCCGAAAAACTCCTCGGCGGGCAGCTCCCCGTCGGCCTCCGGACCTGGGACGGAACCCGCGTCGGCCCAGTTGACGCGCCCACCGTCGTGCTGCGCAACCGCCGCGCGCTGCGCCGCCTGCTCTACGCGCCGGGTGAGCTGGGTCTCGCCCGCGCCTACGTGACCGGTGACCTGGACGTCGAAGGAGACCTCGCGGACGGCTTCCGCCGGATCTGGGCCCTCACCCGCACGGGGGAGCTGAACCGGGCGAAGCTCGGCCCGCGGGAGTGGGCCGAAGCCGTCCGGCTCGCGGCCCGGCTGAGGGTCGTCGGACCGCCTCCGCGGCCACCGGCCGAAGAAGCCCGCCTGACCGGCAAGCTGCACAGCCTGCTGCGCGACAAGTCCGCCATCGCCCACCACTACGACCTCGGCAACGCCTTCTACCAGCTCCTGCTCGACGAGTCGATGGCGTACTCGAGCGCGTACTTCACCGCCGAGTCGCAGAGCCTCGAACAGGCCCAGCACGACAAGCTGGAGCTGATCTGCCGCAAGCTGGGCCTGCGGCCCGGGATGCGGCTGCTCGACATCGGCTGCGGCTGGGGCTCGCTGCTGGTCCACGCGGCCAAGCACCACGGCGTCGAGGCCGTCGGCATCACGCTCTCGGCCGAGCAGTTGCAGCACATCCGCGGCCGCCTCGCCCAGCACGACCTCGAAGACCGCGTCGAGGTGCGCCGCCAGGACTACCGCGAGCTGCCCGACGCGCCGTTCGACGCGGTGGCGTCGATCGAGATGGGCGAGCACGTCGGCGAGATCAACTACCCGACGTACGCGGCGACGCTGCACAAGATGGTCAAGCCCGGCGGCCGGGTGCTGATCCAGCAGATGTCGCGCGGGAACGTCGCCCCCGGCGGCGGCGCGTTCATCGAGCGGTACATCGCCCCCGACATGACGATGCGCCCGGTCGGCCGGACCATCGACCACCTGGAGTCCGCGGGCCTCGAGGTGCGGGACGTGCACGCGATGCGCGAGCACTACGTCTGGACGGTCCGCGCCTGGGCCGACACCCTGGAGGAGAACTGGGCCGACGTCGTCGCGCTGATCGGCGAGACCGGCGCGCGGGTCTGGCGGCTGTACCTGGTGGGCGGGGCGTTGGCGTTCGAGGAGAACCGGATGGGCGTGGACCAGATCCTCTCGGTGCGACCGCACCCGGACGGCACCAGCGGCATGCCGGCGACGCGGGAGTGGTGCTGATGCCGCAGCTGCTCGTCACGGCCGCCGTCACGCTCGTGGCGGTGGTCGTGACCTTCGGGATCGCGCGGGCGCGCAAGCGCTACGACACGATCGACACGTTCTGGGGGCTGGGCTTCGCGATCGTCGCGGTCGCCGCCTTCCCGTTCGGCGACGGCCCGCTGTCCCTGCGGCTGGTGGTGGTGCTGCTGACGGTCGTCTGGGGCGTGCGGCTCTCGGTGCACCTGCACCTGCGCAACCACAAGTTGCCGGAGGACCCGCGGTACGCGCGGATGGGCTACGGGCCGCTGAAGATGTTCGTGCGGATCTACCTGTTCCAGGGCGTGGTGCTGTACTTCGTCTCCCTTCCGGTGCAGTTCGCGGTGGACGGCACCGGGATCGGCGTCCTGGGCTGGCTCGGCATCGCCGTGTGGCTGGTCGGGTTCGCGTTCGAGACGGTCGGCGACGACCAGCTGCGCCGGTTCAAGGCCGACCCGGCCAACAAGGGCAAGGTGCTCGACACGGGGCTGTGGCGCTACACGCGGCACCCGAACTACTTCGGCGACGCGTGCGTGTGGTGGGGCCTGTACCTGCTGGCCTGCTCGACGTGGCCGGGCGCGCTGACGATCCTCTCCCCCGTCGCGATGACGTTCACGCTGGCTCGCGGAACGGGCAAACCCATGCTGGAGAAGGGAATGGCGCGCACGCGCCCGGCGTACGCGCACTACGTCGAGCGGACGAGCGGCTTCTTCCCGTTGCCGCCCAAGAAGGTCACTCCCCGGTGACCCCGTCGGTCAGCTCGCGCAGCAGGTCGAGGTGGCCGACGTGCCGCGCGGTCTCCTCGATCATGTGCGTGAGCACCCAGCGGACGTTGAACGTCTCGTCCTTGTACGTCACCTGGTCGTCGAGGCCGCGCGCGGCGACGATCTCGCGGCTGCGGGCGCACTGCTTCTCGTAGTCGGCGAGGAGCTGCGGCACCGGCGTCTCCGCGGCGAAGCGGAACTCGGCGTCCGGGTCGGCCTTCAGGCGCTCGTCCCACGTGTCCTCCTCGCCGTCGAGGACGACGGCGAACCAGAACCACTCGTTGAGCGTCAGGTGTCCGACCAGCCCGGCGATCGTGGTCAGCTCGCTGGGCAGGTGGACGCGCCGGGCCTGCTCGTCGGTCAGGCCGCCGGCCTTCCACTCGACGGTGGCGCGGTGGTGGTCGAGCATCGTCGTGAGGATTTCGCGCTCGCCACCGGTGAGCGGCGCCCGGGGGCGCTCGGGTCGTTCGGTCATGCCCGGGAGTCTGCCAGGCGGCACCGACAGTTTTCCGGAATACCTTGCGCACGATGTAATCGGGGACTAGGTTTGTGGGCGTGCCGGATGAGTTCCTGTTGGACGAGCAAGCCTGCTTCGCGCTCTACGCGGCGTCGCGCGCGGTGACGGACACCTACCGTCCCCTGCTGGGCGAACTGGGCCTCACGTACCCGCAGTACCTCGTGCTGCTGGTGCTGTGGGAGTCCGACGACCGGCCGGTCAAGGAGATCGGCGAGGCGCTGCACCTGGACTACGGCACGCTTTCCCCGCTGCTCAAACGACTCGAGGCCAACGGGCTCGTCACGCGGACGCGGTTGCCCGCGGACGAGCGCACGGTGGTGGTCAGCCTGACCGGGAAGGGCCGCTCCACGCGCACCCGCGCGGCGGGCGTCCCGTCGGCCATCGGCTGCGCGCTGGGCCTCGACGACACCGAGCGGCGGACCCTGATCGACACCCTGCGGCGGCTGACGGCGTCGGCCGCCGCCTACTCCCTTGGAGGCTCGGATGCCCAGCCGTGACGCGACCACCCACTGGGTCGGCGGACTGCAGAACGGGAAGGGCGAGGTCACCCTGGACTCGTCCAACGCCGGCACGTTCTCCGTCTCGTTCCCGACCCGCGCGGGCAACCCCGACGGCCAGACCAGCCCGGAGGAGCTCATCGCGGCGGCGCACTCGTCGTGCCTGGCGATGAACCTGTCGGGCGTGCTGGAGGCCCAGAAGCTCACCGCGGACTCGATCGACGTGAGCGCCGAGGTCACCCTCGGCCCGGCCGCCGGCGGCGGCTTCGAGATCAGCGGCATCGCGATCACGCTGCGCGCGTCCATCGAGGGCGTCACGGCGGAGCAGTTCGCGGAGTACGCGGAGACGGCGGAGAAGACGTGCCCGGTGTCGAAGGCCCTCGCGGGCACGACGATCACCCTGGACGCCGCGCTCAACTGACGCTTCCCGGAACGGCCCCTTCGGACTCTCCGAGGGGGCCGTTCCACGTCAGTGCGCCTTGGCTCGATAAGTCGACTTCTTGGCCTGGTTCCCGCAGATCTCCATCGAGCACCACCGCCGCGTCCCCGGCCTCGACGTGTCCAGGAACAGCGCCCCGCACGACGGCCCGGCGCAGCGGCGGACCTTCGCGAACTCCGGGGACGTCACCAGCTCCAGCGCGTCGCGGGCCAGCGACGCCAGCATCGCCTCCGCGGGATCCGCCGCCTGCCACCGCAGTTCGCCGGACGTCGTCAGCGAAGGGGCGGGCACCGGCAGCGCCGCGACGCGGTTCAACCGTTGACGGGTGGCCGGCCGCACTTCACGGGTGAGCAGCTCGTGGATCGCCTCGCGCACGGTCCGGGCGTCGTCCGCCGAGGTGGGCCGCACCGGGGCGGGGAACGGGCCCAGCTGGTCGATCCACGCTCCCCACGCCGCCGCGTCGGGCAGCTCCTCCTGCTCCTCCGGCGTGCCCCGGTAGCGCAGCGTGCGGACGAAGTCGAGGCACAACCTGCCCGCGCCTTCGCGGAATCGGTCCGTCATACGGGTCACAGTACGCCAGAACCGGTTTGACTGGTACCGTCGGGAACCGATCAAACCGGTTCGACAAGCGGGGGACGCATGACCGAAACCGAGCAGAAAGCCCCACCGGGGTGGCTCGTGCTGCTGCTGGCCGTCTCCTGTGGACTGACGGTCGCCAACCTCTACTACGCGCAGCCGCTGCTCGCGGAGCTGCGCCAGACGTTCGGCGTCGGCGAGGCCGCCGCCGGCGGGGTCGTCACCGCCACCCAGATCGGCTACGCCGCGGGGATGCTGCTGCTCGTCCCGCTCGGCGACCGCCTCGAGAACCGCGGCCTCGTCGCGACGCTGCTCGCGGTCGCGTGCGCCGGCCTGGTCGCCACCGGCGTCGCCCCCGGGTTCGCGGTGCTGCTGATCGCCTCGCTGGTCGTCGGGGCGACGTCCGTCGTCGTGCAGATCCTCATCCCGTTCGCCGCCGACATCTCCCCCGACGCCATCCGCGGCCGGATCGTCGGGCGCGTGGTGAGCGGGCTGCTCTTCGGCATCCTGCTGTCCCGCGTCGTCGCCAGCTTCCTCGCCGAGGTCACCAGCTGGCGCGTCGTGTTCCTGATCTCCGCCGCGGCGATGGCCGCGCTCGCCGTCGTGCTGCGGTTCATCCTGCCGCGCCGGGCACCGAAGACGGACGTCCACTACGGACAGCTCCTGCGCTCGACCTTCGCCATGTGGGCCAAGCACCCCGCGCTGCGCCACCGCGCGCTGTACCAGTCGGCGATGTTCGGGGCGTTCAGCGCCTTCTGGACGACGATCGCGTTCGTGCTGACGGCCCCGCCGTTCAACTACTCCCAGCTCGGCGTGGGCCTGTTCGCGCTGGCCGGGGCGGCGGGCGCCGCGGTGGCGCCGCTGGCCGGGCGGTGGTCGGACCACGGCCACGGCCGCCGGCTCACCGCGGCCGCCTTCGTGCTGTGCGCGGCGGCGTTCGCGCTCGCCGGGTTCGGCGCGCACAGCGTGGTGTTGCTCGCGATCGCCGCGATCGCGGTCGACATGGCCGTCCAGGCGACGCTGGTGACCGGTCAGCACGTGATCTACCAGCTCGACCCGGCGGCCCGCGCCCGGGTCAACAGCGTCTACCTCGGCACGTTCTTCATCGGCGGCGCGATCGGCTCGCAGGCGGGCTCGGTCGCCTTCCACCTCGGCGGCTGGACGGCGGTCGTGGTGTTCGCCGGCGTCCTCCCGCTGATCGGCCTGGCCGGGATGACCCGCACCCGCGTCTAGCCGAACACGTCCCGGTTCGCCCCGACCCACTGGGCGTACGTCGTTCCCTTGCGGCCCAGCAGGTCCTCGACGACCCCGGTCGGCACCTGCGGGTGCCGCAGGGTTTCCTCGAAGCCGTCGAGGATCCAGTCGACGGCCTGTTCCGGGACGCCGGAGCCGATCCACTGCGCCCGCTGGTCCGCCCGGGTCAGCTCGCGGAACCGGATGTCCTTGCCCAGCACGGATGCCAGCGTCTCCACCTGCTCGCGCAGGCTGATCGCCTCCGGTCCACTGAGGACGTGCGTCTTCCCGACGTGCCCGTCCCCGGTCAGCACCCGGGCGGCCACGGCGGCGATGTCGCCGAGGTCGATGGGCGTCTGCCTGGCGCCGGGGCAGGCCATCGCGACCTCGCCCGCGCGCACCATGCCGGCCCAGTCGAGGGTGTTGTTCATGAAGGCGCCCGGACGCAGGAACGTCCACGCGAACCCGGCTGCCCGGACGGCCGCCTCGACGGCGGCGTACTCGTTGCCGCTGGAGCCCTCGTGGCCGTCACCCACGCTGCTGCCGGAGAGCGCGACGACCCGCTCGACACCCGCCGCCCGGGCCAGCTCGCAGAACCGGCCCACGGTCCGCGCCATCGGAGCCAGGTAGACGGCGTCGACCCCGGCCAACGGCAGGGTCGACGGCCTGGCCAGCGACCCGACGACGACTTCGGCCTCGGGCGGCAGTTTCGCACGTGCCGGGTCGATGGTCAGGGCCCGCACGGTTGCCCCCGTGGCCAGCAGTTCGTCGACCACCAGCCGGCCCACGCTGCCGGTCGCTCCGGTCACCAGGATCGTCATCGAGCACCCCTCTCGTTCTCGTATGCCGTACGAGATCGTACGGCATACGAGAACCCGGGTGCATGCGTTTTCCGGGAAAGCTCAGGACGAGATGGTCGGCAACTCCGGCGCCGCGACGTCGTAGACCTTGCCGTCCTGGGTCAGCAGCGCGGCCAGGACCTTGGCCTTGCGGTCGGTCTGCTCCGCGGTCCCCCAGCGGACGATCTTGCCGCTCGACAGCGTGAACTCCACGCTCGCCGGGGTCTTGGCCGTCGCCGTCGTGACCTGCTTCAGCAGCTGCTCCGGGATCACGCCGAGCACCGCCGTCACCGCGCGGGTCACCGGGTCGTCCGCCGACACCTTCGGCAGCTTCAGCTCCGGCAACCCCGCCGGGCGCGCGTGCACCGTCTTGAACACCACGCCGCCGCCGTCGACCAGGTGGACCCCGTCGCCGCCCGGGCCGCTGTCGAAGAATGCGATCGCCGTCCGCTCGGTCACCGCGATCTCGACCGTGTTCGGCCACGAGCGCGACACCTCGACGGTGGCGATGCCGGGCATCTGCGCCACGCGGTCGCGGATCTCGTCCGTGCTCAGCCGCAGCATCGGCTTGTCCACCGGCACCGCCGCCACCGCGCGGATCTGGTCGGCGGGCACCGTGCGCGAGCCGGTGACCGCCACGTCCTGGGCCCCCAGCATCGAGCTGAAGAACAGCAGGTACACCAGCGCGATCACGGTCAGCACCGACAGCAGCGCCACCCAGCGGCGGCGGATCTCCACCCGCCGGTTCGGCCGGGTGCGCGGCGCGGACCGCGTGGCGCGGGTGCGGCGGCGCTCCTCTTCCGAACGCCGCCCCCGCCGTTCCCGCGCCAGGGCAGCACGATCCCGTTCGTCCTCTTCGGACGGACGGCGGCGTTCCCTGGTCGAACTCATGGGCTCAGCGCTTGTCCAGCTCGGCGAGGATCTCCGGGCCCAGCTGCGTCACGTCGCCGGCGCCCATGGTGATGACCAGGTCGCCGGGCTTGGCCAGCCCCGCCGCCAGGCCGGCGGCGACGTCGAACGCGGGCTCGTAGTGCACCGGCACGGTCACCGCGTCGGCGATCAGCGCCCCGGTCACCCCCGGCTCGGGCTCTTCGCGCGCGCCGTAGACGTCGAGCACGACGACCTCGTCGGCCTGCGACAGTGCCGCCGCGAACTCCGAAGAGAACATCTTCGTCCGCGAGTACAGGTGCGGCTGGAACACCACGATCACCCGCCCGGACCCGGCCGCCGTCCGCACCGCGCGCAGCTGCGCGGACACCTCCGTCGGGTGGTGGGCGTAGTCGTCGTAGACGCGCACGTCGCCGGCCCGGCCCTTGAACTCGAACCGCCGCCGCACCCCGCCGAACGCGGCGAGCCCGTCGGCCAGCTCGGCCGCGGGCGCGCCCAGCTCGATCCCGGCGAGCAGCGCGGCCACGGCGTTCAGCGCCATGTGCTCACCCGGCACCGCGACCCGCACCGACAGCTCGGCGCCGTCCATCTCGAGCCGCACGACGCCGCCGTCGGGCGCGGGGTCGTACTCCAGGATCCGCGCGTCGGTCGCCGTGCGGCCGTAGCGGCGCACGCGGACGCCGAGGTCGGCGGCCTGCTTGCCCAGTTCGTCCGCCCCGGGGTCGTCGGCGCAGACGATCAGCAGCCCGCCCGGCACGATCCGGCTCACGAAGTCGGTGAACACCTTCGTGTAGGCCTCGGCCGTGCCGTGGTGGTCCAGGTGGTCCGGCTCGACGTTCGTCACCACCGCGACCGACGGCGAGTAGGTCAGGAACGAGCCGTCGCTCTCGTCGGCCTCGGCGACGAAGATGCCACCCTCGCCGTGATGGGCGTTGGCACCGGACTCGTTGAGGTCGCCGCCGATGGCGAACGACGGGTCGAGCCGGCACTGCTGCAGCGCCACGGTGAGCATCGACGTGGTCGACGTCTTGCCGTGCGTGCCCGCGATGCAGGCGACGCGGTGGCCTTCCATCAGCCCGGCCAGCGCCTGCGCCCGGTGCAGCACCGGGATCCCGGCGGCCCGCGCCGCGGCCAGCTCGGGGTTGGTCTCCTTGATCGCCGTGGAGACGACCACCGCGGACGGCGGCTCGGCGAGCGCGGAGATGTTCTCGGCGCTCTGGCCGACGAACAGCTGGGCGCCCTGGGCCCGCAGCGACAGCAGCGCGCGCGACTCCTTGGCGTCCGAGCCCGACACGAAAGCCCCGCGGGCCAGCAGGATCCGCGCGATGCCGGACATCCCGGCGCCGCCGATCCCGATCAGGTGCGCCCGGCGCAGTTCTTCAGGCAGTTCAGGCACCGGCGGCCTCCAAAACGATCCGGGCGAGGGTCTCGTCGGCTTCACGGTGGCCCATGCCGACCGCGGCGGCGCCCATCTTGGCGACGCGGTCGGCGTCGGTGACCAGCGGGACGACCAGTTCGGCGACCTTGGCCGGGCTCAGCTCGGCGTCCTCGACCATCAGCGCGGCACCCGCGTCGACCGCCGGGCGCGCGTTGGTGGCCTGCTCGCCGTTGCCGATCGGCAGCGGGACGAACACCGCGGGCAGCCCGACCGAGGTCACCTCGGCAACGGTCATCGCGCCCGACCGGCAGATCGCGACGTCCGCCGCCGCGTAGGCCAGGTCCATGCGCTCCAGGTACGGCACCGGCACGTACGCCGGCCTGCCCAGGAACTCCTGGACGACCAGGGTGTTCTTCGGGCCGTGCGCGTGCAGCACGCCGACGCCGGCGTCGGCCAGCTCCTTGGCCGCGCCGGACACGGCGGCGTTGATCGACTGCGCGCCCTGCGAACCCCCGAAGACCAGCAGCGTCGGCGCGTCCGGGGCCAGCCCGAAGTGCTCGCGGGCTTCGGCGCGCAGCGCGGCGCGGTCCAGCGACGTGATCGACCGCCGCAGCGGGATCCCGACGACCTCGGCCTTCGGCAGCGGCGTGCCCGGGACGGCGACCGCGACCCGCTTGGCGAACCGCGCGCCGACCTTGTTCGCCAGGCCCGGCGACTGGTTGGCCTCGTGCACGACGATCGGGACGCGCCCGCGCGCCGCCAGGTAGGCGGGCAGGGCGACGTACCCGCCGAAGCCGACGACGACGTCCGCGCCGACCCGGTCCAGCACCTCGCGGGTGCGCCGCACGGAGTCGCGGACCTTCAGGGGCAGCCGCAGCAGCTCCGGCGTCGGCTTGCGGGGCAGCGGGACGGGCGGGATCAGCTCGAGGTCGTACCCGCGGGCCGGGACGAGCTTGTTCTCCAGGCCGCGCTCGGTGCCCAGGGCCACGACCGTCGCGTCCGGGCGCAGCCGCTTGACGGCGTCGGCCAGGGCGAGGGCGGGCTCGATGTGTCCTGCGGTGCCACCTCCGGCGACCACGACCACGGGCGCCTTGCCCGCGGCGGCTCGCTCGGGACCCTTGACGGGGTTACTCACCAATGACCTCTCCGGTTCGCGGTACTCCGGGTACCACGGCTCGCTGTTGACCGCGCGGCCCCGCCGCGAGACGTGGCCGTGCTCGTCCGTGCCGCGCTGCGGCGCACCGGTTCGCGGACCGACCTGCGTCGTTCCTGCGCCGGGGCGGGCCGCGCCGCACGGGGCGCCGGCCTGGCCGCCTTCGCCCCACTTCGCGCCGCCGCCTTGCGGGTGGCGGGCGGGCGGTACGGGTCGGGCGCGGGCAGCCGCAGCAGGCGTCCGAATTTACCCGGCCCCTGTGTGCGCAGTGCGGCCACCGCCTCCGGTTCGTGCCGGGCGGCGTTCGCGAGCACCCCCATGATGAGCATGGTGATCACCAGCGACGTCCCGCCGTAGGAGATCAGCGGCAGCGTGACCCCGGTGACCGGCAGCAGGCCGACGACGTAGCCGATGTTGATGCCGGCCTGCGCGACCAGGAAGACGGTCAGCGTGCCGGAGACGATCCGGATCCACGGGTCGATGTTCCGGGTGGCGATCCGCAGGCCCACGATCGCGACGCCGGCGAACAGCGCGAGCACCACGACGCAGCCGATCAGCCCGAGCTCCTCGCCGATCAGGGCGAAGATGAAGTCGTTCTGCACGTTGGGCAGGTAGCCCCAGTTGGACGCGCCCTGGCCGAGCCCCTTGCCGAAGAAGCCGCCGTCGGCCAGCGCGAGCTTGGCCTGGTTGGCCTGGAAGCCCTCGGCGGAGGTGTCGGCGTCCGGCGAGAGGAACGACATGACGCGCTGGAGCCGGTAGGGCGCGATCAGGGCGAGCACGAGCACGCCGGCGAGGCCGCCCGCGAGGATCACGCCGAACAGCCGTTTCGGCGCGCCGGCGAACCACAGCAGCGCCAGCAGGACGACCGCGAGGGTGACCGTGCCGCCGAGGTCCGGCTGCAGCATGACCAGGGCGAACATCAGCAGCGCGATCGGCACCACGGGCACCAGCAGGTGCCGCCACTGGTGGATCACGTTGTACTTGATCACCAGGATGTGGGCGCCCCAGAACGCGAGCGCGACCTTTGCCGCCTCCACCGGCTGGAAGGTGAACTCGCCGAGCTTGAACCAGCCCTGCGAGCCGTTGACCGTCGAGCCGAGCGGCGTCAGCACGAGCACCAGCAGGCCCAGGCAGACGACGGTCGCGGTGGCCGAGACCGACCGGATGCGCTCGAGCTTCACGCGCAGGCCCAGCCAGAACACGACCGAGCCGATCGCGACGAACACCAGGTGCTTGATGAACAGCGAGTACACGCCGCTGCCGGTCTTCGGGTTGTAGGACGCCACCGAAGACGCCGAGAGCACCATGACGACGCCGATGACGGTGAGCACGCCGGTGAGGGCGAGCACGAGGTGGAACGACGCGAGCGGGCGCGAGAGCCACGCGGTCAGCGCGGTCCGGAAGGCGACGAACCCGCTTTCCTTGCGCTCGCGGCGCGGCCGCTTCGGCGGTGTCTTGGGCTTGGGCTCAGTGACCGTCACTCGGCTCCCCCGCTGCGTCGTCGCGGAGGACGCGCACCGCAGCGGCGAACGCGTCGCCGCGCTCGCCGTAGCTGCGGAACATGTCCAACGACGCCGCGGCGGGTGCCAGCAGCACCACGTCACCTGGCCGGGCCATCGCGCTGGCCGCACTCACCGCCGCAGTCATGGGTTCATGGTCACCCGGACGGAGGCTGTTCACCGGGACATCCGGCGCGTGTCGCGCGACCGCGGCGGCGATCACGGGTGAATCGACCCCGAGTAGCACAACTCCGCGGAGACGCCCGGCGATGCTGCTCACGAGTTCGTCGACCGAAGCGCCCTTGAGCTGGCCCCCGGCGATCCACACGATCGACTCGTGCGCGCGCAGCGACCCGGCGGCGGCGTGCGGGTTGGTCGCCTTGGAGTCGTTGACGTACCGGACGCCGGCGACCTCGGCCACCTCGACGGCCCGGTGCGGGGCCGGCTGGTACTCGCGCAGGCCCTTCAGGACGGCGTCCGGTGTGACGCCGTGGGCGCGGGCCAGCGAGGCCGCGGCGAGGGCGTTCGAGACGTTGTGCGGGCCCGCCGGGCGGACGTCGGAGAGCGTGGCCAGCTCCTCGGCGCTGGTCGCCGGGTCGGCGACGAAAGCGCGGTCGACCAGCAGGTCTTCGACGATGCCCAGCTCCCCGGCCCGCGGCGTGTCGAGCCGGAACCCGACGCGACGGGCGTCCGCTCCCGCGTGTTCG
Source organism: Amycolatopsis sp. NPDC004378 (assembly GCF_053602455.1). Taxonomy (NCBI): domain Bacteria; kingdom Bacillati; phylum Actinomycetota; class Actinomycetes; order Pseudonocardiales; family Pseudonocardiaceae; genus Amycolatopsis; species Amycolatopsis sp. NPDC004378. Next base: position 219,656 of record NZ_JBSGDR010000015.1, read on the forward strand.
AAGGCGATCCGGGTGGACCACTCGTCGTCGGCGTTGTGCACAGCGACCTTGGCCCGCGTGTAGACGCGGCCCTTCGCGGCGGCGTACTCCTCCATCGAGCCGTGCCAGTCGATGTGGTCCTCGGCCAGGTTGAGCACCACGGCCGCGTCCGGGGCGAGGGTCGAGGACCAGTGCAGCTGGAAGCTCGACAGCTCGACGGCCAGGACGTCGTAACCCGCGCGGACCGCGTCGAGGGCCGCGTAACCGATGTTCCCGCAGGCCACGGCGTTGGCGCCGGCCGCCTTGAGGATCGACTCCAGCATGCCGGCGGTGGTCGTCTTGCCGTTGGTGCCGGTGACCACCAGCCACGACGGCGGGTGCTCGCGCAGCTGCCCGACGCGCCAGGCCAGCTCGACGTCGCCGATCACCTCGACGCCCGCCTCGGCCGCGGCGACCAGCAGCGGCGCCGTCGGCCGCCAGCCGGGGCTGGTGACGACGAGGACGACGTCTTCCGGCGGTTCGCTCAGCCCGGGTACCAGCTCGGCGCCCAGGCCCTCCAGCTCGGCCAGGCGCTCGGCGTTGCCGTCCGTGACGGTGACCCGAGCACCCAGCTCGGTGAGCACGGGCACGATCGACTTGCCGGTGACCCCCGCACCGGCGACCAGGACGTGACGACCGGCGATATCCACGTCAGCCGCCGAAACCGAGCTGCTCGCTGTAGAACAGGCCGAGCCCGAACATGCAGCAGATCGCCGACAGCAACCAGAACCGGATGATGACCGTGGTTTCCGCCCACCCGGCGAGCTCGAAGTGGTGGTGGAAGGGCGCCATCCGGAACAGCCTTCGCCGCGTGGTCCGGAAGACCGCGATCTGCGCGACCACCGAGATCATCTCGACCATGAACAGGCCGCCGATGACGATGGCGAGCAGCTCGGTGCGGGTGGTCATCGAAAGCCCGGCGACCAGGCCGCCGAGGGCCAGCGAGCCGGTGTCGCCCATGAAGATCTTCGCCGGGGCCGCGTTCCACCAGAGGAACCCGACGCAGGCGCCGGTGGCCGCGGCGGCGACCACGGCCAGGTCCAGCGGGTCGCGGACGTCGTAGCAGGCGGGCGCCGGGCCGTTGGCGCAGTTCAGCCGCTCCTGCCAGAACGCGATGACGACGTAGGTCGCGAGCACCATCGCCGCCGAGCCGCCCGCGAGGCCGTCGAGGCCGTCGGTGAAGTTCACCGCGTTCGACCAGCCGGAGATCACGATGTAGCAGAAGATCACGAAGAACACCGCGGGGAACGTGATCAGCGCGAGGTCGCGGACGTAGGAGAGGCTCTCCGACGCCGGCGTGATGCCGCGCGAGTCCGCGAAGTTCAGCGCCAGCACCGCGAACGCGACCGTGACGACCAGCTGGCCGACCAGCTTCGCGGTCTTGTTCAGCCCCAGGTTGCGCTGCTTGCGGATCTTGATGAAGTCGTCGAGGAACCCGACGACCCCGAGGCCCACCGCGAGCATCAGCACGAGCAGCCCGGAGGCCGTCGGCGCGCCGCTGCGGGAGTTGAACATCCAGTTGATCAAGTGCGCGGCGAAGTACCCGACGACCATCGCGATGATGATCGCGACGCCACCCATGGTCGGGGTACCGCGCTTGGACTTGTGTCCCTGCGGGCCTTCTTCACGGATCTCCTGGCCGAAGCCCTGCCGGGAGAAGACCCGGATGAGGTAGGGCGTGAGCAGGATGGAGATCAGCAGGCCCGCCGCGGCCGCGATCAGGATGCTGATCACGCGTCACCACCGTTCGAGCGATTCTCGGAGTTGTCGGTTTCCCGGGGTTCCAGCAGGGCTTCGGCGACCCGCCAGAGCCCGGCCGCCTTGGAGGCCTTCACCAGCACGACGTCCCCGGGGCGGAGCTGATCATGCAGCAGGGCGATCGCGGCCCCGACGTCGGGTACCAGAGTCGACTCTTCGCCCCAGGAGCCCTCCTGGAACGCGCCCTGGTGCATGGCCGCCGCCTCGGGGCCGATCACCACGAGCTTGTTGATGTTGAGCCGGACGACCAGGCGGCCGATCTCGTCGTGCGCGGTGACGGAGTCGGCACCCAGCTCGCCCATCACGCCGAGCACGGCCCAGGACCGGCGGCCGGACTCCCGGGTCATCGCCGCGAGCGCCTTCAGGCCGGCCCGCATCGACTCGGGGTTGGCGTTGTAGGAGTCGTTGAGGAAGGTCACGCCGTCCGCGCGGGTGACGACCTCCATGCGCCGGGCCGACCGCCGTTCGAGGCCGGACAGCCGGGCGGCGATCTCCTCGGTCGTCGCCCCGAGCTCCAGGGCGACGGCCGCGGCGGACAGCGCGTTGCCGACGTGGTGCTCGCCGTAGAGCGGCAGCTTGACGTCGGCCTCGCCGGCCGGGGTGATCAGCCGGAAGGACGCGCGGGCCTCGTCGTCGACGGTGATGTTCTCCGCGCGGACCTGCGCGGACGGGCTCTCGCCGACGTACACGACCCGGGCCTTCGTGCGGCTCGCCATGGCCGCGACCAGCGGGTCGTCGAGGTTCAGCACCGCGACGCCGTCCTCGGGCAGGGCCTCGACCAGCTCGCCCTTGGTCTTCGCGATGCCTTCGCGGGAGCCGAACTCGCCGACGTGCGCGCTGCCGACGTTGAGCACCACGCCGATCCGCGGCGGGGCGATCTCGGCGAGGTGGGCGATGTGGCCCGGCCCGCGCGCGGACAGCTCCAGCACCAGGTGCCGGGTCTCGGCGTCGGCCCGCAGGGCGGTCCAGGGGTGGCCGAGCTCGTTGTTGAACGACCCGGGCGGCGCGACCGTCGGGCCCAGCGGCTCGAGCAGCTGCGCGATGACGTCCTTCGTGGACGTCTTGCCGGACGAGCCGGTGACGCCGACGACGGTCAGGTTGCCCTCGGCCAGGCGCTGGACGACGAACCGGGCGAGCTTGGCCAGCGCGCCCAGCACGGCGGCGCCGGAGCCGTCCTTGTCGCCGGTCAGCGCGACCGACCGCTCGTGGGCTTCCCCTTCCCCCACTGGAGGCACGACGATCGCGGGCCCGTCGACCTCGCGCGCGGCCAGCACGGCCACCGCACCGGCCTCGACGGCCTGGGCCGCGAAGTCGTGCCCGTCGACCTTCTCCCCCGGCAGCGCGACGAACAGGCCGCCGGGCGTGAGCTTCCGGGTGTCGAACTCCACGCTGCCGGTCACCTGCGCGGCCGGGTCGGCGCGGTGCAGCCGGCCGCCGACGACGTCGGCGATCTCGGCCAGGCTGAGCACGATCACACACTCACCTCGAGTTTGTTGCGGATGGCCGCGGCCAGCTCGTCGCGGTCGGAGAACGGGTGCACGACGCCGCCGGCCTCCTGGCCGGACTCGTGCCCCTTGCCGGCGAGGAAGACGATGTCGCCCGGCTCGGCGAGCGAGACCGCGTGCTCGATGGCTTCGCGGCGGTCGCCGATTTCGATGACCTCGCCGCCCTCGGCGGGCCCGACGGCGCGGGCGCCGGCGAGCATCGCGGCCCGGATGGCCGCCGGGTCCTCGGAGCGCGGGTTGTCGTCGGTGACGATCAGGACTTCGCTGCGCCGGGCCGCCGCCTCGCCCATCATCGGGCGCTTCGCGGTGTCGCGGTCGCCGCCGCAGCCGAGCACGGTGATGATCCGGCCCTCGGCCCGCGCCCGCAGCGCGTCCAGGCCCTGGGCGACCGCGGCCGGCTTGTGCGCGTAGTCGACGACGGCGGTGAACTCCTGGCCGACGTAGACCCGCTCCATCCGGCCCGGCACCTGCACCTCGGCGAGCCCGGTGACGATGTGCTCCAGGCCGACGCCCGCGGTGCTCAGGATCGCGGCCGCGAGCACGGCGTTGGCGACGTTGAACTCGCCCGGCAGGGGGATCCTCGCGGAGGCGCTGACGCCGTCCGGGCCGTGCAGCGTGAAGGTCTGCTCGCCGTTCGGGGTGGCCTCCAGGTCGGTGGCCTTCCACGCGGCGGCGGTCCCGGGGTCCGTGGTCACGGTGATCGTCTGGGGCGTGAGCAGCGCCTGGCCCCACGCGCTGTCGACCACGACGACCTCGTGCGTCGAGCGGCCGTCGAACAGCAGGGACTTCGCGGCGAAGTACTCCTGCATGTCCTTGTGGAAGTCCAGGTGATCCTGGGACAGGTTGGTGAACGCGCCGACCGCGAACCGGGTGCCGTTGACCCGGCCGAGCGCGAGCGCGTGGCTGGAGACCTCCATCGGCACGTGCGTGACGCCCCGCTCGAGCATCACCGCGAGCAGCGCCTGCAGGTCCGGCGCCTCCGGGGTGGTGAAGCCGCTGACCAGGCGTTCGCCGGCGATGCGGGTCTCGACCGTGCCGATCAGGCCGGTGGTCAGGCCCGCGGCCTGCAGGCCGGCGTCGACCAGGTACGACGTCGTGGTCTTGCCGGAGGTCCCGGTGACGCCGAGGACGGCCAGCTGCAGCGACGGCTCGCCGTAGATCCAGGCGGCGATCTCGCCGAGGGCCGCCCGCGGGTCTTCGTGCACGAGGATCGGCACGCCGGCGTCGCGCAGCACGGGCCGCTCGGCCCCGGCGGCGTCGGTGAGGACCGCGACGGCGCCCGCGGCGATCGCCTGGTCGCTGAAGTCGGCGCCGTGGGCGCGGGCGCCCGGGAGCGCCGCGAACAGGTCGCCGGGCAGCACGTGCTGGGCACGCAGGGTGGTGCCGGTGACGGTGACGTCGGCGGCGTCGGGCGAGCCGGCGATCAGCCGCGCGTCCGCCCTGGCGAGCAGCGTCGCCAGCGGGACCGGGTCGATGCGCGCCGGGCGCGGCGGCGCGGGGACCGCTTTCACCGGGCTTTCCGGCACCTGGGAACTGGACGAGGACACGGACACGGCCAAGAGGCTACCGGCGGCCGTCCGGGTGCCCCGCACGCGGTACGGCGATTGCGCGCGGCTGAGGCAGATGTGCTAAGTGGCGGTGCGCACATCCTTGCGGCACAACGCTTTCCTCCGCCGTTCGGACCGATGTGGACGCTGTACGCGTCAAAGCCCCCCTACCGCGGTAAGGGGGCTTTAACGCATCGTGCTCACTGCACGATCAGCGGGACCTCGGGCGACGGCCCGTCCGACAACGGGATCTGGAACCGCTGCGTCAGGTACGACGCGATGGTGTGGAACAGCGGCGCGGCGGAGTGCCCCACCGGCAGCGTCGTGTCCGGCGCGTCCAGCCGGATCCCGACGACGAACCGGGGGTGGTCCGCGGGCAGGATCCCGGCGAAGGTGATGTTGTAGAGGTGGTCGCTGTAGGCCTTGGTCCGCGGGTCGACCTGCTGGCCGGTGCCCGTCTTGCCGGAGATCTGGTACCCCTCGACCGCCGCGGTCGGCGCGGTGCCCTTCTGCAGGCCCTTGCCGTTCTGCGCGACCGCGCGCATCATGTCGCGCACCGTCTTCGCCGTCTGCGGGCTGACCACCTGGACCTGCTTCGGCGCCGGCTCGGGCACCGTCGTCCCGTCCGGGTTCACCTTCGCCTTGACGATCCGCGGTTCGACGCGCAGGCCGTCGTTCGCGATCGCCTGGTACATCCCCGCCATCTGCAGGACGGTCATCGACAGGCCCTGCCCGATCGGCAGGTTGCCGAAGGTGGTCGCCGACCACTGGCTGCGCGCCGGCACCGAACCCGCGCTCTCGCCGGGCAGGCCGACGCCGGTGCGCTGGCCGAGGCCGAACTTCTTGAGCAGGTCGGAGTACCGCTCCTCGCCGATCTTCTGGGCGAGCAGCAGCGTGCCGATGTTGGACGACTTCGCGAAGATCCCGGTGGTGGTGAACGTCTGCGTGCCGTGCGTCCAGGCGTCGTGCACGGTCTTGTCGGCCACCTGCAGCGCGCCGGGCACCTGCACCGTCGACTCCGGCGTCGCGACGCCGTAGTCGATCGCCCCGGTCGCGGTGACCACCTTGTTGACCGAACCCGGCTCGAACGGCGTGGTGACCGCCGGGTTGGCGAGGTCCTCGTTGGTCCAGGTCGACTGGTCGTTCGGGTCGAACGTCTTGTCGTTGGCCAGCGCGTAGACCTCGCCGGTCTTGGCGTCCATGACCACCGCCTGGCCGCCCTTGGCGTGCGACTGCTCGACGTAGTCCGACAGCTGCCGCTGCACCTCGTACTGCAGGTCGGAGTCCACGGTCAGCTCGAGGTCCGACCCGGGCACGGCGGCCTGCAGGTCGCGCTCGGTGCCCGGGATGACGACGTTGTCGCTGCCGTTCTTGGTGTTGACCAGCATCCGGCCCGGCGTGCCCGCCAGGTCGTTGTCGCGCAGCAGCTCGAGCCCGATCAGGCCGTGCAGGTTGTGCTTGGACACGTCCGCGTCGTCGGAGCGCCAGTTCGCGGCGCCGACGATGTTCGACGCCAGGCTGCCGCCCGGGTACTCGCGCAGCGCGCGCTTCTCGACGCTGATCCAGGCGAAGTTCTTCACGATGTCGGCCGCGATCGACGGCTCGACGTTGTTCACCAGGTACGTGAACGACGCCTGCTTGTGGAACAGGTCGAGCAGCTGCTGCTCGCCGATCACGTTCGGCAGCTTGCCCGCGATGTACTTCGCGGCGGCGGCCGTCTCGGTGTCGAACGTCTTCTTGGTGCCGGGGTTCTTCGCGGCGAAGTCGTCCATGCTCTTGTGCAGGGCCTTGAGGTTCACCGAAAGCGTGCGCACCTCGACGCTGAACGCGAGCTTGGCGCCGTTGCGGTCCACAATGGACCCGCGCTGGGCGGGGATGTCGATCGTCTGGGTGCGCTGCCGCTCGGCCGCGGCCGAGAGCGCCCCGGCCTCGAACCACTGCACCTGCACCAGTTTCGCGCCCGCCACGAGCAGCACGGCGACCAGGATCAGGCGCACGGCGGAGAACCGGCCGCGGTGCCCGCCGTTGCCCCGGCGCGCGGCGGCGCTGCGCGTCCCGGCGGCGTAGGTCCGCCGCGCGCTCCCCGCGGCGCGCGAGCGGGCCTGTCCCCGGCTCGAAGCCATCACTGGCCGCCCCCGGGCTGCGCGTCGGCGGGCACCGCGGGCTGGTCGCCTTCGATCGGCGCACCCTGCTGCGACTGCGTGCCGGCGGCGGGCGCGGCGGGCGGCGCGACCGGCGCGTCGGGCGCGTCCGCCTTGGCCTTCTTGGGCTCGCCGACAAGAGAGGTCTTGCCGTCCGGGCCCACGACGATGCGCGCCGGGTCACCGCCCGGCACCATGCCCAGCTGCTGGGCCGCGGGCGCCAGCGAAGCCGGCGACTCGGCCTTGGCGACGTCGCGCTGCAGCTGCTCCTTCTGCTCGGCCAGGCCGGCGTTGGTCGTGCGCAGCTGCTCGAGCCGGTAGGAGTCCGCGATCGCCTGCGTGGTCAGCCACAGGGTGGTCGCCACGCCGGCGGCCAGCAGCGCCATCATCATCAGCACGAACGACGCGCGCGACTTCGGCAGCAGCAGCTTCAGCCGGACCTTGCGCCCGCCCGGCTCGGCCTGCTTCGGCTCGGGCCGCGGCTCGCGCTCCTTGAGCAGGTCGGCCCGCTGGGCGCGGCGCGCGTAGGCGCGCTCGGCCGCCGAGGTCCGGCCCCGCGACGCGCGGCGGGGCGCGGGCTTGGCCGGCTGGAGGGTCTGCGGGTCCGTCTCGACGGGCGTCGCGGTGCGGGCGGCCTCGCTGCGGCCCCGCGTCGCCGGCGCGTTGCGGCGGCGGGACTTCGTGGGAGCGGTCATCGCGGCTCTCCGATCCTCTCTGCGGCCCGCAACCGCACCGAAGCGGCGCGCGGGTTCCGTTCGATCTCCTCTTCGCCGGCCTTCTCGGCCCCGCGGGTCAGGAGCTTCAGCTCCGGTCCGTGGCCCGGCAACTCCACCGGAAGCCCTTCCGGGGTGCGGGACTTCGCGAGCTCGGCCAGCGCCTGCTTGACCAGGCGGTCCTCCAGGGACTGGTACGACTCGACGACGATCCGGCCGCCCGTCTTCAGGGCGCCCAGCGCGGCCGGCATCGCCCGGCGCAGCACCTCCAGCTCGCCGTTGACCTCGATCCGCAGCGCCTGGAACGTGCGCTTGGCCGGGTGCCCGCCGGTGCGCCGCGTCGCCGCCGGGACGGCGTCGTAGAGCAGCTCGACCAGACGTCCGCTGGTCGTGAACGGCTCCTGTTCGCGAGCCTTCACGACGGACTTGACGATCCGCTGCGCGAACCGCTCTTCGCCGTAGTCGCGCAGGATCCGCACCAGCTCGCCCGGGGCGTAGGTGTTGAGCACGTCGGCGGCGGTGAACCCGGTGGTCGGGTCCATCCGCATGTCGAGCGGCGAGTCCTTGGCGTAGGCGAACCCGCGCTCGGCGCGGTCCAGCTGCATCGACGAGACACCGAGGTCGAACAGGATCCCGTCGGCCTTGGCGATGTTCAGCCCTTCGAGGGCGTCCGGGAGTCCGTCGTAGACGGTGTGCACGAGGTCGACGCGGTCGCCGTGGCGCGCGAGGCGTTCCCCGGAGCGTTCGAGCGCGGCGGGGTCGCGGTCCAGCGCGACGAGGCGCATCCGCGGGAAGGCTTCGAGGAGGGCGTCGGAATGCCCGCCGAGGCCGACCGTCGCGTCGACGAGCACGCCGTCGCGGTCGGCGAACACGGGAGTGAACAGCTCGACGATCCGGTCGAGCAGCACCGGAACGTGCTCGGGTGCCGTCATGTCCCCTCCCCCTTTCTCACCTGCGGACCGGGGGAAATATGGCGGATGCCGTCAGGTCCCTGTCCGCCCGCTGCGGACCTGGTACCGGGGAAGGTGCACCAGGGCTGTTGAGCGGACAGAGGCCTCACGGCATCCGGGTGGGCTTCCCCCGGCGCGCGGGCGGCGAACCTCTTCGTCCCCCGACGACGAAGGTGCACCGCGACCACGCGTCTAGAAGACGCCCGGCAGTACTTCCTCTCGAGCCTTCGCGTAGCTGTCTTCGTGTTCCTCCAGGTAGCCCTGCCACGCTTGGGCGTCCCAGATCTCCAGCCTGGTGATCGCCCCGATCACCACACAGTCCTTGCTGAGCCCCGCGTAGCGGCGGAGCTCGGACGCGATGCTGATGCGCCCCTGGCCGTCCGGCCGTTGTTCGTCCGTGCCCGCGAACAGGTAGCGCTGGTAGGCCCGAACCGCCTCGTTGGTGAACGGGGCCTCGGCGACCTTGCGCGCCATCTGCTCGAACTCGGCGCGGGGGAAGACGAAGAGGCAGTGGTCCTGCCCCTTGGTGACCATCAGCCCACCCGCCAAGGCGTCACGGAACTTCGCGGGCAGCGCGAGCCGCCCTTTGTCGTCCAGCTTCGGGGTGTGGGTGCCGAGGAACACGGCCTCCACCTCCCTACCGCACCCGGTGGCGAACCTCCGTCTGCGGCTCCGGGGCTTCCCTTCCGCCCCACTGGCCACCACCGTACCCCACTTTTCACCACAGTCAACGCGGCAAAACCCCGGACCACTCCGTCGTGTGTTCCGTTTGCGCAGGTCAGCAAGGTGGGGGCAGGTGGGGGCGTCGTGGGGGGACGGTGGCCAAGATCCCCCATGCCGGGGGCCGGAGCAACCTCAGCTGTACCCCGCACGTCCGCATAACGGCCGCGAAAGAACCCGAAACCCCCGAGTGGGGCCCAGTGGGGACGCGAGGTGGACCAGTGTGGGGACCCCAGGTGGGGTCCAGTGGGGACCCGCACGTGATCAGCGGGGCATCACGCGTGATCCAGCGGGCATCACCGTGTCGCCCCTCCAATCACACGTGATGCCTCTCCAATCACACGTGATGCCCCGGGCGGGTCAGTCCGGCGGGGTCAGGAGGGCGGCGATGCGGGACGCGAGCCGGGCGCTGTCCACGGGGCTGACGTTCACCCACTCCTCGCCACCCCGGCCCGGGGTCTTCGTCGCGCAGTAGGCGCCGACGTCGGTGTCGAACCACGTCAGGCCGCCCAGCCGCGAGACCCGGCCCGACGCCGAACGACGGCTGACGCTGAACTGGCCGGCCGCGTACACCGGCCGGGCCTGGATCGCCAGGACCTCGCGCAGCTGCGCCGACGAGGCCGCCGACGAGGACTCCGCGGGACCCGACAGAGCCGACGCCGCCAGGCTGACGCCGTAGCCGGGGCCGGCGGCCAGCTCCGGGAGGACGTCCACGATCGCCGTGCAGAGCTCGGCCGGGCGGATCGCGTCCAGGGCGATCGTCTGCTCCGGCTGGGTCGCCAGGACCCCGCGGCGCCCGAGGGTCGCCGTCACCGCGCGGAACGGGGCCGACGCCGTCATGTCCGCCAGCGCTTCGCACGCGACGTACACCTCGCCGCCCGCCAAGAGCTCCAGGCGCGAGGCCAGCGCGGGCTCCAGCTCCGAACCGTCGTAGAGGCCGCGCTCGGCGAGGTTCTCGTAGACCGCCTTCCGCACCTCGGCGCGCTCCTCTTCCGTCCCGCCGACGCTGCGCACGGTCAGCGGCTCCGGGGGCCGGTCGTGGCCCAGGTCGGTCCAGAGGATGTCGAACGCCGACGCGGAGACGCGGATCAAGCCGGCCCCAGCGTCGGCGGTGCCTCGAAAGCCGACGCCGGCACGTGGCCGCGCAGCGCCGTGTCGCGGGTGCGCATGACGTCGATCGCCTTCTGCCGCGCGGCTTCCGCCTCGGCGCGGCGGGCCGCCATCTCCTCGGCGAGCCCGGCCAGCACGAGCACGTTCCCGGACGACGCGGCGTCGCGGATCATCGACGCCGGGTCGTACGCCACCGGCGGCGGCATGTCCGCCCGGGCCCGCGCGGCCACGTCCGCCTGCGCGCCGACCGCGCTGCCGACCGACGCCGACACGGCCGCGGAGTGCGAAAGCCACTGCGCGGCCCGGCTCACCGCTTCGCGCGCCGCGTCACCGCCGGCGCCCTGCCAGTGCTCCCGCGAGGAGGCGACCAGCGCGGCGAGGTCGGCGGTCGACTCGTGCAGCCGCTTCGCCAGCCCGTCCCAGCGCGCGCCCGCCTCGCCCGCGGCCACCGGGTCGTTGTCCCGTTCGACCTCCGCGGCCATCGCCTCGTGGCTGTAGGACTCGTACCGCGCGGTCGGCACGGGGGGTTCGGACACGGCGCACCTCTCCGGGTCAGGGCAGCTTGGGCTCGACCAGCCCGGCCACCGTGCCCGCGCGGCGGCACGCGAGCGGGGTGTCCGAGAAGCCGGTGTTGCTGACGTCGATCTGGACGCTGGCCGAGTCGCCCACCCCGAGCAGCACGGCGCAGGTGCCGTCGCCGGCCTTCTTGTCCGCGACCTGCAGTGCCGGGTGGGTGCCGACCTTGGTCTTCGTGGCGGTCTTCTTCGTGACTTCGAGGTCGGCCAGGCCGTCGGTGTCGCTGAGGGTCACGGTCACGCCGAAGGTGCCCGGCACGGTCCAGTCGCAGGCGCGGTAGCCGGCGATGTCCTTCGGCTTGCCGAGCGCGCTCACCCCGGCCGTCGACCGGTCCTGCGGGCCGAGCAGCGTGCAGGGGTCGATCGCGGCCAGGCCGGTCCAGGCGGCGGGCGGCTTCTCCGACGTGGCGGTCACGAGCCCGGCGGCCGGCCGGGCGGCCGGTTGCTGCCCGCACCCGGCGACGGCGAAGAGGACGGCGAGCGGCCACACGTACTTCCTGCGCACCCGGTCAGCCACCCGTGCAGTCCACGCCGTCGGCCGCCGTCTCGTCGGCGTGCTGGTACTTGGCCAGCGCCGTGCCGATCCGGTGCTTCAGCGTCTCGAGCTCCTTGCCGAACGCGGTCAGCTGCTGCACGGCCGAGCCCTGCCCGCCGATGCCGTATTCGGCCATGAACTTGCCGATCTCCCCCGCGTACCCACCGCCGAGCGGCACGGTCCGGCCGAGCACCTTGGCTTCGCGGACCATCTCGCCGACGACGTCCTGCAGGGCGCCGAGCTTCGCGTACGCGTCCGTGGCCAGTTCGGGCGCGACCGCGAAGCCGCGGACGTCGTACGGCGGCTGCGTGCGCGCCTCGCTCATTCCTGGTCACGCCTCTCCGTAGCCGGGCGAACTCGAACCGCAGCATACGGCAGGACAACGGGTCAACGGGAGCGCCCAGATTCGGGTGACAACACACCCGATCGGGGTATCGTCCCTGCTTGCGCAGTGTCATCAACCGACGTGTCGGGCGTGGTCTCCCGGGGTTCACGGGGTTCCGCCCCCAGGTTCGCCCGGGTTTGACACACTGAGTGGAAGGCTGGTCGCTGCGCGCGGACAGCAGTTTTGGGGGCCGTCGGGCCCGGCGGTGCGCACAGTGCGCGCGGTCATGCGCCACCCAGGAGGTCGAGTGACGTCGAGAATCCAGTCTGCGACGCCCGGATCGGGCGAGCAGGCATCCGGACGCCCGCCTTATCCGGCGGAGTCCACGGGCAACGGCCGGGCGCCCGGCCGCCCGGCCAGAGTGTCGCTGGACGAACTGCACGAGACCGCGCGGCGGATCGCCGCCAACGTGGAGCGGGTGCTGGTCGGCAAACCCGACGTCATCCGGATCGCGCTGGTCACGCTGCTGGCCGAGGGCCACCTCCTGGTCGAGGACGTGCCCGGCGTCGGGAAGACGTCGCTGGCCAAGGCCCTGGCCCGGTCGATCGACTGCACGGTCAGCCGCATCCAGTTCACCCCGGACCTGCTGCCCAGCGACGTCACCGGCGTTTCGATCTACAACCGCCAGTCCGGCGAGTTCGACTTCCGCCCCGGCCCGGTGTTCGCGAACATCGTGGTGGGCGACGAGATCAACCGCGCTTCGCCGAAGACGCAGTCGGCGCTGCTGGAGTGCATGGAAGAGCACCAGGTCACCGTCGACACCTCGACCTACCGGCTCGAGCAGCCGTTCATGGTGATCGCCACGCAGAACCCGATCGAGATGGAAGGCACGTACGCGCTGCCCGAAGCCCAGCGCGACCGGTTCACCGCGCGGGTCTCCATCGGCTACCCCGACCAGCAGGCCGAGCTGGCCATGGTCGACGAGCACGCCGGCCACAACCCGCTCGAAGAGCTGGAGCCGGTGTCCGACGGCCAGACCGTGCACCGGCTGATCGAGACGGTCCGCGGCGTGCACATCGCACCGGAGGTCCGCCGGTACGCCGTCGAGCTCGTCTCGGCCACCCGGCAGGTCCCGGAGATCCGGCTCGGCGCGTCCCCGCGCGCCACGCTGCACCTCGTCCGCGCCGCGCGGGCGCAGGCGGCGCTGTCGGGACGCGACTACGTCGTCCCGGACGACCTGCACACGGTCGCGGGCCCGGTGCTCGCGCACCGCCTGGTGCTGACCACGGAGGCCCACGCGGCGCGCCGGTCGGCGACCGACGTCGTGCGGGCGGTGCTGCACCGGGTGCCGGTGCCGCAGGGCTCCCGGCCCTAGTCCGCGGCGAAGGGGAGAAACGGCATGCTGCGTGCCCTGTCCGGCCTGACCACCCGCGGCCGCTGCCTGCTGGCCGCGGGACTCGCGGCCGCGGTGTGCTCGTTCGTGCTCAACGAGCGCGACCTGCTGCGCGTCGCCGTCTTCGTGGTGGCGCTGCCGCTGCTGGTGGCGGCGTTCATCTCGGCGACCCGGCTGCGCATCGGCGCCACGCGCGCGCTGCACCCCCAGCGGGTCGCGGTCGGCGGCGCCGGCGAGGTGCAGCTGGAGCTGTGGCGCAGCGGACGGCTGCCGGCCGGCGAGATCCTGCTCGAAGACGGCGTGCCGTACGCGCTGGGCTCGCGGCCGCGGTTCGTCGTCGAACGCCTGCCGCACGACCGGAAGGTCGCGCTGCGCTACCCGCTGCAGCCGGTGCTGCGCGGGATCCAGCAGGTCGGGCCGCTGCGCGCGACCATCACCGACCCGTTCGGGCTGTGTGAGTTCGAGCGCGAGCTGATCGGGCATTCGCGGCTGGTCGTCGTGCCCCGGGTGGTCCCGCTGTGGGGCCTGCCGAGCGGCGCGGGCATCGGCGTCGGCGACGACGGCACGGTCCGGCTGCACGCCGGGCAGGGCGAGGCCGACGTGATCGTCCGCCAGTACCGCCAGGGCGACGACCTGCGCAAGGTGCACTGGCGCTCGACCGCCCGCCGCGACGAGATCATGGTGCGCGTCGAGGAGCGGCCGTGGCGCGGCGGCACGACGGTGCTGCTCGACCACCGCGCCGCGGCCCACCACGGCAGCGGCCCGGCCGCCAGCCTGGAGTGGGCGGTGTCGTTCGCCGCCTCGGCCGCGCTGCAGCTGCGCCGGTCCGGGCACCGCGTCCGGCTGGTCACCGAGCACGGCGGCACGCTCGCCGACATCCCCGGCGAAGGCGGCGACCACTACGACAACGTCGTGCTCGACGCGCTGGCCGCGCTGCAGCCGGCCCACCAGCGGGACATCACCCTGGCCGGCGACCCGGCCGACGGCCAGGAGCTGATCGCCGTCCTCGGCACGGTCAGCACCGAGGCCGTCCACGAGCTGACCCAGTTCCGCCCGCGCGGCATCCGCAGCCTCGCCGTCCTGCTCGACACGCCCACGTGGTCGTCCGGGGTGAGCGCCCCCGAGCAGCGGGCGGCCGCCACGGAGGACTCGGCGGCCCTGCTGCGCGCGGCGGGCTGGGGCGTGGTGGTCGCCGGCCCCGGTTCCCCGATGCCCCAGGTGTGGGCCGAGCTGTGCCGCAGCGGCGCCCGCCGCCACACCCTGATCGGCGGTCAGCGATGAGCACCAGCGCCCCGCCCCGGCCGTCCGGCGCGCCCGCGAACGGGCCCCGGCGACCCTCCTCCCAGCACCCGCTTTCGGCCTGGCGCGGCAGCCTGCTCGCCCCCGCCGCCGCCGGTATCGCCACGCTCTGCGCGGCGACGTCGGTCACGAGCGTCGTGTCCGGCCTGGCCTGGTTCGGCTACCTCTTCGTCGCGGTGCTGCTGATCGGCGCGACCGGCCTGGCGCTGCGCTCGCTGCAGGTACCGACCGTGCTCGTCGGGCTCGGCCAGCTGCTCGTGCTGCTCTTCCTGATCACCGGCGCGTTCACCACGCACGGCATCCTGCAGGTCATCCCCGGCCCCGAGGCGTTCGGCGAGATCGGGAGCACGCTCTCGGCCGCCGCCGAGCAGATCCGGGTGGGGCTGCCGCCGGTCGAGGGCAGCCAGCCGATCCTCTGCCTGGTGACGATCCTGATCGGCCTGGTCGCCGTCCTGGTCGACACGCTGACCGTGGCCGCCGCGGCCCCCGCCGCGACCGGGCTCGTGCTGCTCTGCGTCTACGCGGTGCCGGCCGCGCTGTCCGAGGAAATGCTGCCGTGGTGGACGTTCCTGCTCGGCGCGGCCGCGTTCGCCGGCCTGCTGGCGGTCGACGGCAACCACCGGCACCGGCGCTGGCGCACCCGGGAAGCCCCCGGGCGCAGCGGCAAGCCGGGCGTGCTGTCCGCGCCCGTCGCGGTCGTGGCCGCGGCGATCGTGCTCGGCCTGTTCGGCGGCGCGATCACCTGGGTCGGCACGGTCGGGCGGATCCCGTTCGGCAACGGCGGCGACGGCCCCGGCGCGGGCGCCGGCGGGTTCGGCATCCAGCCGTTCACCGAGCTGCGCGGCATGCTCGACCAGGGCGCCAACCGCGAGCTGTTCAAGGTGCGCGGCCTCGGCACCGACCGGCGGCTGCTGCGCGCGATGACGCTGGACACCTACTACCCCAACAAGGGCTGGGGCCTGCACGACGACGGCCGGTCGCAGCAGGGCGTCCAGGTCGGGCCGCAGCTGCCGGCCGCGCCCGGCGACGACGGCAGCGGTGCCGCGCGCCGGATCGACGTCGAGCCGACGAACTGGCGCGACAACTGGCTGCCGGTGTACGGCGCCCCGCGTGTGATCGACGGCGCCTCCAACGGCTACCTCTACGACCAGGTCAGCGGCACGGTGTTCACCACGCGCAGCGAGGTTCCGCCTTCTTACACCGAATACGCGTCGCTGAAGGAGCCGACGGCCCAGGAGCTGCGCGTCACCCCGCGCGTCGACGACCTGCCGCCGCGCTACACCCAGATCGACCGCGTCGACGACCGCGTCCGCGCGAAGACGCAGCAGCTGATCGCGGGCTCGTCCAACGACTTCGACCGCGCGTCGGCGATCTGGCGGTACTTCACGGCGCAGAACGGCTTCGTCTACGACACGAAGACCGCGCCGGCCAACGACTCGGACGCCCTCGCCGACTTCATCCTCAACGGCAAGCGCGGCTTCTGCGAACAGTTCGCGTCGGCGATGGCCGTGATGCTGCGGGTGGCGGGCATCCCGTCGCGGGTGGCCATCGGGTTCACCCCCGGCGTGCAGGTCAACGACTACCTGTCGATCACCACCCAGGACGCGCACGCGTGGGTCGAGGCGTACTTCGGCGGCAAGGGCTGGGTGACGTTCGACCCGACGCCGCTTTCGGACGGCCGCGGCATCACCCCGTCGTACCTGCAGGCCGGCACCGAAGGTGGCAACCAGCCCGACGACACCCAGGTGGCGCCGAGCACAGTCCAGTCGAGCGCCGCGCCGACGGGCGTGCCCCGCGACACCGAGCAGAACCAGCAGGCGCAGGGCCCGCAGGCGACCGACGAAGGCACGCCGTTCTTCGTGTGGGTGCTCGTCCTGGCGCTGGTGGCGCTGGCCCTGGTGGCGACGGTCCTGGTGCTGGCCGGCGGCCGCCGGAGACGCCCCGACCGCGAACCGGCGTCGACCGGGCTCGGCGCGGTGCTCAAGAACTGGCTGCCGCTGATCGCGGCCGCGTTGTGGGTGGCGGTGCTGGGTGTGCTGACCTGGCTGGTGGCCTGGTGGTTCAGCCTCATCGTGGTGTTGCTGCTGGCGGGGCTGCTGGGTCCGTCGGCGGCGCGGGACGTGGGCCGGCGACGGCGCCTGCAGGAGATCGTCGGGCAGCGTCCCGGCGCGGCGGACGCGGCGTGGTCCGAGCTGCGGGCCGAGTGCGCCGACCGCGGGCTGCCGATCCCGCCGAGCGACACGGTCCGCGTGGCCGGGCAGAAGCTGGCGGCGAAGCACCACCTGGACGACGAAGGCCGCGAAGGCCTGCGCACGGTGATCGGCGTGGTGGAGCGGTCCTGGTACGGCGCGGACGACGAACCGGACCCGACGCTCCCGCCGGCGTTCGACCACCTCCGGCGGAGCCTGCACCGGAACGCTCCGTTGTCGTGGAAGGGCCGGCTGTTCCCGAAGTCCCTCTTCCGCACCCGCGACTGAGCCGCGCTGTCGCGCAGGTCACCGCGGCCCGTCACCCGACCGGGTGTCACCCACTGTCACGCGGGTTTCCGGGCCCGCCTGAGCACACAAGAAGATCCGCGTCCCACCCTGGAAGGCGGGACGCGGATCTCGTGGTCTTGCGGCGCTACTGCTCCTCGAAGCGCTGGCGGAAGCGCTCCTCCATCCGCTGGGTGAAGGAACTCCGGCGGCCCGACTGCTTGCCCCCGCGAGATCCCGATCCACCGCCCTTGCCGTCGGATTCGGCACCACCGTGCCGAATCGATGTGACGGCCATCATGACCCCGAAGAACATCACGAGGAACCCGAGCACGCTGATCAGCGGGATGTCGGCCACCCGGAACTGCGGCACCACCACGCCCAGCACCAGCAGGGCCACGCCCACTACGAACAGGGCGATGCCCTGAATACGCCGTCGGCGAGCGGGGCGACGCAACCGGGTGCCACGCACCGTGGATGCGAACTTGGGGTCCTCGGCATAGAGCTCGCGCTCGATCTGATCGAGCAGCCGCTGCTCATGCTCGGAGAGTGGCATCTTTCCTCCTCCGGCACAGCTGTCGCGGGCGCCGGGCCGCGCAACGTCCTGGACCCAACAGCCAACCCCAGGCGGGGTGGCACTGTCCAGGATACGAGGCCCGCGCCCGGACGACTACCCGATCCCGCATCCAGAAGGGATCGAATTGGGCTAAATCCCGCACGAAGAGGGTTGCGCACGGTCACCGTCGCCCAATGTGACCAAATCACTGCTCCGGCCGCGATGTGGGGGACGTTCGCCAGGCGCGATTTCACGGTGCGTATACGGCGGCGGCGCGTTCGGCGGGGCGAGCGGCCCGGATGGTGATGAACCAGTCACCGCGGCTGGGAGGGGAATCGGCGGCACGTGATCGAGCCGACTCCCGCGGCGGCCGGCCGGACAGGTCGCCGCAGTCACACCGGGCAAGCGGCGGCCGGGCCGGGCAGGTCGCCGTGGCCGGGCCGTGGGCCGGGCGAGTGGCGGTGGCCGAGCAGTCCGCGGGGCCGGGCGAGGGGCGGTGGGCCGAGCAAGCGCGAACCCGACCAGGCAGTGGCGCGGGCAGGCACCCCGCGCAGGGAGGGTCTTCGGCGGGCGGCGGCCCCGGGCAATGGCCGAGTGCCCGATCTCGCCCACCCGGCCCCGCTCACCTCGCCCGCAGCCCAGCACCCACGCCGGGCTGACCACCCTCCCGCGGCCCGCCTACGGACCAACGCCCCGGCCGATCACCCTCCCGCAGCCCCAGCAGCGAAGCCGGCCGCACGGCCGCCGAGCCGAACTTCGACCTTGCCACGTCCGCCGCCACCTCGGCGTCTCGCCAGCGTGGGGCCGGCGAGTCGAACAGCAGCTGCTCCCCCGCCTCGCCCGTGTCGAGGCCCTCCACCCGCACCCCGATCAGCCGGACCGCTCCCGTCGGGGCGTGCTCTGCCAGCAGGGCCACCGCCACCGCGTGGATCTCGCGGGCCACGTCCGTTGCCGAGACCAGCGTGCGGGCCCGGGTGATCGTGTGGAAGTCCGCGAACCGCACCTTGATCGAGACCGTCCGGCCGCGCACGCCCCGCGCCCGCAGCGTCGCTCCGACGCGCTCCGACAACCTCAGCAGCTCCAGGCCCAGCTCGGAACGGTCGTGGCGGTCGACGTCGAACGTGTGCTCCGCGCCGATCGACTTGTCGGGTGAGTCGACCACCACCGCGCGCTCGTCGACGCCGTGCGCGAGGCGGTACAGGTGCTCGCCGATCGCCGTGCCCAGGGACTTCTTCAGGCGCTCCGGCGGGAACGCCGCGACGTCGGCGATCGTCGCCAGGCCCAGCCGGCGCAGGTGCTCCTCCGTGCGCGCACCCACGCCCCAGAGCGCCGACACCGGCAGCGGGTGCAGGAACGCCAGGGTTTCCGCCGCCGGCACCACGACCATGCCGTCCGGCTTCGCCATGCCCGACGCCAGCTTCGCGACGAACTTGACCTTCGCCACCCCGACCGAGCACGTGATCCCGTGTTCGGCCGCCACTCGCGCGCGCAGTTGCGCACCCAGCGACGCCGGCGTCGCGCCCAGCCGCCGCAGCGCCCCGCTGACGTCCAGGAACGCTTCGTCCAGGCTCAGCGGCTCCACCAGCGGCGTCAGCTCACGGAAAATGCCCATCACGCCCCGCGAGACCTCGCTGTAGAGGCCACCGGTCGGCGGGATGTTGATCAGGTGCGGGCACAGCCGCTTCGCCGTCGAGAACGGCATCGCCGAGCGCACGCCGAACTTCCGCGCGGGGTAGTTCGCCGCGGCGACGACGGCCCGTGGCCCGCCGCCCGACACGACGACCGGCTTGTCCGCCAGCTCGGGGCGGGTCCGCAGCTCGACCGACACGAAGAACGCGTCCATGTCGACGTGCAGCATCCCGCACCCGGTGTCGTCCGGCAGCGGTTCCCCCGCCCGGACCCGGAACCGGCCCATCCCGCCCGGCAGCTCAGCATTTCGCCCCACGAGGAGGACGCTACCGGCCACCACCGACAGTTTCGGCGACCCCGCGGCTCACACGGGCGGGCGCGCCACCGCGTGCAGGCGGCCGGCGACGTCCCGCAGTGAGGAACCCGCGGCCGCCAGCTCGAACTCCGCCAGGTCGTCTTCGCGGACGTCGCCGGAGACGAGGTCCGAGATGACCCGGTCGCCCTGCAGCAGCGTCACTTCCAGGCCCGCGGCCTCCAGCTGGGCCGTCAGGCCGGCGCTGTCGAACCGGCGCAGCACCGTGTCGCCCGCGGCGACGCCGTCCGTGCTTTCCAGCAGTTGCCGGGCCTCCGCGACCCGGCCCGAGAGCGCGCGGTGCAGCACCGCCGCGTGCCGGTTCGCGACCAGGACCGACACCGCCCCGCCCGGGGCGACCGCCGTCGCCAGCGCGGACAGCACTGCGGCCGGGTCGTCGACGATCTCCAGCAGCCCGTGCGCCAGCACGAGGTCGGCCGAGCCGGCGTCGACGTGGCGGCCGAGCGCGTCGGAGTCGTCCGCGACCACCGTGATCAGCTCGGAGACGCCTTCTTCCTCGGCGCGCCGCTGCAGTGTGGCCAGCGCGTTCGGGCTCGGTTCGACGACGGTCACCCGGCAGCCCGCCGCCGCGAACGGCACCGCCCAGCCGCCGCTGCCGCCGCCCACGTCGACGACGCGGGGGTGCTCGGCGCCCCGGGCGCGGGCGGCCTTCAGCTCGGCCTCGAGCACCCGGCGAACGGCGCCCGAACCCCGGGCGGCCACGGTCTCCGTCTTCATGCCGCACAGGGTAGTGCCCGCTCCCGCCCGCCTCCCCGGCTCCTCCCTTCGAGTGAACGCCCCTTGCCTGACGGCGCCTCTCGCGGACACCCGTAGGCTGGAGATCGTGCACACGGTCGCCGTACTCAGCCTCAAGGGAGGCGTCGGCAAGACGACGGTCGCTCTGGGTATCGCGTCCGCCGCCCTGCGTAGGGGCACGCGGACGCTGGTGGTGGACCTCGACCCGCAGGGCAACGCCACGACCTCCCTCGACCCGCCGTACACCGACGCGACGCTCGCCGACGTGCTCGAGACCCCCACCCGGGCGATGCTGGAACGCGCGATCGCGCCGAGCGTCTGGAGCGAGGACGTCGACGTCCTGGTCGGCGCCGAAGAGCTGGAGCTGCTCAACGACCCCGGCGCCGACAGCGAGCGGCTCGCGAACTTCTCCCGCGCGCTGGACGAACTGCACCGCACGCCGCTGCGCGAGACGCCGTACGAGCTGGTGATCCTGGACTGCCCGCCGTCGCTGGGCCGGCTCACGAAGTCGGCGCTGGTGGGCGCGGACAGCGCGCTGATCGTCACCGAGCCGACGATGTACGCCGTCGCCGGCGCGCACCGGGCGCTCGAAGCGATCGAGAAGATCCGCAAGGAGCTCAACCCGGAGCTGCGCCCGATCGGTGTCCTGGTGAACAAGCTGCGCGTGCGCTCCTACGAGCACCAGTTCCGGATCGCCGAGCTGCGCGAGAACTTCGGCTCGCTGGTGATGCCGACGGCGATCACCGACCGGCTGGCCGTGCAGCAGGCGCAGGGCGCGTGCAGCCCGATCCACGAGTGGCACTCGCCGGGCGCGCAGGAGATCGCGCTGACGTTCAACATGGTGCTGGCGAAGATCCTGCGCTCCAGCCGGGCCGGCCGGCACCGCATCGCGGGCGAGGAACCCGAGGGCCCGGACTGGCCCGAAGGCCCGGCCCCGGAGACGCCCGAGGCGCCGGCCGAGGTGACCGAATCCGCGGGATGAGCCGTGCCCGAAGGTGACACCGTCTACCTCGTCGGAAAGCGCTTCGACCGGGCCATCGCCGGCAAGACCTTGCTGCGCGGGGAGTTCCGCGTGCCCCAGCTGGCCACAGTGGACCTTTCCGGGCGCGACGTGCTGGGCGTCGGCACGGTCGGCAAGCACCTGTTCACGCGCTTCTCCGGCGACCTGACGCTGCATTCGCACCTGCTGATGGACGGCATGTGGGACGTCTACCCGGCCGGCGCGAAGTGGCGCCGCCCCGGCCACCACGCCCGCGTGGTCCTGACCGCGGCCGACGTCCAGGTGATCGGCTTCCGCGTCCACGACCTCAAACTCGTGGCCACGGCGAAGGAGCACGACCTCGTCGCGCACCTCGGCCCGGACCTCCTGGATCCACAGTGGACAGACGAGCACGCGGCCCGCGCGGCCGCGGCGCTGGCCGCCGATCCCGGGCGCGAACTGGGCCTGGCGCTGCTCGACCAGCGCGTCATGGCGGGCGTCGGGAACCTCTACAAGTGCGAAATCTGCTTCCTGCTCGGCGTGACGCCGTGGACGCCGGTGTCCGAAGTGGACGCCGGCCGCACGGTTCTGCTGGCCCGCAAGCTGATCCTGGCCAACGCCGTCGCCGGGCGCTTCGAGCAGAGCACCACCGGCCACCTCGACCGCAACCGCAAGAACTGGGTGTACGAGCGCACCCGCCAGGGCTGCTTCCGCTGCGGCGGCCGGGTCCAGGTCCGCACGCAGGGCCACGACGTCCAGCGGCGGCCGACGTGGTTCTGCCCGAAAGACCAGCACGGCCCGGCTCCGGCCAGCTGAAGTGCGGATCGGCCACGGCACCAGCTGCACGGCCGGCCCGGTCCTGCCGGACCACTTTGCGGCACAACGGATCCCGCTCGCAGCCCGACGTCGAACGTGCGCACCGGCCAGGTCGCGAGCGTCGCCGCGCACCGGCGGATGCCCGACCACGGCGTCCTGGTCACGCCCAACGGCGCAAGGCCCGGCTGCGGAGTGAGATCGGCGAAATGACGTTGCCGGGGACCGGGAACTTCGCCTAGCGTGGTGGTACACGAGAAAGGAGGTGGTCCTAAGTTGTATTCCAACAGGACTCGTGAGGTGGCTGTCCGCTAGCGGATGGCACGTGGAGGACTTTGAGCAGCGATACAACTGAGCCACCTTCGGCTCATCGCCTGCTTCACGTGGTGCCTGATAGCGAATACCAGGCAGTCACCGGGCCTCCGGGGTTCCCGAGCACCAGTCCGGCTCGGGCTCGGGCGTTGACGGCGCTCGAGAGGCACCCCGGGGGCACCCTTATGCGCTCATTTGTGCAGGTCACCCCCATCCGGCGGCCCCGGACGACCGTCCGGCGATCCGACCGCGGGGTTCGCCGAACGCATTACGCCGTTCTGTCCCCCGGACGGCTGAACGTCGCTAGCCTGGACGCATGCTCAGGCCCGACTACCCGATCACCACGGACCGGCTGCTCCTGCGCCCGTTCGCGCCCGAAGACCTCGATGCGCTGAACTCCTTCCAGTCCCGGGCCGACGTCGCCCGCTACCTGTACTGGGGGCCGCGCAGCCGCGCCGAGTCGGCCGCCGCGCTGGCCAAACGGGTGCACAGTTCGACGCTGACGAAGGAAGGGCAGTTCCTGGCCATCGCGGTCGAACTGGCCGCCACCGGGCAGCTGATCGGCGACCTGAACCTGGAGTGGCTCAGCAGCGAGCACCGGCAGGGCGAGATCGGGTTCGTCTTCCACCCCGACCACCACGGCAAGGGCCTGGCCGCCGAGGCGACCACAGAGCTGCTGCGGCTGGGCTTCGAAGATCTGGGGCTGCACCGCATCATCGGGCGCTGCGACGGCCGCAACACCGCGTCCGCCGCCCTGATGGAACGCCTCGGCATGCGCGAGGAAGCGCACCTCAAGGAGAACGAGATCGTCAAGGGCGAGTGGACCGACGAGCTGATCTACGCGATGCTCGAAGACGAGTGGAAGGACCTCCAGGCCGCGGGCTGACCGTGGTCCCGTTCACGCCGGGGTGACGCTCCGGTCGCGGGTTCCGGGCGATTTGGCAGCATGGGGGCGTGTTCTTCGACAAGATCGTCCGCCCGGCCCTGTACCGGCTCTCCTACCACGACCCCGAGCTGGTGCACGAGCGCACGATCGGCGTCCTTTCCCGGTTCGGCAAAGCCATGCCCCGGGTGTTCCGGGTCGACGACCCGGTGACGGTGCTGGGCCTGCGGTTCCCCAACCGCGTCGGCCTGGCCGCCGGGATGGACAAGAACGGGCGTGCGCTGCCCGCGTGGGCCGCGCTCGGGTTCGGGTTCGTCGAGGTCGGCACGGTGACGCGGCTGGCGCAGCCGGGCAACCCCAAGCCGCGGCTGTTCAGCCTCCCCGCCAGCGACGCGGTGATCAACCGCATGGGCTTCAACAACGACGGCGCCGAGGCGCTCGCGGCCAAGCTCGCCCGCGACGGGAAACCCGGCGTGCCCCTCGGGATCAGCATCGGCAAGTCGAAGGTGACGCCGCTCGAAGACGCCGTCGAGGACTACCGCTTCTCCCTGCGTGCACTGCACCCGTACGCCGACTACTTCGCGATCAACGTCAGCTCGCCGAACACGCCGGGGCTGCGCCGGCTGCAGGACCGCACCGCGCTCGGCGAGCTCCTCGGCGAACTGCGGGCCACGTCCGCCGAACTCGCCGGATCGGGCACCCCGACGCCGCTGCTGGTGAAGGTCGCGCCGGACCTGACCGACGACGCCCTCGGCGAGCTCCTGGAGGTCGCGTCCGAACACGGCGTCGCCGGGATCATCGCCACGAACACCACGCTCGCCCGCGACGGCATCGCGCCCGCGGAGAGCAGCCTGGCCGGGCAGGGGGGAGGCCTGTCCGGCCGGCCGCTGACCACCCGCGCGGCGCAGGTCGTGCGGTTCGTGCACGACCACACCGGCGGGAGCCTGCCGATCATCGGCGTCGGCGGCGTCATGGGCCCGGAGGACGCCGTGCGGCTGGTGGACGCCGGCGCGTCGCTCGTGCAGCTCTACACGGGGTTCGCGCTGCACGGGCCGGGCCTGGTGCGCCGGGTCAGCCGGGGCCTCGCAGCCCGGCCGTCGAGGTGAACCGGACGTAGCCGCGCCAGGACTCGTAGCGGTCCAGGCGGGCGCCCCTCGCCGCCGGGTCGCACCGCACCGCGAGCGGGCGGGTGCCGTCGTCCAGCTCGACCCGGTCGAGGACGAAGGGTTCCTTCAGCGTCGACACGAACTGCTCGAACGCCGCCGGGGACAGCCGCCAGCTTTCGCCGTCGAGGCCGCCGCCCTGCGGGTGGTCCAGCACACCCGGCTGCGGCGGTTCGGTGTCCAGCAACACCATCCGGTAGTCCTCGGTGGTCCGGACCGGCCGGGTGAACCGGGCCCCCAGCTCGGTGAGCCGCGGGTTGAGCGGCTGGCCGCGCAGGTGCGCGCCGAACACGACGACGTCCTCGCCCGGCTCCGGGTAGGGCGTCATGGGTTCGTCCGTGCAGACGGTGGCGAGGTCGAGCCCGATCTGGTCTTCGAACGCGCGCGTCACGAAGGTGACGCCGAACGGGCGCTTGTCGCCCGGCAGCACCGGCACGGTCACCGCGGCCAGGTCGAGCAGGTTCGTGAAGGCGGTGCAGCCGGCCAGGCGGTGGGCCACGGCGGCCGGGTCGGCCAGTGCTTCGGCGAGCGCCGGGTGGTCCGGCACGGTGGGCAACAGGAGGGCGTCGCCGAAGTCCGGCTGCCCGATGGAGACCGGCTCCAGCACCGCGCCCGTCGCCGTCAGCCGCTTCACGACGGTCTCGAACGCGATCGCCGCGGCGTCACCCAGCGGCAGGTCGTGCGGGTACGCGACGCGCGGGTGCTCGCCCGCGCCGAGGCGGACGTCGGCGGGCCAGGTGCGCGTCGCGGGGTCGGCGTCGTCCGGGCCGGTCATCAGCGCGAGGGCGCGGCGGCCGGCGACGAGGCCGTTCGCGTACACGGAGATGCCGTCCGAGGCGCCGACGCCGGTCATCGGCAGCAGGCCCCGGGTCGGTTTCAGCGCGACGACGGCGTTCAGCGCGGCCGGGACCGGGCCCGTGGTGCTCAGGGCCAGGTCGACGATCCCGAGCGCGACGGCGACCGCGGCGCCGCTGCCGCCGGTCTTGGCCGGGTCCCAGGCCGAGGCGACGGTGGCGGGCCCGGTCTTGCCGAGCACGACGGCCCCGGCGGCGGAGAGCCGGGCCACGACGGTGGCGGAGGTTTCGGGGACCCGGCGCCCGGACGGCTGCCCGGCGACGTCGATCAGGTCCTGCACGGCGAGGACCGTGCCGGCCAGCGGCAGCTCCTCCCCCGCCTTGACCCGCTCGTCGACGGCCTTCGCGTCGACGAGGACGTCTTCGACCGCGCGCAGGGTGGACCAGAGGTCCGGCCGGTCGGCTTCGGTGAGGCGCTCGAAGGCCTCGATGACGCGCTGGGACGCGGTGGGCGGTGTCGGCGGTGCGGAGTCCGGTTCCGGCGGGAGCGTGTTCACGGGACGTCCTTTCCTCAGCGATCGAGAAAGTCCACTGTGTACGGTCGGCGCCTGCGGACCTCAACGCACGGCGGGCCTCCCGGCGAGTGACACCTCTGCATGCATGAGAGAAACGTTACGTGGCCTACGTTTCCGTCACCATCAGTTTCCGATTACGCGCGGGTTTCGGAGCCAAGAGGTGAACAGGGCGCGACGCCGGGGTGAAACGCACGATCACGCACGCCGGGTGACGAAGACGCCGTACCCCCGGACGGCGGCACTCGAACGGCCGAGTTTGAAATCCGAACGGCGCAGCGAAGGCCCGGATTAGCGTGATGGAGGGGTCAACACGCGTGATTGGACAGTCGACACGCGTGATCAGGGGGGCGGCTCGGCAATCACGTGGAGTTGCCCCGGTGAGGCGGACACGGGGTTTTCAGGCAGCTGAGGCTTGAGCGTAGTGGTTGATGCGGGTTTCGGTGGGGGTGTTGTGGCCG